>NZ_JAXDEQ010000079.1:0-6795 GCF_035065025.1 Pseudomonas sp. YuFO8 | reverse complement strand
CCATACGCTCAAAGCCAATCATCAACGGCAACCCATCGCATATTCACCCTATGGTCACCGCCGCCCTGAAAGTGGTTTGCTGGGTTTGCTGGGTTTGCTGGGTTTGCTGGGATTCAACGGCGAACCACCGGATCCGGTGACCGGGCACTATTTGTTGGGTAATGGTTATCGAGCGTTCAACCCGGTGTTGATGCGATTTAACAGCCCAGACAGTTTGAGTCCGTTTGGCAACGGTGGTTTGAATTCGTATTCGTATTGTTTGGGTGATCCAATTAACCTATCTGATCCAGATGGGCATTCAGCATTTTCTAACGTACTGGCCGTACTGGCTGCTGTGCGCTGGCGACGGTTGGCGAGTGCACGGATAGCAGGAAGATTGGAAATTGCGAAAATCCAACAATCAGGAATGATTAAATTTAAAAATTCATATCCAAAAAACGCCCGTCTAAAGCCAGGTGTAACTCCTGAGCAAGCCATCGAGGCGCGTAATAGAGTAGACCATTTAGAATTTCTGGGAGGCGCTCAGCGCCAACGGAATAACAAATTCTTAAGCGATATGGATGCCGCCAAAAGAGAGGCTGTTTTCATTGAAAAAGAGGTTGGGATTCCCGTCGCGCAGAATGAAAATCTTAAATTGCTGAACTATGCCAAAGGTAATCTTAAGAAGGATGAAGTATTTTCATTTGCTAGAATATTTGGTGCGGCTAAAGGAAGATTTGACCCAACTGTACGAATGCATAACCGTCCCAGCGTCGAAGCAGCTCAGGCGTATTATAATGAGCTGGAACGCGCTACAAATATAAAACGATCATCGGCATTTGTAGATGAGGCTCAAAGAATCAGGAGTTTGAACTTCGATTGAAACCTTCACATGGAGTTGCGGGCAAGACTGCATCAGACACTACTAAAAAACCGCGCCCCCCCAAAGGCGCGGTTTTTTTCACCCCCTATGCTTACTTCTGCATCACAGTCGCACTGTTAGCCGAACCAAACTGCTGCACATTCGCCGTCTGTGTCATCCCGCTCTGGTTCACGCTGGTAATGTTGCCAGTCCCCCCCTGGGTCACATACGCCACGTTCATGGTGTCCGCCTGCTTGATGGTGATCATGTTGTCTTCGCCATACAGCTGTGTGGTGAACGCCTGGTTGCCGGTGCCTTCCTGGTCGATGTTGGTGGTGTTGTTGGTGCCGGTGCTGCTGCCCTGGGTCAGGTTGTTGGTGCCGCGCTGGTCGGCGATGAGGATGTTGTCGGTGCCGTTCTGGTCGAAGTACAGCTCGTTGTAGGTATCGGCCTGGCTGACCGTGGTTTTGTTGCCGGTACCGGCCTGGTTGGTGGTCATGATGTGGCCGGTGTTTTTCTGGGTGAAATTGGCGACGTTGCCGTTGCCGTTCTGGTTGACGGTGGCGCGCTGGTTGCTGCCGAACTGGCCGCCCATTTGCGTGACCGGGCCTTTCCAGTTGCTGGCGTAGACCTTGTTGTCGTTGCCTGTGGAAGTGGCATTGAGCACTTGGCCGGTGCCGGTCTGGTAGGTGAAGTGGATGTTGCCGACGCCCTGTTGATTGAGGGTCACGGTCGAGCCCAGGGACTCGAACTGGTCGGCATAGATCGCGTTGAGGTCGCCAACCTGGATCACCTGGGCCACGTTGTTGTCGCCGAAGCTCTGGTCGACGATGGTTTCGTTGGTCTGGCCGTTCTGGTCGATGGTGGTTCTGCTGGCGACCTGGGTGTCCTGCCAGACTTCGCTGCCGTTACCGTCGCCATACTGGTTGATGGTCAGGTTGCCGCCTTCGCCGTAGCGCTGGTCACCGTAGGCATAGTTGGTGCCGCCGGACTGATTGATGTCGATCTGGCCGTTCATGTGGTTGATCTGTTCGGCGGTGGCGTAGTTGGCAGTGCCGTACTGGATGATCACCGCGTTGTTGGCCGTGCCCAGCTGGATCTGTTCGATGTTGGCTTCGTTGCTGTCGCCATACTGATAGGTTGTGCCGGAAGAATTTTCCTGGCTGTCCTGGTAGATGAACGAGAAGTTACCGGTGCCTTCCTGTTGCTGCAGGATCTGGCCACCGCCGAACCCGATCGACTGGCTGGCATGGCTGGTGTTGGTGGCACCGGCCTGGTTCTGGATGATGGTGCTGTTGTTTTCGAACAGCTGTTCGGCGTAGCCGGCGTTGTAGTTGCCGCTCTGGTTCTGCTCGATGGTGCTGGTGGCGGTGTCCTGCACGGCGGCCGCATCGTTGCCCGCACCCGACTGGTTCTGGGTGGCGGTGCTGAACGGTGCCGAAATCTGCTTCACATCGGCGATGTTGGTGTCACCGAACTGGTTTTGGGTCGACACGCTGTCGTCGGCCAATGCTTGAGCACTGACGATGACCAGGATGGCGGCGGTGAGGGGCGTCAATTTGAACATGATGAAACCTCCAGGTGGTGCAGTGCTTTAGCGATACTGGGTGACCGATACGCTCATTCCATTTCCTGCCTGGGTCACAGCGCTTTGCTGACCCGTGCCGGCCTGGACAATGCTGGCGTCGTTGTTGTTGCCGTTCTGGGATATCTGCGCGCGGTTGTGGCTGCCGGTTTGGGTAATGGACGCGGCGTTGCCGGAACCTTGCTGGTTGATCAATGCCATCAGGTCGCTGCCTTGCTGCAGGATGTAGGCTTCCTGATTGCTGCCCGACTGCACGATCTGGCCGAGCAGCGACTGGCCGTTCTGTTGCAACAGCGCGACGTTGGCCTGGCCGTTCTGGTCGATCAGGGCTTGCTGGCCGACCGGGGGTGGCAGCTCGCCGAGGTCGGCGCCGGGCGCCAGGTCGTCGTTCTCCATCAAGTCGTCGGCACGCACGCCCGCGCCGCTGCAGAGCAGAAGCAGGCAGAGCAGGGCGGCGGTCGGCGTTTTCATGGCGTTGTCCTTTGGTTAGAGGCTTGCCCCATCAACCACTCTGGCCGATGGGGCGAGGGCTCAGTTCGAGATCACCTGCACCGTGCGCACAGTGCCTTGGGACGAGGTGATGGTGGCTGTCGGGTTCGCCGACGGAATCACCGTGGTCGAGTTGCTGACGGTCAACCTCCAGCGACCGGTCAGTGGCACCGTGGTGCTACCCAGGGTCACCAGCCCGGTCGGCGTGGTCACCTGGACGGTGATGGTGTTGCCGGTGGTCACCGATGAAGTCCCCGAGAAGTCCCAGTTGAAGCGGTTGTTGGAACGGGCCGTCACCGTGGCTGCCGTGACTGCGAAGGTTTCCGCGGCTGGCCGTGGCGAGACTTGCACCGTGACCGTGGCCGGTGTCGTCGACTGGGCGCCGAAGCTGTCCCGGGCGAAGTAGGTGAAGGTCGTGGTGAACGCCGTGGTGACCGTGGCCGGAGGGTTGTAGGTCAGGACGGTGCCGTTGCTGGTCACCGAGCCGCGAGTGGCCGGTGGTTGGGTGAAGCTGGCGATGGCGAGCGGCACGTTGCCTTCCGGATCGGTGTCGTTGGCCAGCACGTTGATCGGGATCGACACACCCAGGGTCGCAATGGCGTCGGCGACAGCCACCGGAGGCTGGTTAGGCGCCACGGTGATGGTCACGGTCGTCGCAGCGGTCGCGGCCAGGCCTTTGGCGTCTTGCGCCTTGTAGGTGAAGGTCGTGGTCAGTGGAGCATTGACCACCGCTGGCGGGGTGTAGACGACCGCTGTGGTGCCGCTCAACGCCACGGTGCCCTGCTCGGCGGCCGGTTGAGTCAATGCCGTGATGGTGAGTGGGGTGTCGCCGTCCGGGTCGTCGTCGTTGGTCAGCACGTTGAGGGTGATCGGTACGCCGAAGGTGGTGCTACCGCTGTCGGCAACGCCCACCGGTGCCTGGTTCTCACCGGTATCCGGTGCCGTACCGACGACCACCACGGGCTCGGTATCGTTACCGCCCGAAGCCGATTTGATGGTCACGGTGGCCGGTGGCTGGGACAGGTCGGCGACGGTCAGGCGTTGCAGGGTACCGGACTTGGTCAGCCGTCCGTAGCCCTGGGCAACCATGTCCGGCACCACCACTTCGTCAGACGAGGTGGCTTCGATCAGCAGGCTGCGATTGTCCCAGCTGTAGCGCGCGGTCTGGACTTTCACCACGTCGGAGACTTTGCTCGATACTGCCGTCGGCCGGGTGGTGCCACTCGGATCGGTAGCAGTGAGCACCACCACCGGAGGCACGGTGGTACCCGTCAGGCGATGGCCGAAGAACAGACCGGTGTTGTCGCCGAGCATGCTGGTCAGGCACGGCGTCTGTGGTGGGCCGGGAACCAGGGCCACGGTTTCACGGAAGCACAGGCTCGATCCGTTGACCGATTTGCCGAACACTTCTACCCGGGTACT
Source organism: Pseudomonas sp. YuFO8 (assembly GCF_035065025.1). NCBI lineage: Bacteria > Pseudomonadati > Pseudomonadota > Gammaproteobacteria > Pseudomonadales > Pseudomonadaceae > Pseudomonas > Pseudomonas sp. YuFO8. The sequence continues at coordinate 2,458 of NZ_JAXDEQ010000079.1, read as the reverse complement.
GCTGGTGCCCGGACCTGTAGACGTGCGGCGGTAAGTGGCGCGGCTAATTTCCGCCGGGGTTTGCGCACGGCTGTCGAGGACCTTGCCGGATACGGTGAAGAGGTTGGTCTGGATAGTCCCGGCCGGACCCTGGATACGCAGGAAGTTGGTGTTGTTGGGGCTGCCGGTGACGGCCTCTGTAAGGTTCGGATCGCCGACAAAAGTCTCGATGGCGCCGGTGTCCGGGTTCACTTCGGTGTACGGTCCGTTGACGCTGCGCAGGAATGGCCCGACCTCCCCGTTGAGGGCACCGGAGAAGTTGCCCGGTGCGCCGATGCCGATGTCACGGGTGATGTTGATTGCCCGACGGCCCGGTGCGGTGACGTTGACCGTTTCCACGCCGTACGGGTGGGTGATGGTGTAGACACCGGCCACTGGCACGTTCACCCGCAGACGAATCCGCGCGAAACTTGCCTGGTCGCCGTCGATAGGGTTCTCGGACGCGAATGCCGCTTCGATCCCGGCGACGTAGGCATCCACGCCGTAGCCGCCGACATCGTTGATGCTGGTCTCGGCAAGGTACCAGAAGGTTTCCGGTGGCCAGTTATCCGGGAACACCATCGGCAGGGTGTCGTCATAAACTCCGGGTTCCGGATTCAGGATGCACATGTAGGCAGGCGCGCCGGGAGCGCCAGGTGACCGCGAACTCGTCGCCCGCGACTGGCACAGTTCCAGCGACAGCAGATTGTTGTCCTGATACCACATGGGGAATTTCCCCGTGGCAAAGGTGTAGGGGCCGGGGTCGACGGCAGCGAGTTGCGCGAATGCACTGCCGGACAACGATAGAGTCAGTCCCAGGGCGTTGAGCGCCAGGCGTGGCAATTTGTTCATGATGCCTCCTGATGAGGATCTGGGCATATGTGCGTTCATTGCACGACGACCACTTCTTCGGTATCGCTGCCGCCATTGGATGACGTCACTCGAACCTTGGCCGGTGGAATCGGCGTGATGCCGGTCGACAGGGATTTCACTGCACCATCGCCACTGAGAGAGCCGATGGCGACCCCGGTGCCGGAGGTGGCGGTAAGGACCGGTGGCGATGTTTCATCGCTGGTCGAGGCCACGATGGTGATCTGCCCGCTGCTCAGGCTGTACTGGGCCTGTGAGATCACCACCAGGTCGGTCAGCGGCAGGGACAGCGTGGTCGGCGTGCTGGTGGGAATGGCCAGGTGATTGTCGGCGGTTACCACAAGGGTGCTCGGTAACGTCGGGTTGGTGGCGGACTGGGCGTACCAGTGGCCGGTGGTGTCGGCTTCGGTCAGGTTCAGCACCGGGCTGTTGCTGTCCAGGGTCACGGTGGCCGGTGGCGGTGGCGCCATCACGAACACATCCTGTTGCGCCACCGGTGCGCTTTCACCGGCTTTACGGGAGTACGTGCTGCGCTCGGCAATGATCGGAGTGGGGCGGACCACCGTCGACAACTTGCCGGAAATGGTCATCACCGTCGTGCGCAAATCCAGTCCATTAGGGCCTTCAATGCGGATGTAGTTGGTATTGAAAGGGCTGCCGGTGAAGGCCTCGGCCAGGTTTGGATCGCCGATGAATTGATCGGGCGCACCCGTGACCGGGTTGATCTCGGTGTAGGGACCGTTGACGCTGCGCAGGAACGGACCAATGTCACTTCTGAGCGCGCCGTCGTAGGTTTTCGGCGAGCCGATGCCGATGTCGCGAGTCATGTTGATCGCGCGGTCTCCACCTGCGGGAACGTCAAATATGTCGACGCCGTAGGGGTGGGTGATGGTGTAGACACCGGCAGTGGGCACATCGACCCGAATGCGGATTCGGCCAAAACTGACCTGGTCGCCTTCTTTCACCTCTTCCGCGGCGAAGGCGGCTTCGATGGCACTGACAAAAGTCAGGTCGATGCCCCGGGCTGCATCCACGATTGAGCCCTCGCCGGTAAACCAGAACGTTTCATCGGGAAAGTTGCTTGGGAAAACGATGGGCTGCGTGTCGTCGAAAACGCCGGGAGCCGGATTCAAAACGCACATGTAGGTCGGCGCGCCGGGTGCACTTGGAACCCTGGAACTGACAGCTTTTGACAGGCATAAGTCGAGGGTTCGGCCATGCGTGTCCTGATACCAGGACGCGAAGCCACCGGTGGCTGGCAGGTAAGGGCCAGGATCTACAGCAAACAACGCGGCCTGGGCAGAACCTTGGGCCAGCGCACTCACGATCAGGGCGATCGCGCTTTTGGACAGTAAAGGGTGCATGAGTATTCCCTCTATCAGAGTACCTGCCCCTTGGATATGGGTCAGTTGGGAGGTCTTCGGCAACTCCCATGCCAACCGTCGAAAATGTCGGTGCGAGGCCCGGTACACAGGCGTTTGCGACGCGCTCGCGGATGGAACGGCAAATGCCCGGGCGGGCCTCTTTCCCCAGCATTGGGGGTAGATCGGGGCAGCGGGGGGAGTGGGGA
>NZ_JAXDEQ010000078.1:0-8200 GCF_035065025.1 Pseudomonas sp. YuFO8 | reverse complement strand
CTTTTGATCTTGAAAATCAAAAGATCGCAGCCTTCGGCAGCTCCTACAGGGGAATGCGTTCGCTTGAGACCGGGGCGTTTGTCAGGCCGTCTTCGCCGGCAGGTCAAGGCAGGCGTATACCACCAGCTCCACCAGCATTTCCTCCCGCGCCAACCCCGCCACGACGATGGCGGCGCGGTTGGGGTAGGGCGCCTGGAAATACTCGGCGTAGATCCCGTTCACCGTCGCCAGGTAACTGCGATCCGTGACGTAGATCAGCACCTGCGTAACCGCGTCGAGCGTGCTGCCGGCGGCCTGCAGGGTGTGGCGCAGATTGTCCAGGGTCTGCCGGGTTTGCGCCTCGATGCCCCCGCTGACCACCTGGCCCTCGCGGTCGATGGGGATTTGTGCGGTGTACAGCGTGCCGTTGCCGACCACCGCCCATTCCAGTGGTGCGCGCGAGGCGAAAAGGTCGGTCTTGATCGCGTGTTTCATTGATTGATTCCTGATGCGTTGCAAGGTTTTATTGGCCATCGCTGCTTTCGCCGGCACCGCGCCGACGGGATTCCTCGGTGCTTTCCACCAGCACCCGCTCGCCAAGTTTCTTCAGCTGGGCCCAGACCTCGTCGTCGACCATCAGCTCCCCGGCAGGCTGCGGGTGAACGGTAGGCACGGCATCCTCGGCACTCAGTCGCGGCAGCAGCATGAAGTGCCGGGAGATCAGCACATTGATGCTTTGCTCGTCGCTCTGCGCCGGTTGCGGCAGGTCATACATCCGCAGGGTCGGGCAGGTTTGCCCGGCGCTGAACGTGGCGACCAGTTCCTGGCGTGCATCGCGCCAGTACACGCAAAAATTCAGCGCCTCGGCCGCGCAGCGCGCCAGGTAACCGAGCAGCAGAATGCGGTTATGGCAATGGCGGATGCGGATCAGCGCACTGCCGCCACGCAAGGCCTTGCCGACACCCAGTTCGACCGCCTGGGCGGCGCAGCGCAGGACACTCTGGCCGTGGGCATCGAGGGTCAGCTGCGCGGCGTCTTCGTAGCAGGTGTCGATGGGCCGATCGACTTCGTCGTGCAGGTACGCCAGGGCCTTTTTCAACGCACCGATGCCATCGAGGCCTTGCAGTTGCAGGCGGGCGATCATCTCGGCGGCGTCGTCGCAGTCACCGGCGGCGAAGCCGATGCCTTCGAAGGCCTTGCGGCAGATCACCTGGATTTCATTGAGCGAGACGCGCATATCAGTGTTCTCCGGCAACGGTGGCCAGTGTCGGCATCACCGCGAAATTCCAGTCATCGGCGAACGGCTGGCCGATCTCACTGACCAGCGGCGCCCCCTGGAACAAGGTGATGCGCACCCAGCGGCTGGACTTGGGGTCAAACTTGCCGGCGCCGAAGAACGCCAGCTTGCAGCGCAGCAGGTGGATCGGCAGCATGTTGCGGTCCATCAGGTTGGCGCGAATTTCCCCGAAGGCGCAGCGGGCCATGCCCTGCAACCGGCACACGGTGCCTTTGAACGACGGCTGTGCGAGCAGGAAGTGCGCGGTCAATTGCTGCGGATGCTGTTCGCGGTAAGCCAGCAAGGCGCGGTGACACCGCTGGATGTTGTGGGCGATGCCCAGCTGCATTTCCTTTTCCGCGCCAGGTTCCAGGGCGCGTTCCCCCAGGCGCGGTTCTTCCTTTTCCGCCGAGCGATACCAGAAGAAGTGATTGGCCTCGGCCCCTTTCAGGTCGTAGTCGAGGGCCCAGCGGTAGCGGGTCTCGATCAGGGTGCACAGCGCGTCCAGCGGCATCTCGGCGTTCAGGCGAAAGCCCTCGTTGACCGACATCTGTTCGGCCAGCGGGTCGACCTGTTCGGGGTACAGCTCCAGCAGCAGGCTGACCAGCAATTCCTGGCAACCCAAGCCGGTGTTCAGCTCGGCCCAATCCTGCAGGCGAGACCACAGGTCGGCGCTGACGGGTTGAGCGGCGAACCATGGGCTCAATTGATCGAGGTCGGCCAGGGTCTGCCGGTCGATGCCACTTTGCCGTTGGTCCTCGGTGCTGGTCTGTTGCAGGTGCTGGCGAGCCCGCTGCAACAGCGCCTGGAAACGCTGCACCCGGGGCAGGTCGGCCGGTTGTGCCAAAACCCGCGCCAGTGCGGTTTCCCGGGCACAGACCCATTTGTCGACCAGTTGCGGGTGATTGATCAGGAAGGGCGCCATGCCCAACCCCGTGGAGTTGCCGACCCCCAGGTAGCGCTGCAGTTCGATGTCCAGCCCGACCGCCCGTTGCGGATTTCGCGCCCGGGCCATGTGCTCGATCTGCTCGATGCTGAAATGTCGCAGCAGGTACACGGTGAACATCTGCGCGCTGAACGGTTGGGTGAAGTCGGCATTGCCCTGCAGGCAGCTGAAGTCGGCGATGCCGAACTTGCCGTTACCGTACACGGCGGTGGTGCGATACAGGTAGCCGACTTCGGCCAGTTGCCGTGGGTCCGGCTGGCAACCTTCGGCCAGCGCCCCGAGGAAACGCTCGAAGTTGCGCAGGCTGCGGTTGGCCCGTGACAGCACCAGCACCCGCGCATCGAAACGCCCGGCTTCCTGCAACGGCACGTTGCCCCGCAAGTCGGCCAGTTGCTGCTCGTCGACATCGCCGGCCAGCAAAACGAAGCTGACGTCCCATTGATCGGCGATGACCCGGTCACTACGCTTTTCCGGCGGCAGGTACATCGAGAAAATCACGCAGTGATAATGGGCACTGGCAGTGTCGATCCGGTAGATCGCGGTGCCGAAACCCTCGGCGTCGAGATCGAAGCGGGTGCGCTCGATACGCCATTGCTCGTTCATCATTTTGCGCATGCTGCTGCGCACGAAACTCAGGCGGCTCTGGAAGTGACTGCCCAGCCGTTCCAGGTCCATGACCCGGGCGGCAGGGCGCAAGGCCGAAGAGGTGTCTGTGTCGGTGTGCGACATCATTGCGATTCCTGGACTGTTCATCATCAGACTGCCTGTTCGCGCGCCATCTGCCGGGCGATGCGCAGGGCATCCCAGAGCGACGGCAGGATCAGCAGCGAAACCGGTACAGCGGTAATCACGATAAAGGATTGCAGCGCGGTGACCCCGCCCGAGCCGATGGTGATCAGCACCACGGCGGCCAGGCCCATGCCGATCGCCCAGAAGGCGCGCAGCCATGCCTTGGGCTTGTCGTTTGCGGACATGGCCATTGCCACGGTGAAGGCCATGGCGTCGCCATTGGTCGCTACCGAAATAAAGCTCAGGAACAGGAACAGCGCCGAGATCAACCCACCCCATGGCAGGTTCTGGGTCACGCCCAACAGCAGGTCTTCCGGTTGCGCGCCGTGGGCGGTGACGATGCCCGGGGTTTGCAATTCCATGCCGATGCCGGCGCCGCCGACAATGGTGAACCAGAACATGGTCACCAGCGGGGCGATGATCGACAGGGTCATGATCACTTCGCGGATGGTCCGGCCCCGGGAAATTTTCGCCACATACAGCGCCACCATCGGCGCGTAACCGATGAACCAGCCCCAGTAGAACACCGTCCACCAGTCCAGCCATTTCGGATCGGCACGGAACAGGGTCATCGGGATGAACTGTTCGATGTGCAGGGCAAAGGCCGTGGGGAATCCGCCGAGGATGAACGCGGTGGGCCCCAGCAGCACCATGAACACCGCCAGGCCGATCATCAGCCAGACGTTGATCCCGCTGACGAAGCGGATGCCCTCGAGCCCGACCAGGCAGGAGATGGTGTACATCACCGTGACCAGCACGATAGTGATCGACTGCACCACCAGGTCATTGGGAATGCCCCACACCGAGTGCAACGCGCTGCTGATCTGCAGGCCAAGGAAGCCGATCGGGCCGATGGTGCCGGCGACCACGGCGATGATCGAGGTGGCGTCGGCCAGGGTGCCGATCGGCCCCTTGATCGCGCGCTCGCCGAACAGTGGATAGAGCAGGGTGCGTGGTGCCAGGGGCAAACCCTTGTCGTAGTGCAGGTGCATCAACACGATGGCCAGCAGGCTGCCCAATACCGCCCAGGCCAGGAAGCCCCAGTGCACGAATGATTGCGCGAGCGCAGCGTGCCCGGCGGCCTCGGTGTGCGCTTGCACCCCGGCGAACAGCGGTGGCGGGCTGGCGAAGTGCATCATCGGTTCCGCCGCCGCCCAGAAGGCACCGCCACCGGCGAGCAGGGCGCACATGATCACCGCGATCCAGTTGAAGGTGCTGGTGTCGGGACGCTGATCAACGCCGCCGAGCCTGACGCGCCCGCACTTGCTGAAGCAGATGAACAGGCTCATGGCAAAGGTCGCCAGCATCAGGACCTGCCAGTACAGGCCGAAGAATTTCGTCGACCAGGCGAACAGCGTGTTGACCAGCAGCGACACACCCTCGATGTCGACCAGCGCGGCGATCAGGAAGGCGCCAAGGAACCCGCCACTGATCAGGAACAGCGGCCAGTCGATGTCTTTTTTCGGCGTCGTGGCTGCCGGCGCCTGGCCGTCAGCTTGCAGTGCGGTTGTGGTTTTCATGATGCCTCCAAAATACGCGCCAAGGGCTGTGCATCGCCGGTCGGGGAGATGAACGGGAGGTTATTGTTGTTATTTTTCATGCGGTCCTCACGGTTTGGATCGGGGTCAGTTTTGCGCGGTGGTCGCGTTTTCCAGCAGGCGCAACCAGTTGAGTCCCATGATGTTGCGTACCTCGTCCTCGGCGAAGCCACGGTCGCGCAGGCCTTGGGCGATGACCGGAAAATCCCGACTGTCGCGGAACCATTGCAGCGGTGACGGCCAGTGGGCGTTGTCCTTCGAGCCTTCGCCGTAGTCCTTGTCCTTGCTCCAGCGCCCGTTGCGCATCCATTCGAGCACTTGCAGGGGTTGTTGCTGGCACAGGTCGGTGCCGATGCCGATGTGCTCCACGCCCATCAGTTCGGCCGTGCTTGCGACCATGTCGCAGAACGATTCCAGGCTGCAGCCCGACGCACCCTTGAGGTGGAACGGGTAGGTGCTGAAACCGAGCAGGCCGCCGGATTCGGCAATCCCCCGCAGCACGGCGTTGGACTTGTTGCGCTTAGCGGCATGGAAGCTCGACGGGTTGGCGTGGGAGACGATCACCGGCCGGCTCGACAGTTCGATGGCTTCCAGGGTGCTGCGTTCGGCGCTGTGGGACATGTCGATGAGCATGCCGACGCGGTTCATCTCGCGGATGACCTGGCGGCCGAAGCGGCTGATGCCGTTGTCTTCGGTTTCATAACAGCCGCTGGCCAGCAGGCTCTGGTTGTTATAGGTCAGCTGCATGATCAACACGCCGAGCTGACGGAAGACCTCGACCAGGCTGATGTCGTCTTCGATGGGCGAGCAGTTCTGGAAGCCGAAGAAAATCCCGACGCGGCCTTCCTGATGCGCCAGGCGAATGTCCGAGGCCTCGCGCACCGGACGGATCAGCTCGGGCCAGGTTTCGAAACGGCGGTTCCATTCGCCGATGCGCGACAGGGTTTCCCGGGCGTTTTCGTGATAGGCGATGGTGGCGTGGACCGCGCTCAGGCCGCCGGCCTGCATCTGGCGGAAGATCTCTTCGTTCCAGTTGGAGTACTGCAGGCCATCGATCATCAATAAGTCGTGCATGGTGATCTCCCGTTCAAGGTCGCACGTAGGTGGTCTTGACCACGGTGTAGAACTCGCGGGCGTATTGCCCTTGCTCGCGCGGGCCGAAGCTGGAGGCTTTGCGGCCGCCGAACGGCACGTGGTAATCGGTGCCGGCGGTGGGCAGGTTGACCATCACGCACCCGGTACGGGCGCGGCGCTTGAAGTCACTGGCATGACGCAGCGACTGGGTGATGATCCCGGCGGTCAGGCCGTATTCGGTGTCGTTCAACACCGCCAGGGCTTGCTCGAAGTCGCTCACGCGGATCACGCAGGCAATCGGCCCGAACACTTCTTCGCGGTTGATGCGCATCTGGTTGGTGGTATTGATGAACAGCGCGGGGCGCATGTAGTGCCCGGCCGGTTCCAGGGCGAGCAACTCGCCGCCTTCGACCAGGGTGGCGCCGTCTTCCTTGGCCAGGTTCAGGTAATGAAGGTTCTGTTCCAGTTGGCGGGCCTCGGCGACCGGGCCGATCTGCACACCTTTTTCAAGGGCATGGCCGACCTTCAACTGGCGCATGCGCGCGACCAATGCCTCGACAAAACGGTCATGGATGCCGTCGCAGACGATCAGGCGCGATGAGGCGGTGCATTTTTGCCCGGTACCGAAGAAGGCACCGTTCAGTGCGCATTCCACGGCGATGTCGAGGGCGGCATCGTCGAGCACCACCAGGGCGTTCTTGCTGCCCATCTCCAGCTGGCAGCGCACCAGGTTGCCGGCGGTGGCGACCGCGACGCGGCGGCCGGTCTGCAGCGAGCCGGTGAACGTCAGCGCATCGATATCGGCCGACTGGATCAGGCTTTCGCCGACCACGCTGCCGCTGCCCATCACCAGGTTGAAGGTGCCTGCGGGCAGGGGCTGGCGGCTGATGATTTCGGTCAGCGCCCAGGCGCTGGCAGGCACCAGGTTGGCCGGCTTGAACACCACGGCGTTACCGAAGGCCAGGGCCGGGGCGATCTTCCACGCGGCGGTGGCCATGGGGAAGTTCCACGGGGTGATGATGCCGACCACGCCCACTGGTTCGCGATGAACTTCGATGTCGATTCCCGGGCGAACCGAGGCAGCCGTCTCGCCCATCTGGCGCAACACTTCGGCGGCGTAGTAGTGGAAGAATTGCGCGCTGCGATGGACTTCGCCAATGCCTTCGGCCAGTGGCTTGCCTTCTTCGCGTGAGAGCAGTTCGCCGAGTTCGTCCTTGCGCGCGATCAGCTCGTTGCCGATGGCCATGAGGATTTGCTGGCGCTGTTCCAGGCCGCTGGCCGCCCATTGCGGCTGGGCGTCACAGGCGGCCGCGATGGCGTCCAGGGTCTGTTCGGCGCTGGCCTGATGGTAGTGCCCGATCAGGTCTTCGACGTCCGAAGGGCTGTGGTTGGCGATTAGATCCGGGCCTTCGCACCAGTTGCCGCCAATGTAGTTTTTGCAGGGTTGCAGTGCCATGGGAACCTCCGATTGCGTTGGTCCCATCTTGAGAGTATTACTCTGCAAATAAAAATTAATAATAAATATGAAATGATAAGGAAAACTAACCGTGTTGCCCGAGCTGAAGATCACTCAACTGCGTTATTTCGTCCTGGTCGCCCAGCTGAAAAGCTTCCACGGCGCGGCCAGGCAGGCGTATCGCACGCAACCGGCGTTGTCGTTGGCGGTGCGCGAGCTGGAGCAGAAACTCGGTCAGCCGCTGTTCGAAAAGGGCGGGAAAACCGAGCTGACGCCGTTTGGCGCCCACTGTTTGCCGCTGTTCCAGGATTTGCTCGCCCATCACGATCGCATCGCCAGGGAAGTCAGCCTGTTGGCGCGGCACGAAATCGGTCAGGTGAGCATCGCCACGGTGCCATCGGTGGCCAGCCGCTTGCTGCCGCACCTGCTCGCACGGTTTGTCAGCGAGCATCCGAAAATGCAGATCAGCATCCAGGACGGCAACGCCGACAGCGTGCAGCAGCTATTGGTCCAGGGGCAGGTGGACTTCGCCATCAGCAGCGTATGGGTGGCGGATGACAACATCGAGTTCGTGCCGATCCTCAGCGACCGCGTCGGGGTGGTCTGCCGGCATGATCATCCGCTGGTGGCCAACGGCGGGGCGCTGCACTGGTCCAGCCTGCAAGCCTATCCGCTGGTACGCAACGGCACCTCGCGCCTGCTGGCGGGCACGGAGGCGGAGGGCTTGCTCGACAGCAGCCTGCTGTTCGTCTCCAACATGATTTCCCTGATCGCGATGCTCGAGCAGGGCATCGGCATCACCACGCTGCCGTCCCTGGCGTTTCCCCAGGGCAACGAGCAGCTTGTATTTTTACCCTTGGCGGAGCCCAGGGTGGAACGCCAGATCGGCATCCTGTGCCGCAAGGGCCACAGCCTGTCGCCGGCCGCGGCCGAGTTGATGGGGTTTCTCAAGGCGCAGATGCAGATGAGCGAGCTGCAAGATCAGTGACCTTCCAGAAGGCGACCTTAAGTACTGCATTGACCGTTCGGGCCCCTTCGCTGGCAAGCCAGCTCCTACAATGTTTTGCGCAGGGCGTTGGTCCGTGGCTGCCGCGGACCTGTAGGAGCCGGCTTGTCGGCGAAGGCGTCCTTGAACATTGCGC
>NZ_JAXDEQ010000077.1:0-8710 GCF_035065025.1 Pseudomonas sp. YuFO8 | reverse complement strand
CGTTTTTCCAAGTGACTCGCCGTAAGGGCGAAACCATAAGTGGCCGTTACCGCAGCAATGGATATGTACTCAGTCAAGCCGCCATCGCTGGCAAGCCAGCTCCTACAGTAGATCGGGTACATCCGCGAGACAACGATCAGGTACGCATCCCGCGCCCACTCACCAGCAACCGCGCACATCCCAGGTACAGAATCACAGTCGCCACCAACATGAACGTGATCGCGATACTGATCCGAATATCCGAAACGCCAAGAATGCCGTAACGGAACGCATTGACCATGTGCAATACCGGGTTGGCCAAGGATACGGTCTGCCAGAACGGCGGCAGCAACGAAATCGAGTAGAACACCCCGCCCAGGTAGGTCAACGGCGTCAGCACAAAGGTCGGGATGATCGAGATGTCATCGAAGTTGCGCGCAAATACGGCGTTGATGAAGCCCAGCAGCGAGAAGATCGTCGCCGTCAGCACCACCACCAGAACGGTCACGCCCAGGTGATGCACCTGCAAATCAGTGAAGAACAGCGACAGCAGCGTCACGATGATCCCGACCATCAAGCCGCGCAGCACGCCACCGAGGGTGTAGCCGATCAGGATGGTGTGCGGCGACACCGGCGACACCATCAGTTCTTCGATGGAACGCTGGAACTTGCTGCCGAAGAAACTCGACACCACGTTGCCGTAGGAGTTGGTGATCACCGACATCATGATCAGGCCCGGCACGATGTACTCCATGTAGGTGAAGCCACCCATGTCGCCGATCTGTCGACCGATCAGGTTACCGAAGATCACGAAGTACAGAACCATGGTGATCGCTGGCGGTAGCAGCGTCTGCGGCCAGATCCGGGTAAAGCGCCGGACCTCACGGTAAACGATGGTGTTGAGGGCAACGAGGTTGGGTTGCAGCTCGGAACTCATACCGCCACCTTCGACAGATTTTTCTCCACCAGGGACACGAACAACTCCTCGAGGCGATTGGTTTTGTTGCGCAGGCTCAGCACTTCGATGTTCTGCTGCGCCAGCTGAGTGAACAGCGCGGTGATGCCCATGCTTTTGTCCACCTGGACTTCCAGGGTGTGAGCATCGAGCAAACGAGAGGGATAGCCAAGCAGCTGAGGCGACGCGCTCACACTGCTCTTCAAATCCAGCAGGAAGGTCTCCACATGCAGTTGGCCGAGCAACTGCTTCATGCTGGTGTTTTCGACGATAACGCCGTGGTCGATGATGCCGATGTTGCGGCACAGCTGCTCAGCCTCCTCCAGGTAGTGCGTGGTGAGGATGATGGTGATGCCTTTCTTGTTCAGCTCGGTGAGGAAGGTCCACATCGAGCGACGCAGTTCAATGTCCACGCCAGCAGTCGGTTCGTCGAGGATCAACAGGCGCGGTTCGTGGACCAGTGCACGGGCAATCATCAGGCGACGCTTCATGCCGCCGGACAGCGAACGCGACGGCACATCGCGCTTGTCCCACAGACCAAGCTGGGTCAGGTACTGCTCGGCGCGTTCCTTGGCGACTTTCGCCGGGATGCCGTAGTAACCGGCCTGGGTCACGACAATGTCGAAGGTCTTTTCGAACTGGTTGAAGTTGAATTCCTGGGGCACGACGCCAATGGAGCGCTTGAGCGCCGCCGGGTTCTTGTCCAGGTCGTGACCGAAGATATTCACCGTGCCGCTGGTCTTGTTCACCAGGGTCGACAGAATGCCGATGGTCGTGGATTTGCCGGCGCCGTTGGGGCCGAGCAAGGCGAAGAAGTCACCTTCGGCGACATCCAGATCGATACCACTCAAGGCCTGGAAACCGTTGCCGTAGGTTTTGGTTAGCTGCCGGATGGACAGAGCGGAACTCATATCGGATTACGCACCAAGAAGGGGAAGAAAGGGACAGATATGGGCGGGCGGCAAGCAAAACAACCGCGGCGCATGGACGCAATGGTGCTTGTCGCCGCCGCACAAGTACAGTCAAGTGTGTCGATAGTGAGTATTAAGTCAACGCGGTCATGACCGCCTTGCGATACGCCGGACGCTCTTGCAATCGTGCGTACCAGGCCTCCAGATGGGGCTTGGGCGAACGTTCGATCGGCATCTCGAACCAGGCATAAATGAAACTGCCCAAGGGAATGTCGCCCATGCCGATCTCGTCACCGGACAGGTAGGGCTGGGTCGCCAGCGCCTGGTCGGCCATCGCCAGCAGCGTCTCGCATTCCTTGATCGCCGCCTTGATTGCGGGCCAGTCCTGTTGCTCGGCTGGGGTGCGCACGACGCCCCAGAACACCGTGCGGAATGGTCCGGCAATACTGGACGTGGTCCAGTCCATCCACTTCTCGGCGCTGGCCCGCGCTTGCAGGTCCGCCGGATACCACGACGTATTCGCTGCATGCCTGGCCATCAGGTAACGCACGATGGCGTTTGATTCCCACAGCACGAAGCCATCGTCTTCAATCACCGGCACGCGGCCATTGGGGTTCATGGCGCGGTACTCGGGCGTATCGACCACACCAAAGGCACCGCCGGCGTCGATGGCCTCATAGGCCAGGCCCAGTTCCTCGGCGGCCCACAATGGTTTCCTGACATTCGATGAATTCTTCCGACCCCAGATCTTCAGCATGACCGCCTCTTTATGGATGAATGCGCAGGCAGCATACGCCGGATCAGGCGCGACTCAAATCGCTCTGCATGTCCCCCAGCAGCGCCGGCAGTTGCTCGTCGAACAGGTGCGGATAACACTTTTCGAGGTGTTCGAAGAAGAACTTTTCCGGCACGTCGCTGAACTGGCCGTGATCGATTATGTACTCCATCAACTTCTCGCCGTCGCGATTGTAGGGATGAAAAACGCTGTCGTTGATCCCGTCGAATTCCAGTGGCGCCACATTGAACAGGTCGCACAAGCCCTGGTTGAACGCAGGGGTGGCCTTGACCCAACGACCATTCAGATAAAGCTCGGTGTAGCCGTGCATGGCGAACACGTCGCTCTTGAGCAATTCGAGCAAGCGTGGAGTCGACAGATGATTGCGCACGTCCGCCAAACCGATCCGCGCGGGTATGCCGCAATGCCGCGCTGCACCGGCCAGCAGTGTGGCTTTCGGCACGCAGTAACTTTCCCCGGCCGCCAGCGCATGACTGCCGCACAAGGTCTGCGGATCACGGCTGAAGGTATAGGGGTTGTAGCGCACGGCCTCGCGCACGGCGTAATAGAGATGGACCGCCTGCTCGAGCGGGTCGCGACTGGCACCGCGGTGTTTTTCGGCGAACTCCACCACACAGGGGTGGTCACTATCGATGAAGCGGCCGGGGCTCAGGTACTCGTGCATGCGGGCAATCTCCTTGAGAAGTCTCGAGTCTATCGAGAGGTTCAGCACAGAGATAACGACGTTTCGGCCAAACATGGGCGCTTTGTCGCCCGCTCAATGAACGATTTTTCACGGTCTGTCGCGCCTAAGGCCTACACAATCATCCAGGGTTTCCCACGATTTCAATCCCCTCGCTCTGACCACCCGGTTTTACGGATGCCGTCTAAGCTCTGTGGGTTGGTACGCCCTGGGTTCACGGAGGATTAAATATGCTGCTGTTGTGGATACTGGTTCTGGTTGTCGGGATAGCTTATTTAGCCCACCGTCGCATCGCGCCGCTGCCTGCCCTGGGCATCGTGGCTGTCTATCTGCTGGCAATGGGCGCGTTCAGTCGCGCGCCGGGTTGGCTGCTGTTGATTTTCTGGGTGCTGACCGCCGCCGTGGCGGCGCCCCTGCTTTTGCCTGACCTGCGCCGCAAGTTCTTCAGCGCACCGATGTTCAACTGGTTCCAGAAAACCCTGCCACCGATGTCGGAAACCGAACGCGATGCCATCGAAGCTGGCACCGTGTGGTGGGACGGCGAACTGTTCAGCGGTCGTCCGGACTGGAACAAACTGTTGTCCTATCCCAAGGTGCAACTGAACGAAGAAGAACAGGCCTTCATCGACGGCCCGACCGAAGAACTCTGCGCCATGGTCAGTGACTGGCAGCTCGGTCAAACCATGGACTTGCCGGCCGAGGCCTGGGCTTACATCAAGGACCAGGGATTCTTTGCCCTGATCATCCCCAAGGAGTTTGGCGGCAAGGGTTTCTCGGCCTACGCCCACTCGCAAGTGGCGATGAAACTGGCCAGTCACAGCGGCGATCTCGCCTCCACCGTAATGGTCCCCAACTCCCTCGGCCCTGCCGAACTGTTGCTGCATTACGGCACCGACGAACAGCGCAACCATTACCTGCCACGCCTGGCGCGCGGCGATGAAATCCCCTGCTTTGCCCTGACCGGTCCCCTCGCCGGTTCGGACGCCGGCGGCATGCCCGACACCGGGGTGATCTGCAAAGGCGAATGGGAAGGCAAGGAAACCCTCGGCCTGCGCCTGAACTGGGAAAAACGCTACATCACCCTGGGCCCGGTCGCTACCCTGCTCGGCCTGGCGTTCAAGGCCTATGACCCGGACCACCTGCTGGGCGAAGAGGAAGACCTGGGTATCAGTCTGGCGCTGATTCCAACCGACCTGCCCGGCGTGGACATCGGCCGTCGTCACCTGCCCCTGGGGGCGGCGTTCATGAACGGCCCGAACTCCGGCAAGGATGTGTTCGTGCCGCTGGAGTTCCTGATCGGCGGCCAGGAAATGCTCGGCAAGGGCTGGATGATGCTGATGAATTGCCTGTCCGTCGGGCGTTCGATCTCCCTGCCGGCGGTGGGCACCGGCATGGCCAAGTTCACCAGCCTGGTGACCGGCCAGTACGCGCAGATTCGCGAGCAGTTCAACGTGCCGATTGCCGCTTTCGAAGGTATCCAGGAAGCCATGGCGCGCATCGGCGGCAATGCCTGGATGATGGACGCCGCACGGATGCTGACCGCCAACGCGGTGGACCTCGGCGAAAAACCGTCGGTGCTGTCGGCGATCCTCAAGTACCACCTCACCGAGCGCGGCCGCGAGTGCATCAGCCAGGCGATGGATGTGCATGGCGGCAAGGCGATCATCATGGGGCCGAACAATTACCTGGGGCGCAAATGGAACGGCGCGCCGATCTTCATCACCGTGGAAGGCGCGAACATTCTTTCGCGCAACCTGATGATCTTCGGCCAGGGCGCGATTCGCTGCCACCCCTTCGTACTCAAGGAAATGGCCCTGGCCACACGGGAGGACAAGGACCAGGCACTCACCGAGTTCGATGGCCTGCTGCTCAAGCACATCGGCTTTGCCGTGGGCAACGCCGCCAGCACGCTGGTGTTGAACCTGGGTTTCGGGCACCTGGAGCACATGCCGGGCGACAAGCTCAGCCAGGGTTATTTCCGCGCGCTGAACCGTCAGGCTGCCGCCTTCGCCCTGCTCGCCGACCTCAGCATGATGCTGCTCGGCGGCGAACTGAAACGGCGCGAACGCCTGTCAGCACGGCTGGGCGATGTGCTGAGCAACATGTACCTGGCCAGCGCCGCGCTCAAGCGGTACAACGACCTCGACTCGCCGGAGTACATGAAGCCGCTGTTTACCTGGGCCATGGAGGAAAGTCTCGGGCACGGCGAGCGGGCCATGGATGAACTGCTCGACAACTTTCCGAACAAGGTGCTGGGCTGTCTGTTGCGAGTGATCGTGTTCCCGTTCGGCCGTCGCCACAAAGGGCCGTCGGACAAACTCGGCGCCGAAGTGGCGGCGGTGATTGGCCGCGCCAAGGGCGATCCGGCCCTGGAAGAAGTGCTGCTGGGTTGCTACCGCCCGCAATCGGTCGAAGACCCTGTTGGCGTCCTGCAGCACACCTGCAATCTGTTGGACGCTGCGCAACCCTTGCGCAAGAAACTGCACGTGGCGCTCAAGAGCGGTCAGGTCAAACCGGTCGCCGGGGAAAATGTCATCGAGGCCGCACTGGAAGCCGGCGTGTTGCAACCGGTGGAAGCCCAGACACTGCGTGAGGCCGAAGCATCGCGACGCAAAGTGATCGATGTCGATGCTTTCGATAAAGAGGAAATAGCCCTGACCGAGGGTAGCGTGCGCTGATCCATCCAGCTCTCGATCATGGGAAAATGCGCGCGGGAGCTTTATACTCCCGCGCCCGTTTTGCTCTTGAGGACTTATCTCGTGTCCAACATCGTTGCCGATCATCTCGTTTTGCTCGACCACTTGCGCAGCATCCTGGTCGCCGTAGGTGAGGCCGAACAGGTTCCCGAAGAAAGCCATGCCTTGTTCCTGGAGCGCTTCGACGAACTGCTGGCGTCACTGCCGATCGATCCGATCGAAAGCCAATACCTGGGCCAGGACATCCTGACTCAAGTCATTTCCCGTTATCCGCAAATCGCCCACCTGATCCCACGGGATCTGCTGTGGTATTTCGCCGGTGACTGCCTGCACTACTTGTCCGATGAAGAAATCGACCTGTACCAGGCACTGGAAGAGCGTCGTTTCGAAGCCGAACAGAATGACGAACCTTTCGACTGGAACCAGGAGAAACAGCTGCTGGCGTTGTCGAATCAGGACAGCAAGCACTGATACAAAAGATCGCAGCCTGCGGCAGCTCCTACAGGGGAATTGCGTACCACCTGTAGGAGCTGCCGCAGGCTGCGATCTTTGCTTTTGCCTCAGAACAACCCTTCACTCTCGGGCAACTCATACTCCGAAACCGGCGTACTCAGCGTGCTCGACTTGCCTGGCTTGCCCAACGTCGGCTCCTTCTCCAGACACTCCACCAGGTAATCAATCAATACCCGTAGCTTGGGCGGCAGGTATCGGGTTGGCGAATACAGCAACCAGGCGCCTCCGTGGTAGGACGCCAGGAACGTCCAGTCCGGCAGCACCTGCACCATCAACCCCTTCTCCAAGGCACGACGTGCGGTGAAATACGGCAGGCTGCCAATGCCGATGTGCTGCAACACCGCGCCAAAACGTACACCGGTGTGATTGGCGGCATACCGTCCGCGCACTCCGACGGTTACGGTTTTGCTGCCTTTCTTGAACTTCCACCGCGCATCGCTCGGGGTTTCGCCCAGGTAAAGGCAACTGTGGTTGAGCAGGTCATGGGGGTGAGTCGGCGTCCCGTGCTCGGCCAGATACTCGGGTGTGGCGCAGAGCAGATGGTCGATGCTCAGCAGCTGCCGCCCCACCAATCCCGCTGGTGGCCGGTCGGTGATGCGAATCGCCAGGTCGACGTGATCGTCGATCAGATCCACCTGACGATCCTCAAGCAACAACTCCACATCCACCTTGGGATAACGGCGCAAAAACTCCGGCATATGCGGGTGAATCACGATTCGGCCTACCGCTTTAGGGACGCTGATGCGCACCACTCCCTCGGGCTCATCAGTGAACTGACCACTGATTTCCATCACGGACCGGGCCGCGTTGACCATCTCCTGGCACCGCTTGAAGACCTCCTCGCCACCATCGCTCAAACGCAGCTTTCGTGTAGTCCGTTGCAGCAAACGGGTGGCCAGGGCCTTCTCCAGTCGCGAGATGCTGCGACTCACCGCCGAGGGCGAAGAGCCCAATTGCCGAGCGGCTTCGGAGAAGCTGCCGGTTTCGACGACCTTGACGAAAATCGCCATTTCACCCAGCAACGGCAGTGGAAGATTTATGCTCACAACGCAACAGTCCTTTGATGTTTGAACGGATTATCACGCTAATCCACGCTTCATATAATAAAAAATAGAAATTTGATTACGAGCTTGGAATATGACGCTTCGCCTCTTTTTCCACAGTGATGACCTCAAGGCCAATGTGGAAGTCCTGGACTGCGCACCTCACGAGAACGAATTCGCCGTGGTGCTGCGCGCAACCTTGTTTCACCCTCAGGGCGGCGGACAACCTTGCGATACGGGGTGGATCGGCGACAGCCGGGTACTGCGCGTAGTCCAGGATCCTGACCGGATCGTCCATTTCGTCGATCAGCCGGTCAACCCCGGCATGACCCAGATCCGCATCGACGAGCAACGTCGCCAGTTCAATACCCGCATGCATTCGGCCGGCCACCTGATTGGCCACTTCGTCCAGGCCATGGGCTGGATGCCGATCAAGGCGCATCACTGGCCCGGCGAAGGACGTGTGCAATTCAAACCGGCAGACTCGGCCCATGACGTTGACCCGCAGACCGTTCAGGACGGCCTCGAACAGTGGATCGCCCATGATCTGCCGCGCCTGACATCGCTGCGCGAAGGCGCCCGGGAAATCAGTTTCGGTGAACTGCCGGCCTATGGCTGTGGCGGCACCCATGTACGTAGCCTGAAAGACCTGGGCACGGTCACGATCTCGTCCCTTTCGCAAAAGAAAGGCACGTTGTCCGTCCACTACCACGTGGACTGAACCTGCGACGCGCCTATAAAGGCCCGCTCAGTCTGACTGGCGGGCCTTTTTTCTACGATGGACATAAATCGCGCACAAACAAAAACGCCGCTCAATGAGCGGCGTTTTTGTTAAATATGGAGCGGGAAACGAGACTCGAACTCGCGACCCCGACCTTGGCAAGGTCGTGCTCTACCAACTGAGCTATTCCCGCAAAAAGCATCCCCTGGGGGACTCTAACATCTGTTACAAACAAAAACGCCACTCGGTGAGCGGCGTTTTCGTCAAATATGGAGCGGGAAACGAGACTCGAACTCGCGACCCCGACCTTGGCAAGGTCGTGCTCTACCAACTGAGCTATTCCCGCAAATGGCGTCCCCTAGGGGACTCGAACCCCTGTTACCGCCGTGAAAGGGCGGTGTCCTAGGCCACTAG
>NZ_JAXDEQ010000076.1:0-9025 GCF_035065025.1 Pseudomonas sp. YuFO8 | reverse complement strand
CGATGCGATGGTGGCCGTGATGCCGCCATCGCTGGCAAGCCAGCTCCTACAGGATTTGTAAATGCTGTTGGATTTGGGGCATTACGCGCATCTGTAGGAGCCGGCTTGCTGGCGATGCGATGGTGGCCGTTACGCCGTTATCGCTAGCCGCCAGCAGCAGGGTGGTTCAGCCGTCGATAGCCGGAAAATCGATATCGGTCAGGGCGACGTTGTTCAGGTAGTGGGTCAGCGTTTTGATCCTGTTGTTGCGCCACATCCTGAGCAGTCGCGATCAGCAGCCGGGCATGATGGCCGGCCTGGCCGATCCACGTCTGGCGCGCCCTTTGAACCAAATGCACGAAGCGCCCGGCAAGGCCTGGAGCGTGGCCGACCTGGCGGTGGCGGCCAACATGTCCCGGGCCAGTTTCGCCGAGCACTTCAAACGGGTGGTCGGGCAGGCCCCGATGGATTATCTGGTCAGTTGGCGCATCAGCCTGGCGCAGAAGCGCCTGGGTGAAGGCAAGCCCATTGCCCTGATCGCCGAAGAGGTCGGTTATGAAAGCCCTTCGGCACTGGCCCGGGCGTTTCGCCGCAAGACCGGGGTCAGTCCCCGGCAGTGGAGAGGATAACGCGGCCAGCGTATGTTGGCCGGCGCACTGGCGGGCCACGGCAGCTGTGCTAGCTTCTTGGGGGGAGTCTCTGGTTTGCCAGCGTCCCGTCGTGTCTACCTCGTACAGGCCCTGGGGAGTCGATCAATAATATGCAGGATGCGCGCCCAAACCCGACGCTGGACCTGGAGTATTGTGTCGAACGTCCGATTTTCATGGACTTCCTGCAGCACGCCGGACGCACGCCCGATGCCGTGGCGGTGGTTTCCCAACACGCCACGTGCAGCTACGGCGAACTGGAAGCGATCAGCCAGCGCCTGGCGGGCTTTCTGCTTGAACAGGGCGCGAGGCCATCCGACCGGGTGGTTATCGTCTCCGGGCGCTGTGCGGGGCTGGTCTACGCCATGCTCGGTGCCTCGCGCGCCGGCTTGACCTTCACCGTTGCCGACATGGCCTATCCCCGTGCGCGCATCGAGCAGATCATCCATGTGCTCGAGCCGAGTTTTGTCCTCGTTTGCGGCGAGGCCGCGTTCGAGCTCGATCCCCGGCGATCGTCTGCGATACGCTTGGTCAATATCCCTGAAATGCCCGGCGACGTGCTGAAGGCCTTCGCCGTCGAGCCAAGGGGCTTGCCAGAGGTCAATCCTGGAGACCCGGCCTATATCACCTTCACCTCGGGCAGTACCGGCGAGCCGAAGGGGATTGTCACCCATCACTCGCCCCTGGTGCATTTCATCGAATGGCATAGCCAGCGTCATTCGTTGACCAGGGACAGTTGCTTTTCCCTGCTGTCAGGGCTGGGTCACGACCCGGTCTACAGGGACGTGTTCACGCCGCTGTCCATTGGCGCAAAGGTCGTGATCCCGGCCCAGTCGACCGTTATCGATCCAGCCGCATTGGCCAAATGGATACACCAGCACGGGATCTCCGTCATTCACCTCACGCCGCCCTTGGGCAAACTCATTGAAACCGGGGCGAAGATCAGTGGCTTGCAGTTCGATGACCTGCGCTACCTGTTCTGGGGCGGGGATGCCTTGAGCAACACCCTGTACCAGCAAATCTGCGCCATCGCCCCCAACGCCATCAGCGTCAACTTCTACGGCACGACCGAAACGCCCCAGGCGATGGCTTACCATCAGATCGATCCCGCGCTCGACAATTCAAGGATCCCGCTGGGCAAAGGTATCGAAGGCGCGCAACTGTTGCTGGTCAATGAGGCCAATCGGTTGGTCGGCGAAGGCGAAGTCGGGGAGATCCTGATACGCAGCCCGTATCTGTCCCTGGGTTACTACGGTGATGCAGCGCTGACCAAGGAAAAGTTCGTGGTCAACCCCTTTACCCGGGCCGAGGGAGACATCTGCTATCGAACCGGCGACCTGGGCACCTACCTTGCCGATGGCAGTGTCATGTTCCGGGGGCGCGGCGACAGCCAGGTGAAGATTCGCGGCCATCGCATCGAGCTCGCTGAAATCGAAGGTGCGATCTCCAGGCATCCGCGGATCAAACAGTGCGTGGTGCTGGCCGACAACGACCGTTCGAACGTGAAGCTGGTGGCCTGCTGCGTTGCAGCCAAGCCGGTTGCAGCGGTTGAACTGCGTGAGCAGGTGGGGCAGGCGCTGCCCGACTACATGGTGCCGGCGTTGTTCGTGTTCGTGGAGTCCATTCCACTGACGCCCAACGGCAAGATCGACAAGCGGGCGTTGCAGGCGCTGGTCGACAACCAGGCGGCCCCCGTCAATGCCAGCCAGGACCTGTCGCCGCTGGCGCTCAAGTTGTCCCAGGCATGGGCGGAAATTCTTGAAGTGCCGCGTATCGATCCGCAGTTGACGTTCGTTGAGCTGGGCGGGGATTCACTCTCGTTCGTGCAGGCTTCCATGGTGTTGGAAGAGCTGATCGGCCATCTGCCCGATCAATGGGAAATGATCCCGGTCGTTGAATTGTGTGAACTGGCCAGCGACACCAAGGCCTCGCGGTTTTCGATCCGGGCCATGGAAGTGCCGGTGTTTTTACGCGTGGTGTCCATCGTGTTGATTGTGATGGGGCATTTCAATGTGTATTCGCCGTGGCCGGTGTTCGGCGAAACCATGGCCCTGTTCCTGATTTCCGGGGTCAGCCTGGCGAGGTTTCAGTTCAAGGCCATCAATGAGTACGGGAGCGTGCGCACGCTGGTGAAGTCCGTTGCCAGTATCGCGGTGCCAACGATCCTCTATACGGTGTTGGTGCAATTGCTGTTCGACAAAGTGCATTGGCAATCACTGTTGCTGATTTCCAATTGGTTTACAGCGGATAGCGTCGGTGTCTTCACCTATTGGTACATAGAACTGCTGGTGCAGATGCTGGTGATCATCGGGTTCGCGCTGTCGTTCGAGCGCGTGAGAAACATCATCAGTGCAGACCCGTTTCGTTGTTTTGTCATCGCGTCATGCGTGTTGGCGGTGGCTGACGTGCTGATCAGTCTCTATGTGTTCGATGCGAGCGCGCTGTTCAATCGGGTGCCACAGCATTACCTGGCGATCATGGTGCTCGGCATGGCCATTCACAGTGCCAGTACGACCACCCAGAAGTGGATCGTCAGTGCCGTTGCCGTCCTGGTGGTGGGTTGGCAGGACATGGTGGCCATGTTGGGGTATGGACCGTTCGCCGGCGAGATCTGGAGCCATTTCGATATCGCCCTGCCTGCCGCGCTCCTGGTGATCTGGGTCCGGTCCATTCCCGTACCCGGTCTGATGGCGCGGGGCATGGCGTTGATTGCCTCCTCGACCCTGTATATCTACTTGACGCACTTCCAGTTCCTGTCGGTGGCCCGGCGCCTCGGCGATTATCCGCTGCTCGCGGTGGTGCTCGCCGTCGTCGGTGGCGTGGCGGTGGCGTATGTCTGGAACAAGGTGGTGCGCTGGGTGATGATGCGCGGCAATGGCGACGGCAAGAAGCGTGGTGCGGATAAAATCGAGCGGGTGGCGTGACGGTTCCGTAAACTGGCGGCGCAACAGGCGTTGCGCCGTGCATGCCGCTGCTGACATGCGCGCGCCGCCGACTTACCACCTCAAGCAAGAGACCCCCATGGCAAACCAAGACCTGACCTTCGTTCCCGATCCCGATGCGGACTCCATTTCCTCAGACGTCGCCGGTTTCGCCGGCATGCTGGTCTCCACCCAGATTCCGACCCGTGCCGATGGCAGCCTTGAACTGGGCGATATCACCCTGCAAAGCGAGTGCACTCTGCAAGCGCTGAAAGTGGCGCTGGAGCGCGCCGGCAGTTCCATGGACCGGGTGCTGCACCTGACCATCTACCTCACCGACATGGCCGACCGCGCCGCGTTCAACGAGGTCTACAAGCGCTTCTTCGCCAAACCGTGGCCGGTGCGCGCTGCGGTGGGCGTGGCGTCGTTGGCGGTCGAAGGGATGCGCGTGGAAGTCACCGCAATGGCTGCCAAAGCCTGATCGTAATCCCACACGCGAAACTGTAGGAGCTGGCTTGCTAGCGAAGAGGCCAGAAAGAGCAACGCAATACTCAAGGCCGCCTTCGCTGGCAAGCCAGCTCCTACAAGGGTTTTTTGGTACGCGAAGCTGCATCTTCGCACCCGCAAGCCGCCACCTGGCAGTACACGGGTGCCCCTCAGGCATTTCACCGCTACAATGCGCGCCTCGACCGTGACAGCCTGACTAAAAAATATTATGTCCCTGCCCAAACATCACCTGGAATTGCTCAGCCCCGCCCGTGACGTGGCGATCGCCCGCGAGGCCATCCTGCATGGCGCTGATGCCGTCTACCTCGGCGGCCCGAGCTTCGGCGCCCGGCATAACGCCTGCAACGAGGTGAGCGATATCGCCGCCCTGGTGGAGTTCGCCCATCGCTACCACGCCCGGGTATTCACCACCATCAACACCATCCTGCACGACAACGAGCTGGAGCCGGCCCGCAAGCTGATCCACGAACTGTACGATGCCGGTGTCGACGCGCTGATCGTCCAGGACCTGGGCGTGATGGAACTGGACATCCCGCCGATCGAGCTGCATGCCAGCACCCAGACCGACATCCGCACCCTGGAGCGGGCGAAATTCCTCGACCAGGCCGGTTTCTCGCAACTGGTACTGGCCCGCGAGCTGAACCTGCAGGAAATTAGCGCCATCGCCGACGAAACCGACGCGGCGATCGAGTTCTTCATCCACGGTGCGCTGTGCGTGGCGTTCTCCGGCCAGTGCAACATTTCCCACGCCCACACCGGCCGCAGCGCCAACCGCGGCGACTGCTCCCAGGCCTGCCGCCTGCCGTATACCCTCAAGGACGAGAAGGGCGGGGTGATCGCCTACGAGAAGCACCTGCTGTCGATGAAGGACAACAACCAGAGCGCCAACATCCGCGCCCTGGTGGAAGCTGGCGTGCGCTCGTTCAAGATCGAAGGGCGCTACAAGGACATGGGCTACGTGAAGAACATCACCGCCTATTACCGCCAGCGCCTGGACGCCGTGCTCGAAGACCGCCCGGACCTGGCCCGCGCGTCCAGCGGCCGCACCGCGCATTTCTTCCTGCCCGATCCGGACAAGACCTTCCACCGTGGCAGCACCGACTACTTCGTCAGCGAGCGCAAGATCGACATCGGCGCCTTCGACTCGCCAACCTTCACCGGCCTGCCGGTGGGCGTGGTGGAAAAAGTCGGCAAGCGCGATCTGCTGGTGGTCACCCACGAGCCGCTGTCCAACGGTGACGGCCTCAACGTCCTGGTCAAGCGTGAAGTGGTGGGCTGGCGGACGAACATCGCCGAGCCAAAAGGTGAATTCGAAGAAGACGGCGAGAAACGCTATCGCTACCGCGTCGAGCCGAACGAGATGCCCAAGGGCTTGCACCAGTTGCGCCCGAATCACCCGTTGAGCCGCAACCTGGATCACAACTGGGCCCAGGCGCTGCAAAAGACCTCCGCCGAGCGCCGGATCGGTCTTTCCTGGGTGGCGCGCCTGCGTGAAGAGCGCCTGGAACTGATTGCCACCAGCGAAGAGGGCATCAGCGCCAGTGTGGCCCTGGATGGTCCGTTCGGCGTGGCCAACAAGCCGGAGCAGGCCCTGGAGCAGCTGCACGATCTGCTGGGCCAACTGGGCACCACCGAGTACCACGCCACCAACATCAAGCTGGACGCGCCGCAGGCGTTCTTCATTCCCAACTCGCAGCTCAAGGCCTTGCGCCGCGAAGTGATCGAAGCACTCACCGTGGCGCGCATCGCGGCCCATCCACGGGGTGGCCGTAAAGCCGAGACCACACCGCCACCGGTGTACCCGGAATCGCACCTGTCGTTCCTGGCCAACGTCTACAACCAGAAGGCCCGCGACTTCTATCACCGTCACGGGGTCAAGCTGATCGATGCGGCCTACGAGGCCCATGAAGAGACGGGTGAAGTGCCAGTGATGATCACCAAGCACTGCCTGCGGTTCTCCTTCAACCTGTGCCCCAAGCAGGCCAAGGGCGTGACCGGCGTGCGCACCAAGGTCGCGCCAATGCAGTTGATCCACGGCGATGAAGTGCTGACGTTGAAATTCGACTGCAAGCCTTGCGAAATGCACGTGATCGGCAAGATGAAGGGGCACATCCTCGATCTGCCGCAACCGGGCAGCGTGCAACAGGTCGTCGGGCACATCAGCCCCGAAGACCTGCTCAAGACCATCCACCGCGCGCCCCACTGAGTGATCGGCGAGCGCGCAGTCAAAGGCTGCGCGCTCGCCAACTCACCCCTCGCAGTTCAGCTCACTTCAGGTCGAAGCGGTCAAGGTTCATCACCTTGGTCCAGGCCGCCACGAAGTCCTTGATGAACTTCTCCTCGCCATTACTGGCATAGAACTCCGACAGCGCGCGCAATTGCGAGTTGGAGCCGAAGACCAGGTCGACTCGGGTGCCCGTCCACTTTTTCTGGCCGGTCTTGCGATCGCTCGCTTCAAACTCTTCCTGGGCGTCCGACACCGGTTTCCACTCCACACCCATGTCCAGCAGGTTGGTGAAGAAGTCGGTGGTCAGTGCCTCGGGCCGCGTAGTGAAGACGCCGTGGGAGGTGTTTCCGGCGTTGGTCTTGAGCACGCGCAGACCGCCGATCAGCACGGTCATTTCCGGCGCGGTCAGGGTCAGCAACTGCGCCTTGTCGATCAACAGCGACTCCGCCGATACGCTGTATCTGCCCTTGAGGTAATTGCGGAAGCCATCGGCGATCGGTTCGAGAAAACCGAACGACTCGACATCGGTCTGTTCCTGGGAAGCGTCCATGCGCCCCGGCGTGAACGGCACCGTGATCGTGTGCCCGGCATTTTTCGCGGCTTGTTCAACCCCCGCATTACCGGCGAGGACGATCAGGTCGGCGAGGGAGATTTTCTTGCCGCCGGCGTTGTATTCCTGCTGGATACTTTCGAGTTTCGCCAGCACGTTCCCCAGTTGGTCGGGCTGGTTGGCCTGCCAGAACTTCTGTGGGGCCAGGCGCAAACGTCCGCCGTTGGCACCGCCGCGTTTGTCCGAACCGCGGAAGGTGGAGGCCGCCGCCCACGCCGTCGAGACCAGTTGCGAGACCGACAGGCCCGAGGCCAGCAGCTTGCTTTTCAGGGCCGCGACGTCACTGTCGTCGACCAGTGGATGATCGACGGCAGGAATCGGGTCTTGCCACAGCAGTTCTTCATTAGGCATTTCCGGGCCGAGGTAGCGTGAGAGCGGGCCCATGTCGCGGTGGATCAGCTTGTACCAGGCACGGGCGAAGGCGTCGGCCAGTTGATCGGGGTTCTCCAGGAAACGCCGGGAAATCGGCTCGTAGATCGGGTCGAAGCGCAGCGCCAGGTCGGTGGTCAGCATGGTTGGATTACGGCGTTTTGACGGGTCGTGCGCGTCGGGGATGATCCCGGCACCGGCACCGTTTTTCGGCGTCCACTGGTGAGCGCCCGCGGGGCTCTTGGTCAGTTCCCATTCGAAGCCGAACACGTTTTCGAGAAAGTTGTTGCTCCACTGGGTCGGCGTGGTGGTCCAAGTCACTTCCAGGCCGCTGGTGATAGTGTCCGGGCCTTTGCCAGTGCCAAATTTGTTCTTCCAGCCCAGGCCCTGTTCTTCCAGGCCAGCCGCTTCGGGCTCGGCACCGACGTTGTCGGCAGGGCCGGCACCGTGGGTCTTGCCGAACGCGTGACCGCCGGCAATCAGCGCCACGGTTTCCTCATCGTTCATGGCCATGCGGCCGAAGGTCTCACGGATGTCCTTGCCGGCGGCCACCGGGTCCGGGTTGCCTTCCGGGCCTTCCGGGTTCACGTAGATCAGGCCCATTTGCACGGCCGCCAAAGGGTTTTCCAGATTGCGGCCTTGATCGGTGCGGCTCTCCTCATTTTCCCCGGGTTCGGCGACGAGCGGGCCTTCGCCGGGTTCTT
Source organism: Pseudomonas sp. YuFO8 (assembly GCF_035065025.1). Taxonomy (NCBI): domain Bacteria; kingdom Pseudomonadati; phylum Pseudomonadota; class Gammaproteobacteria; order Pseudomonadales; family Pseudomonadaceae; genus Pseudomonas; species Pseudomonas sp. YuFO8. The sequence goes on along the minus strand of NZ_JAXDEQ010000076.1, from coordinate 1,061 downwards.
GTGCCGGTTCTTGCTTTGAGTCGTATCGGGTGTCGCCACCCAACCATTTTTTTTCCGAGCCCCAGTACACATCTTCGTCTGGTTCCCAGACGTCAGGCCGGCCGCCGGAAAAACCGAAGGTCTTGAAGCCCATGGATTCCAGCGCGACGTTACCGGTCAGGACGATCAGGTCGGCCCAGGAAATCTTGTCGCCATACTTTTGCTTGATCGGCCACAGCAGGCGGCGGGCCTTGTCCAGGCTGACGTTGTCCGGCCAACTGTTGAGCGGTGCAAAACGCTGCTGGCCAGAGCCGGCGCCGCCGCGGCCATCGCCGGTACGGTAGGTGCCGGCGGAGTGCCAGGCCATGCGCACGAACAGCGGGCCGTAGTGACCGAAATCCGCCGGCCACCAGTCTTGCGAGTCGGTCATCAGGGCGGTCAGGTCACGCTTGACCGCGGCAAAATCCAGTTCCTTGAATGCCTTGGCGTAGTCAAATCCCGCGTCCGTGGGGGTGGTCAGGGACGAGTGCTGGTGCAGGATCTTCAGATTAAGCTGGTTCGGCCACCAATCGCGGTTCGTGGTGCCACCACCAGCGGCGTGATTGAACGGGCATTTCGTTTCAGTTCCCATCTGTGAGCTACCTTTGGTCGTGTTCATTCAGCCATCGTCCCGGTTGAGGTCCGATAGCGGTGAGTGAAATCAATGACTCAGGCTGTTGGCCCAGCAAGTCGATCAACTGATCATCGTGGCCAAACGGGCATCGCGGCACTGGCAAGCGAGTAACCAACGCGATGACCCAGGTATGCCTAGTCGGTTTCTGACTCCTGCTTTATCTTCTTATCAGGTCTGGGCCGGCCAGACCGCACCGGCGCTAGTTAAGGCTAGACCGCCCTTGGGCAGACGGCTAATAGCTGGAGTATTTGTAGTCGATAGGTGGAATCTTTCAAGGCGCCTGAAAATTACGCCTCGAAATGTTTCCTATGAAAGCGTCATTGGCGTATCGCCAGCGAAGAGGCCCGAGAGACCAGCGCAATACTCAAGGCCGCCTTCGCCGGCAAGCCGGGTTCCTATAATGTTTTGT
>NZ_JAXDEQ010000075.1:0-10053 GCF_035065025.1 Pseudomonas sp. YuFO8 | reverse complement strand
AGAGAGTGGTTGATTGGGAGGGCGCCTTCGCCGGCAAGCCGGCTCCTACAGTAGGTCGGGTACAGTCGCGAGAGACTGGTTGACTGGGAGGGCGCCTTCGCCGGCAAGCCGGCTCCTACAGTAGATCGGGGACAGCCGTGGGGGACAGGTTGACTGGAGGGCGCCTTCGCTGGCATGTCGATCTCCTGCAAGGGTGTATGCCGCTCGTCTACTCGAACGCACGCAATCCCCTGGACGCCTTCAAAGCTGTACGACCCGGAAAACCCGGGCACAGTTTGTGAGGTGAGACATGTCCAGCGAGTCGACTTTCCAGGACAACAAACAAGACCCGGACAAGACGCTACCCACGTCGGACGATCCGGGCAAATACGATCCCCTGAAACAGGCCGACCTCGACGATGAAGAGGGCGAGCAGGAATGGAACGAGCGCGACAGGAAGCTGCCTGAGGCAGATGAGCAAACACCTTTGTCCGACGACAGGCGCTAGGAAAAGCGCCCGGTGATAGATCGAAGTACTGCCCAGGAGAACAGCCAATGACCCTATTCACGCCCTTGACAGGTTCGCCTTCGACGCTTGCGGATGCCGACGCCGGCGGCCAGTACCGCGAACTCTACGATCTGCTGTACAGCAACGACCCACAAGCAGCAGCGCTGGGCGAGCAGTTCCTGCGCGAGCAACTGGCCGAGGTCGCTGAACTGCCCTGTGATCTGCCCGAAGCGCCAGGACAGCTGGCGGCATGGTCAGAACAACATTGCGCCGACGTCGCGCGCGACTATGCCCTCTACCTCGAGGAACGCAAGCAGGGCGGGCCACGTCGGTATTTCTCGAACAAGGCCCATGCCCTGTTTTTCCTGCAACGGGTAGCGCCCACCAAGGAGGTCGACGGCGCCTGGCTGGCCGGTGTGCTCGAGCACTGGCAGGACCTGCGTTATGACGGGTTGCTGAGCACCTATCTGGAAGAGTTGGGCAACGGCGATCCGCGGCAGAATCACGTGGTGATCTACCGCAAGCTGCTGGCGGCCCACGACTGTGGCGACCGACAGGGGCTGCTCGACGAACACTTTCGCCAAGGTGCGATTCAATTGGCTTTGGGGCAGTGCAGCGAGAGGTTCATGCCCGAGGTGATCGGCTACAACCTCGGCTACGAGCAATTGCCGCTGCACCTGCTGATCAGCGCCTATGAACTGCGTGAGCTGGGGATCGATCCGTACTATTTCACCCTTCACGTGACCATCGACAACGTCAGCAGCGGGCACGGACGCAAGGCGATTGAAGCGCTGCTCGACCTGATGCCGATGGAGCAGGGACGGGAGGAGTTCTATCGGCGTGTCGCCATCGGCTATCGACTCAATGACCTGGGGCCGGGCTCGACGGCGGTGATTGCAGGCTTCGACCTGCAGCAGGAAGTGATCGCCATGCTCGAACGCAAACGCAGCTTCGGCCAGCACATGCATTCCGATTACTGCAAGGTCGAAGGCCAGACCGTCAATCAGTGGCTGGCGACTCCGGGCCAGATCGAAGAGTTTCTCGGCGCGCTGCAACGCAAGGGTTGGATCAAACGGCATGGCCCGCCCAAGGAGAGCCGATTCTGGCAATTGATCGAGGGCGATACGGCGGCCATGTTCGGCGTGTTCAGTGGCTATGAAAAACAACTGCTGCACGACTGGATCGCCGGTGACTGGCAAGACCCGCAACGCCAGCCTGTGCCACGCCGGGCGCCATCCGACGATGCCTTCGCCGATGAAGCCTTTGCGAACGACCCTGAGCTCAAGGCGTTGCAGGATTCCCTGCGCGACCAGTCACCGCGGCAACAACTGCAATTGCTGATCCCGTGGCTTTCGGCCCAGCGCCATTGTCGACCCGCCGGACTTTACGCCACGCGACTTTTCATTGAATGCGTGGCCCGTTTGCGCTGATTTCAGGAGAGTCATGCATGTCAGGACAACAGATAGCCGATCGCACATTGCTGGAGCTGGGCAGGCTTCTCGCTGCCGAGGACTACCGTTTCATCACCCCGACGCCCTTGACCCACGAACGGGTGTGCCAGCGCTTTGTGCCGCTCTTGGCCAAGGACCTGCGTGATGTGTTCGGCTGGTCGATGCCTTTCGAGCACGGGCTGTTTTCACCGCAGCAACTGGCTGAATTGGAACAGGCGGGCATCGTCGAAAAGGAGGGATCGCTTTGGCGCAGCACGGTGCGCTGGTCAAGCCTTGGGCGCTTGCTGATTGCCCATTCGGCGTATCCGACCACGCAGAGCGACTCGGTGTTCTTCGGACCCGACAGCTATCGTTTTGCGCAACTGATCGAAGCCCATCTGCAGCAGCGCGCGGAACCCGTGCGGCGAGCGGTGGACATAGGCTGCGGGTCCGGCATTGGCGCGCTGGTTATCGCCCTTGCCCGGCCGGACGCCGAAGTGCTGGCGGTGGATATCAATCCACGGGCGCTGCGCCTGTCGGCGGTGAATGCCGAGCTGGCCCAGGCCAGTAATGTCAGCGCTTACCACAGCGATGTGCTGGGCAGTGTCGAAGGGCAGTTCGACCTGATCATCGCCAATCCGCCCTACATGAACGACAGCCAGCAACGCGCCTATCGCCATGGCGGTGGTGCGCTGGGCGAAGCCTTGTCTGTGCGCATCGTCCGCGAATCGCTGCCGCGCCTGGAAAAGGCCGGCAGCCTGGTGTTGTACACCGGGGTGGCGATGGTCGCCGGGACGGACCCCTTCCTGGAGTCCGTACAGCCGCTGCTGAGTGACGACAAGTACGATTGGACCTATCGAGAGTTGGACCCCGACGTGTTCGGCGAGGAACTGCTCAAACCCGGTTATGAACGGGTGGAGCGCATCGCCGTGGTGGCGTTGACCGTGACCCGGCGGCATTGATGCAGCGCCGGATCAGTTGCCGTCCGCCACCTTGCGTTGTATCTCGTCAACTTTGCGCCGCAGGTCTTCGGCTTGCTCCTCGGTGGTTTCGGGGGGCGAAGGTTCGAGGCTTTCATCCTCCTCGGTCGGCGTGTCGGCAGGGGTGATGCGGTCATCGTTGTTCATGGCGCTGGCCTCCAGTGGGTATACATTGGATCGAAGCCCGGGCTACGAGTTCTAGATTTTTCTCGGCTGACCTTTTGACCAATGTTCGCTCACCGCGCCATGGGAACCCTGCACCGGGTCCTGGTCGGGAAACGGCAGGGTGTCGATGCTTTGCTGTTGCGCAGCGCTCGGCGCTTCACGGCAAATGTCGGCGTGCTGGCCCGGCGGGTAGGCGCCGACCACCAGGAAGTCGTCGCTCGATTCCAGGTTGCAGTGACCGGTGCCGGCCGGCAACAGCAGCACATCCCCGGCACCGACTTCCAGCACCAGGCCATCGGGCCCGCCCAGCATCAGGCGTGCATGCCCGCTGGCCACCCCAAGCACTTCATGGCCTTCGGTGTGGTAGTGGTGATAGTCATATACCCCATAGCGCCATTGCGGTGGCCAGCCGTTGGCACTGAAGGTTTGCTCGAACAGGGCAGCTGGATCGTCGCCCTGGACAGCGATGGCCTTGGGGTAGATCAGCACCGGCAGGCGCGGGTTGTTCGGCACCCAGCCATTGCGTTCGAACATCAGTTTTTGCGCTGGAGCATGCGCTTGTGAGTTGCTCATTCGAGCTCTCCTCCATTGTGAAGGGTGTCTATAGAGCAGAGACATTGCCTTGGCCCGGGTGGTTCTAAAAACGGGCTCAGCGATACACGTACAGATGCAATGAACTCCTGCAGGCTGCCTGCCTCTCAACTTCAAGTCATGAGTTTCAAGAGCACTCAGAAGGGAGAATGGGCCATGAGCAATGCGGCAACCCTCGAACGCCTGCTGCAGCCGTTTGCCTGTCGGCCAGCGATAAGCACCGCGGACGCTGCGCTGCAACCGATGTTGCAGCAACTGATCAGAGCTGGATTTGCTGACCTGCCAATGCCCGGGCAGGGCCGTACGCTGGAACGCTGGCGCACGCTGGCCGCCGTCTCCGCCAGCGACCTGCGGCTGGCCAAGCTGTTCGAAGGTCATACCGATGCGCTGGCAATCATGGCCGAGCTCGAGCCCGACTCGCCTGCGGCCGCGGGCAGTTGGGGAACCTGGGCGGCCGAGCCGCCCTTTGCCCGGCTCGAGATTGTCGATCGCCATGCAGGCAATGTTTACCTGCAGGGTCGCAAGGCCTGGTGTTCCGGCGCCGCCATGCTCGATCAGGCGCTCGTGACGGCGTGGGATGAACAGCAGCGGCCGCAGTTGGTGGCGCTCACGTTGCGCCAGCCCACGATCAGGCTACTCGAGGATGGCTGGCAGGCGGTCGGCATGGGCAGTACGGCGAGCATCGACCTGCTGTTCGAAGGTGCCCTTGGCCGTTGTGTCGGGTTGCCCGGACAGTATGTCGACCGACCCGGCTTCTGGCATGGCGGGGGTGGAATAGCCGCTTGCTGGTACGGCGCCGCCTGTGCGCTCGCCGGTTACCTTCGCCAGCACTGCACGCAGCCGTATCACGACGCCCATGCCGAGGCGCATCTGGGGGCTGTCGATGCGGCGTTGTGCATGGCCAGGGCGGTGCTGCGGGAAACGGCTCGCTGGATCGATGACAACCCCCAAAGCTCACCGCAACTTCCGGTCCGGCGCCTGCGCGCCCAGGTCGAAGTCGCGGTTGACAGCGTGCTGGCCCATGTCGGGCGCGGGTTGGGGGCCACGCCGTTCTGTCGTGACAGTCACTTCGCCAGGCTCGCCGCCGACCTGCCGGTATTCGTGCGCCAGAGCCATGCCGAAAAGGACCTGGCGCAGCTTGGACAGCAGGTCGCCGCGCAACCGCTTGAGGGCTGGGAGCTGTGATCGCCGAGTTGGTATCTCAAGGGGAGAATCTCATCCAGGGTCCCGGCACATCGCTGGCCCAATGGCAGGCCAGTGACTGGCTGGCGCGGGTGCCCACCATCACCCACAACCAGCTGGTGCCTGCGGGACAGCGCCTGGTGGTGGTCGCCCCGCATCCTGACGATGAAGTGCTCGGTTGCGCCGGCATCCTGGCCGGGATGAAGGGCAGGGAGACCGACGTCCTGATGATCGCAGTCACTGATGGCGAAGCCAGTCATCCGCAGTCGCACCACTGGACCCCGACGCGTCTGCGCCGCGAGCGCCCGCTGGAAAGCACGCGCGCGCTCGCCCGCATGGGGCTCGATGTCACTGCCCTGGACTGGCAGCGCCTGGGTCTGCCCGACAGCGGCGTAGCGGGCCAGGAGGGGTTATTGATCGAACGGCTGGCGGCCTTGATTCGCCCGCAGGATCGGGTGATCACCACCTGGCGCTTCGACGGCCATTGCGATCACGAGGCGACTGGCCGGGCGACCGCCAGCGCTGTCGCCCGGCAAAGGGCCTGCCTGATCGAAGTGCCGGTCTGGGCGTGGCATTGGGCGCGGCCGGACGATGCCCGAATCCCTTGGGCGCGGGCGCACAAATACCTGCTGGATCCCCAGGTGTTGGCGCAAAAGCGCCAGGCCATTGCCGCCCATGTCTCGCAGGTCAGCCCACCGGCGGTGTTGAGTCGAGAAACCCTCGAACGCCTGATGCAACCTTTTGAACTGGTGTTTCTATGAGCCTGCCGCCCGACTACTTCGAACAAATGTTCAGGGCCAGCGATGACCCCTGGTCCTTTCGTACCCGCTGGTATGAAAAGCGCAAACGCGAACTGACGTTGGCCAGCCTGCCGCGCCAGCGTTATCAACGGGTCTTTGAGCCGGCCTGCGCCAACGGTGAACTCAGTGCGCAGCTGGCCGAGCGCAGCGACGTGTTGCTGTGCCAGGACATCAACGCGAAGGCAGTGGCACTGGCGCGTCAGCGCTTGAGTGGCCTGCAACATGTCCGCGTCGAGCAGGCCCGTATTCCACGGGATTGGCCGGACGGCGAGTTTGACCTCATCGTGCTGAGCGAAGTGGGCTACTTCCTCGATGCAGGCGAATGGCATCAGGTCATCGAGCAGACCTTGCGCAGCCTGGGCCCGGCGGGCAGCGTGCTGGCCTGCCACTGGTTGCATCCGATCGAAGGCTGTTCCCAGGACGGCCGCGACGTTCACGCAGCGCTTGCCGAGCGTCTGAATCTGCATCGTCTGATGCGTCATGAAGAAGCGGATTTCCTCCTTGAATACTGGAGCCGTGACGCGACCTCGATCGACCTTGCCGAGACCTGCCAATAGTCAAAAGGCCAACGACTTCAGGTAGTCGCCAAAACCTTCCCGGCACCGGCAGTGCTGGCGGGCGCTGGTGGTGACCCGGTTCCTCGCCGTCCACATGATGCGCGCGCCGCTGCGCTCCAGATCGGCCACCAGCTGCACGTCCTCGTGGGCGGGCAGGGCTTGGAATCCGCCCGCCTTGCGGTAAGCCGCCGAAGAGACGCCGAGGTTGGCGCCATGGATATGCCGGTGACCGTCAACGGTGTGGTAACTGGCGTGATAGCGCTCGCGCACCCGCTCCGGATGTTCGGACCAGTCGGCGACTTCGACCAGGCCGCAAACCGCATCCGCGTTGAAGCTGATCTGCTCTGCCAGCCAGGTATCGGGAACGACGCTGTCGGCGTCGGTGAAGGCCAGCCAGCGTGCATCCTTCGCCAGCAGGTGTTCGGCGCCTTGGGCCCGGGTCTTGCCAACGTTGCGGTGGTTGCAGCTCAGCGTCCACACGTCATAGGCCTGGGCGATGTCGAGTGAAGCGTCCGTGCAGTCGTCCAGGACGATCAGGATCCTCACTTCCTCATCGTCCAGATCTCGGTGGAAAGACGCCGCCAGCAGCGACTCGATGCATTCTTCAAGGCGCTGTTCCTCGTTATGCACCGGCACAATCACTCCTATCATCTGCAAATCCCCATGGCTGGCTTTTCGATGTCGACCGGGGTTGATGACCATTGGTTGCAACTGTTTGCACGCAAAGGCGATCACTTATGGCGCTCGACCATTGATCCACTGTCGTGAATGAAAAAAGGAACCGCCGCAGCCGCTTTGTGCCCTTAGACATAAGCAGGGGGGAGGTAGATGGATGTGAATGTTCAGTCAATTTTTACAGGGTGCGCCGGATGGAGCCTGGGCCGGGAATATTCGGCCGACTTCACGGCAAAGGGCACCCACTTGTTGCGTTATGCGGCGCGACTGAACTGCGTTGAGATCAACAGCTCGTTTTATCGCCCGCATCGCGTCCAAACCTACCAGCGCTGGGGCGCCTGCGTGCCGGCCGGCTTTCGCTTCAGCGTCAAGGTGCCCAAGCAGATCACACACATGCAGCGACTGCAGGACTGTGACCAGGCGCTCGATGAGTTTGTGCAGCAATGTTCCGGCTTGGGCGATCGCCTGGGCTGCCTGCTGGTGCAATTGCCGCCGTCTCTGGAATTTGTCGAGCCGATTGCCGAGGCTTTTTTCGTCAGTCTCAGGCGGTGTTTTGCAGGGGGTGTGGTGCTTGAACCCCGACACGAATCCTGGATGGAGGCCGAGGCCCTGTTGGTGCACTATCGCATTGCGCAGGCTGCGGTGGATCCTTCGCGCATCAGCACCGACTCGACTCCACGGGGATGGCCGGGGCTCAAATACTGGCGGCTGCATGGCTCGCCGCGCATCTATTACAGCCCCTATGACGAGCAGCGGCTGGAACGCCTGGCGGGCGAGATGCACGCAGCTACGGCCGACGGGGCGTCCACCTGGTGCATCTTCGACAACACCGCCAGCGGCGCGGCACTGGGCAATGCCTTGACGCTGGCGCAAAACCTGGCCGCTAAACGCCTTTGGTAGACGGCAACAGGATCGTCAGGATGCCCAGCAGCGGCAGGAACGAGCACAGCGTGTACACGTACTCGATGCCGTGGATATCCGCCAGGTGCCCGAGCAGCGCGGCGCCGATGCCGCCAAAACCGAACATCAGGCCGAAGAACACCCCGGCGATCATGCCGACGTTGCCGGGCACCAGTTCCTGGGCGAAGACCACGATGGCCGAGAAGGCCGAGGCGAGGATGAAGCCGATGATCATGCTCAGCACGCCGGTCCAGAACAGGTCGACGTAGGGCAGGGCGAGGGTGAAGGGTGCGGCGCCGAGGATCGAGAACCAGATCACCTGCTTGCGCCCGATCCGGTCACCGATCGGCCCGCCGAAGAAAGTGCCGGCTGCCACGGCGCCGAGGAACAGGAACAGGTACAGCTGCGAACTGGCCACCGACAGGTCGAACTTCTCGATCAGGTAGAAAGTGAAGTAACTGGTGAAGCTGGCCATGTAGAAATACTTGGAGAACACCAGCAGTGCCAGGACCACCAGGGCAAAACTCACCCGTTGCCTGGACAGGCCATGGGTGGCCTTGGTGCCTTGTTTGAGCTTGAACAGGTTCAGGTGGTTGCGGTACCAGCGGCTCAGGCCGTATTGCACGAGGATGGCGAAGACCGCGAACAGGCCGAACCAGGCGACATTGCCCTGGCCGTAGGGGATGACGATGGCCGCCGCCAACAACGGACCGAAGGCGCTGCCGGCGTTGCCGCCGACCTGGAAGGTCGACTGGGCCAGGCCGTAGCGTCCGCCCGAGGCCAGGCGCGCGACGCGGGAAGTCTCCGGGTGGAAGGTCGAAGAGCCAATGCCCACCAGTGCCGAAGCCACCAGGATCGCCGCGAAGCTGCCGACCATCGACAGCATCAAAATGCCGATCAGGGTGCAGACCATGCCCGCCGGCAACAGCCACGGCTTGGGGTGGCGGTCGGTGTAGTAGCCGATCCAGGGTTGCAGCAGCGAAGCGGTCAGTTGAAAGGTCAGGGTGATCAGGCCGACCTGGGTGAAAGTCAGGCCATAGGTGGCCTTGAGCATCGGGTAGATCGACGGCAGCACGGCCTGGATCAGGTCGTTGATCAGGTGCGCCAGGGCACAGGCGCCGATGACGCGCATCACCAGCGGGCTGGCCTGGCTGGCCACCGAGGCGGTGGCCTTCTTGGAGGTAGTGGCGGAGGCGGTTGTACTGATGGACATGGGATCCTTCCAGAGAAAAAGCGCGGCCGGCGCGGGGTAAAAGCGCTGGCCATTTCAGGGTTCAGCGCTATCCTAGGGGGCGTCCGATTGCCTGTCTCGCGCAATTCGGGAATCGACTATCGCAAAAAGGGCATCATGATCAAGTCGCTGGATGAATTCCTCAGGGAGATCGACGGGCGCGCCTGCGCCGTGAGCAGCAGCGCCACCGACTACCCGGAGAATTGGGTGATCGAAGCGCACTCCCATCAGGCCCACCAACTGATCTACGCCATCGAAGGCGTGATGGTGGTGCACTCTGGATTGAGCCAGTGGACGGTGCCGCCCAGCCGCGGGATCTGGATGCCGAGCCGGCATATTCATTCGATTCGCTGTGTCGGCCCGTTGAAAATGCGCAGCCTGTTCGTGCGCCCCGAGGCGGCTGCGGATATGCCAGCGGAACCCCGAGCGGTGAGTATTTCGGCGTTGCTCAGTGAGTTGATCAAGGTCTCGGTGGAGATCAGCGGACCCTACGAGGCGGACTCGCGCGAGGGCCGGGTCATGCGCCTGATCCTCGATGAACTGCGGATCCTGCCGACCTTGCCTCTGCACCTGCCTCAGCCCACGGACCCACGGCTCAAGGTGGTGTGCTCGGCGTTGCAGCGCGATCCCGGCGATGGCTCGACCCTGGCGCACTGGAGCGCACACCTGGACCTCGATGAAAAAACCATCCAGCGCCTGTTCCGCAAGGAAACCGGGATGACCTTCGGCCAATGGCGTCAGCAGGCGCGCCTGCTGCTGGCCCTGGAGCGCATTGCTGTCGGCGAGAAGATCATCGACATTGCCGGGGAGCTGGGCTACGACAGCCCCAGTGCGTTCACCAGCATGTTCAAGAAACAGTTCGGCAAGACCCCGAGTCATTTCTTCAGGTAGCCGCGCTCCCGCGGCAACGCCCGATCCACTGTAGGAGCTGGCTTGTCGGATCGCCGCATCGCAGCGAAGGCGGTGTGTCAGTCACCAGAGCTGTTGGATGTGCCGGCCTCTTCGCTGGCAAGCCAGCTCCTATGTATGGACTCGCCCCCACTGTCTACCCGCTT
>NZ_JAXDEQ010000074.1:0-11071 GCF_035065025.1 Pseudomonas sp. YuFO8 | reverse complement strand
GATGCAACAAAAAACCCGGAAGCTTTCACTGTCCGGGTTCTGTATCAGCCAGCATCGATCAGCGGTTGAACCGCTCCACCAACGAATACTGCGTATTCGCCGTCTTGGTCAGCTCTTCACTCAGCAGCGCCGAATTCTGCGCCTGTTCCGAGGTCTGGTCCGCCAGTGCCGAGATGTTGCTGATGTTGCGGCTGATCTCTTCTGCCACGGCGCTTTGCTCTTCGGTCGCGGCAGCGATCTGGGTGGTCATGTCGGTGATGTTGGCTACCGCTTCGCTGATCCCCACCAGGGCCTGGTCCGCTTCCATTACCCGCGCCACGCCTTCTTCGGCCTGGCGATGCCCGGCTTCCATGGTCTGCACCGCAGTGCCCGCGGTTTGCTGGAGCTTGGCGATCAGGGCGTGGATCTGCCCGGTGGATTCGCTGGTGCGTTGCGCCAGCTGGCGAACTTCGTCGGCCACGACCGCAAAACCACGCCCCATCTCGCCGGCGCGCGCCGCTTCGATGGCGGCGTTCAGTGCCAGCAGGTTGGTCTGGTCGGCGATGCCCTTGATCACGTCGACCACGCCGCCGATTTCGTTGCTGTCCTTGGCCAGTTGGGTCACGGTCGCACCGGTTTCCCCCACCACCACCGACAGGCGCTGGATGGCTTCGCGGGTTTCCCCGGCGATGTCGCGGCCGCGGCCGGTCAGGCGATTGGCTTGCTGGGTGGCGTCGGCGGTGCGCTGTACGTGGCTGGCGACTTCCTGGGTGGTGGCGGCCATCTGGTTGACGGCGGTGGCCACCTGCTCGGTTTCGACGCGTTGGCGCTCCAGGCCGGTGGAGCTGTCGTGCGCCAGGGCATCGGACTGCCTGGCCTGGTCGGTCAGGTGCTCGGCGGTGTCCTGCAGGCGAGTCAGGCAGGTTCTCAGGCGTGCTTCCTGGCTGAGGATCGACATCTCCAGGCGTGCCTGGGCGCCGCGGCTGTCGGTGTACATCTGCGCGATCAGCGGGTCGGACGTGGTCTGCTCGGCCAGGCGCAGCAAGCGCTTGAGGCCGCGTTGCTGCCAGCTCAGGCCCAGCAGACCCAGTGGCACCGAAAGGCCGGCCGCCAGGGCAAAGCCCCATTGGGAGTTCAGCGTCGCACCGATCATGAAACTCAACTGGCTGACCAGGATGAAGGGCAGCCAGTCCTGCAGGACCGGCAACCATTTATCCGTCGAAGGAATGGCCGACTTGCCCTGGTTGATTCGTTGGTAGAGTGCTTCGGCGCGGCGAATCTGTTCGGCGGTGGGTTTGACCCGCACCGACTCGTAGCCGATCACCTGGTTGCCTTCGAAGATCGGTGTCACATAGGCGTTAACCCAGTAGTGGTCACCGCTCTTGCAGCGATTCTTGACAATGCCCATCCATGGCAAGCCTTGTTTGAGAGTGCCCCACATGTGCGCGAAGACCGCGGCGGGCACGTCGGGGTGACGCACCAGGTTATGCGGCGCCCGGATCAGTTCCTCACGAGAAAACCCGCTGATCTCGACGAAATCGTCGTTGCAGTAGGTGATCATGCCCTTGGCATCCGTGGTGGAAATCAACCGTTGCTGAGCCGGGAAGGTCCGTTCGCGTTGTGTAATGGGCTGGTTATTACGCATGGCTTATTTAATCCGCAAGGCTTTGACAGGGTGTCGGCCGTGCAGTGGCTTTATTGAATTTATTTTTTTTGCCGGGCGCTCTGCGTCGATCAAGGCGGATAGGCGACGACGGGTCGTACTGTAACGGTTTGTAAGGGTTTCCCTCGGGAGGCGCTCAGCGTATGATTTTGCGCCCCCAGCGCTGGCGCTTCAGTGGCCGATGCCGGGGAGAAAAGTACTCCTAATAATAAATACAGAGTCACTACCCAACGGAATTCAGCAAGTTTCTCAAGGTTATGTCGGACCCATGAGGGTGTTCGACGCACCCATCGCACGAAGCGATGGCGGTACCGTTGAGAATATAAAAAGGTGGAGAAAGTCATGCGTAAAAAAGTTGCAATAATTGGGGCTTCGTTTCGTTTTCCCGGCTCCACTTCCGCAACTTTTTGGCAGAACCTGCTGGAAGGTCACGACTTCATCACCCAGGTCGACCCGTCCCGCTGGTCCCGCGATGCGTTTTTCCACCCGGACAAGGCCAACCCTGGCACCGCCTACACCCTGGCGGCTGGCACCTTGGGTGACATTTCCACCTTCGATGCCGGCTTCTTCAGCATTTCGCCCCGGGAAGCGGCGATCATGGACCCCCAACAGCGCCTGTTGCTGGAACTGGGCTGGGAAGTGTTCGAGAACGCCGGGGTAAAACCGTCGAGCGTGCGCGGCAGCAACTGCGGGGTGTACCTGGGCATTGCCAGCACCGACTATGCCTATCGCCTGTCCCATGACCTGTCGCTGGTAGACGCTTCCACGGCCACGGGCAACACCTTCAGCATCGCGGCCAATCGCCTGTCGTATTTCTATGACCTGCACGGCCCGAGCATGGCGGTCGATACCGCGTGTTCCTCGTCGCTGGTCGCGTTCCACCAGGCCTGCCAGGCCATTCAAAGCGGCGATATCGACCAGGCACTGGCCGGCGGTATCAGCCTGCACCTGCACCCGTTCGGTTTCCTGATCTTCTCCAAGGCCTCGATGCTGTCGCGCAAAGGGCGCTGCAACGTCTTCGACGAAGCCGGTGACGGTTACGTGCGTTCCGAAGGGGCAGGGCTGTTCTACCTCAAGGATTACGACAAGGCGGTGGCCGATGGCAACCAGATCCTCGCCGTCGTCGCTGGCAGTGCGGTCAATACCGACGGGCGCAAGTCCGGGCTGACCGTGCCCAGCGCCGACGCGCAGGCGGCCTTGATGACCCAGGCCTACGCCAGTGCCGGGATCTCGCCGGCCGACATCGATTACCTGGAAGCCCACGGCACCGGTACCCCGGTGGGCGACCCCATCGAAAGCCGGGCCATCGGCCTGGCGCTGGGCCAGGTACGCGGCGCGGACAAGCCGTTGTTGATCGGTTCGGTCAAGAGCAACATCGGCCACCTGGAGGCCGCGTCCGGCGTGGCCGGCTTGATGAAGGCGCTGTACTGCGTCACCGAGCGCCAGGTGCCGGCCACCATCGGCATCAAGAATCTCAACCCGCGTATTCCGTTCACCGAGCTCAACCTCAACGTCGCCACCCGCAACCACGCCCTCAAGCCGGATGGCACGCTGGTGGTGGGGGTCAACTCGTTCGGTTTCGGCGGCGCCAACGCCCACGTCATCCTGCAAAGCCATACCCCGCAAGCTGCACCGCCCGTTGCCCAGACAGGCGCCGTGCCGCTAATGATCACGGCCAAGGACAGCGCCGGATTGGCGGCCATGGCCGAAAGCATTGCCCAGTACTTGGACGATCACCCCGCAGCCGGCCTCTATGACGTGGCGTACCAGGCCATGCTGCGTCGCGACCTGCATCCACAACGCGTGGTGGTGTTCGAGGCCGATCGACAGCAAAGCGCCCAGGCGCTGCTGGATTTCGCCCTGGACCCGGCCGCCCCGGCCTTGAGCGCGGTGGTCGAAAGCGGTCGCGCACTGGATCAGGCCCAAGGCCCGGTGTTCGTCTACTCCGGCAATGGCTCGCAGTGGCAGGGCATGGGCAAGGCGCTGCTCACCGATGCGGTGTTCCATGCCGCAGTGACTGAAATCGACACGCTGTTCCAGCGACTGGCCGGCTATTCGCTGATTGCCGAACTGGCGGGCGAATACGGGCAGGAGCGTTACCACCTGACCGAACTGGCCCAGCCGGCGCTGTTCGCCCTGCAAGTGGGCGTGACCCGCATGCTGGCCAGCCAGGGCGTGGTGCCGCAGGTGGTCATGGGCCACAGCGTTGGCGAAGTGGCGGCCGCCTGGGCCTGTGGCGCGTTGACCCTTGGCGACGCGACCCGCGTGATCTACCACCGCAGTCGCCTGCAGGGGCTGACTGCCGGCTCCGGGCAAATGTCCGCCGTGGGCCTGTCGGGCAGCGACACCGCGAACCTGTTGCTGGAGCTGGGTCTGGACGACGTGGTCGTGGCCGGCGAAAACAGCTTCAAGGGCGCCACCGTGGCCGGTTCCGTGGCCGGTCTTGAACGTCTGGAACAGGCACTCACCGAGCGCCAGGTGTTCGTGCGCCGCCTTGGCCTGGACTACGCTTTCCATTCGCCGGCGATGAACGTCATCGCCGAGCAGGTGGTCGAGGCCTTGCGTGACATCGCGCCGCGCGCCAGCCAGATCCCGATGTATTCCACGGTCACCGGTGGCTTGCTCGATGGCGAGCGCCTGGACGCCGAATATTGGTGGCAGAACATCCGTTTCCCAGTGCTGTTCCAGTCCGCCAGCGAGACCCTGTGCGAGGAGGGTTACAACGTCTTCGTCGAAGTCGGACCGCACCCGATCCTGCGCAGCTATGTCAGCGATGCCCTGGCGACACGCGAGCAACAGGGCGTAGTGATCGCCACGCTCAAGCGCCATGACGACGCGCCGCCGATGGTCACCCGCGCGGTGGCCAAGGTGCTGATCAGTGGCGCCGAGACCGACCTGGCGTGCCTGTTCCCGAGCACCGGTCGCTTCGTGCGCTTGCCCAACTATGCCTGGCAGCGCGAGCGCCACTGGCATGCCGATACACCGGAGTCGGCGCGCACGCTGTACCTGGACCGGGTGCATCCACTGCTGGGTCATGCGGTACCCGGCCACGAATTGACCTGGGACAGTCGCCTCGACACGCAACTGTTCCCGTCCCTTGAAGACCACAAGGTCGGCGACGCCGTGCTGTTCCCCGGCGCCGGTTTCACCGAGCTGGTGCTGGCGGCCGCGCAGTGCTACCAGCCGGGTGAGTTCGTCGACATCGAAGAGCTTGAAATTCACAGCCCGCTGGTGCTGCACGCCGAGTCGAGCAAGCGCGTGCGCGTGCAGATCGACAGCAGCGACGGCACCGTGTCGATCGTTTCGCGCAGCACCTCCCAGGAAGAACCCTGGGCCCGCCATGTGGTTGCCCGCCTGCCCGGCGAGGCCCGTGGTGTGCTGCTCAGCGAACCGGCACCAGCACTGCCAACCCGCGCCGCCGATTTCAGCCGTGCCGAGCATTTGCAACTGACCTCTGCAGTCGGCCTGAATTACGGCCCGGCTTACCAGGCCATTGAAGCCGGCTGGATCGACGGTGACCAGGTGCTGGCGCAGCTCAGCGTCCCGAGCGTGATTGAATCGGAACTGGCGGCCCTGCACCTGCATCCGGCGCTGCTGGACAGCGCGTTTCAGCTAATTACTCAACTGCTCAGTCGCGATCCCAAGGCGCGTAACGGCCTGGCGTTCATCCCGGTGAAACTGGGGCGCATCAACTTCGCTGCGGGTAGCCTGCCACCGTGCCTGGCCAAGGTGCGCCTGGTGCGTCGTTCGGAACACTCGCTGCTGGCCGACTTCACCCTGTACGACGCCCAGGGGCGTGCCGTGGTGTGCATCAAGGACGCGCGTTTCCGTGCCGTCAAGTTGCACAAGGACCGCAGCGGCGACCTGAAACTGGTGGATTTTGCCGGCGTTGCCAAACCCTGGCCGCTGGCCGCGCGTGAGTTGCCGCAACCGGCCTCGCCATTGCACAGCGTCCTGGCGCAAAGCCTGGCATCGGTGATCGATGAACCGACCCTGGTGCGTTACAGCCAGGAAGTCGATCCACTGCTGGACAGCCTGTGCGCAAGCTTCGTGCTGGAGGCCATCGCGTCCCTCGGCGGCCAGCTCAGCGCGGCGCAACGGGCAACCTGGCAGGCAGAAGCACAAGGCTTCTCGGGCTACCTCGATCATCTACTTCAACAGGCGCTGGACGACGGCAGCCTGATTGCCAGCGGCGATGCCTGGCTGCTGGCCGATCAGGACGAGCGGCCCAGTGCCCAGGACATCTGGCAGGAACTGTTCCGCAGTTATCCCGAGCACTTCCAGATCATTCACTCGGTGGGCCGGATCGGCATCCACCTGCTGGACCTGCTCAGCGGCACGGTGCAGATCGACGCGTTGCTGCCCCGGGAAACCTCGCCGGCGCAACTCGCCCGCCAGGTGCTGGGCGCCAGCGGCTACCACGCCGTGCTGGATGCGATCAAACGCCACATCGAACAACGCCTGGCGGTTCTTCCGGCCGGCCAGCGGCTGCGCATTCTCGAGCTCGGCTTCGGTGGTTCGCCTTTCGCCGCGCAACTCTGTGCGCAGCTGGATTTCGACCGAGTCGACTACCAGTACAGTGCCGACGACCTCGACCCGGCCAGCTTGCTGCAAGTCGACTTCCCGGACTTGCGCCTGCTCAGCCTGAGCGACGCCGCGCAATTGCCGGCCGATGGTTTTGACCTGGTGCTGGTCGCCACCGACCTGGCGCCGTTGCAAGCCATCAGCGCAGGCCTGGGTCAGGCCACGGCGCGCTTGTCCGCCGGTGGCCAGCTGATGTTGCTGGCGCAGCACCCGGCCCGTTGGGCAGATTTCGTGTTCGGCGCGCAACCTTCGTGGTGGCTGGCCGGGCAGGGCCAGGGCAGCCTGTCGGTGCAGCAGCGCCCGGGCTTCTGGCAACAGGAATTGCGCCGCCACGGCCTGAACGTGGGCGAGGCGCTGGAGTTGAGCCCGGCCATGTCCAGCGGCAGCTACGTGCTGGTGGGTTCGGCGGAAGCGGCGGCACCATTCGAGCCGCAGCCACTGCCGGCACAGCGCTGGTTGCTGGTGGCCGATGAGCAGGGCGCGGAATACGCCTTCGCCCAGCAACTGGCCGCCGCCCTGCGCGAGCAGGGGCAAAACGTTGACTGGCTGGCGCCGGCGTCGGCCCAGGATCTTGCTGCGCAACTGCGCGCTGCGTCCGTGCCGCAGCACCTGCTGTTGCTCAGCGGCCTGTTCGGCAACGAGGGGCTGGACGACCAGGCGCGGCGCTGCATGCTGGCCGCGGCACTGACCCAGGCCTGCGAGCAGGCGGGCATCAGTCCCGATTGCTGGCTGCTGACCCGTGGTGCGGCAGTGCATCTGCTGCCGCCCGCTGCTCAGGTCGCCGGTCACCTCTCATCCCTCGCCGATGCGGCGTTGTGGGGCTTTGGTCGCACCCTGGCCAACGAAGCCGTGGGTTGCCGCGTGCGCCTGCTGGACCTGGCCGAAGGCGCCGGGGTCGAAGCGTTGCTGCCGGCCTTGCTCAATGCCGATGACGAAACCGAACTGGCCATCAGCGCCGAGGGCGATCGCTACGTGGCCCGCCTGCGGGTGCGCCCTGATCAGCTGGAAACCAGCGCTGAGCAACAGGCACCGACCCAGGTCAGCCTCGGCTTCGAACTGCCGGGCCAGTTGCGCAACCTGCGCTGGGAAGCCCACGCACCGTTGCTGCCGTCGGGCGATGAACTGGACATCGAGGTCCAGGCCACCGGCCTGAACTTCCGCGACGTCATGTACGCCCTCGGCCTGTTGTCCGACGAAGCCATCGAGAACGGCTTCTCCGGCCCGACCCTGGGCTTCGAATTCGCCGGTGTCGTGCGCGGCAAGGGTGCGCAGGTGGAGGGCGACTTCGAGCCGGGTGACCGGGTTGTCGGCTTTGGCCCGTCGAGCTTCGCCAATCGCCTGATCACCAATGCCAACGCGGTGGCGCGGATTCCCGAGGGCATGTCCTTCGAGGCGGCGGCGACCATTCCGAGCACCTTCTTCACCGTGTACTACGCGCTGCACCACCTGGCGCGCCTGGAACCGGGCGAGAAAATCCTCATCCACGGCGCTGCGGGCGGTGTCGGCATTGCCGCGATCCAGATCGCCAAATGGTGCGGGGCCGAAATCTACGCCACCGCCGGCAGCGATGAAAAACGCGACTTCCTGCGCCTGCTCGGGGTCGAGCACGTGTTCGATTCGCGCTCCCTGGCGTTTGCCGACGAGATCCTGGCGATCACCGCCGGCCGTGGCGTCGACGTGGTGCTCAATTCCCTGGCTGGCGAGGCGATCAACCGCAACCTGCAAGTGCTCAAGCCTTTCGGCCGCTTCCTCGAACTCGGCAAGCGTGACTTCTACCAGAACACCAAGATCGGCTTGCGCCCGTTCCGCAACAACATCAGCTACTTCGGCATCGACGCCGACCAGTTGATGAGCGAGCGCCCGGACCTGACCCGCCGCCTGTTCGGCGACATGATGCAGCTGTTCCGCGACGGCATCCTCAGCCCGTTGCCGTACCGCGAGTTCGATGCCAACGATGTCGTCGAGTCGTTCCGCTACATGCAGCAGGCGCGGCAGATCGGCAAGATCGTCGTCACCTACCGCACGCCGATCCAGCAGGTGTTCCGCGCGCCGCTGGCAAAGGCGCAGGCTTTGCAGCTGGCGGCCGACGGCACCTACCTGGTCACTGGCGGGCTCAGCGGTTTCGGCCTGCGCACCGCGCAATGGCTGGTGGACAAGGGCGCTCGTCATCTGGCGTTGCTGGGTCGTCGCGGCGCGGCCACCGAAGAAGCGCAACCGGCGCTGGCGGCCTGGCGCGAGCAGGGCATCGAGGTCCAGGCGCTGGCTTGCGACATCACCGACAGTGCTCAGTTGCGCAGCGTGCTGGCCAGCATCGAAGCCTCCCAGGCACCGCTGCGAGGCGTGGTGCACGCGGCCACCGTGTTCGAAGACGGACTGATCCGCAACCTGACCCAGGCGCAACTGCAACGGGTGCTCGAACCCAAGGCCAAGGGCGCGCAGTACCTGCACGAACTGACCGCGCACCTGGCGCTGGACTTCTTCGTGCTGTTCTCCTCGGCGACCACCCTGTTCGGCAACCCGGGGCAGGCCAACTACGTGGCGGCCAACCATTGGCTCGAAGCCCTGGCCCGTCATCGCCTGCTGCAAGGTTTGCCGGCCACTGCCGTGCTGTGGGGCGCCATCGACGATGCCGGTTTCCTCGCGCGCAACCAGGACGTCAAGGACGCCCTGCAAAGCCGCATGGGCGGCGTGGCCTTGCAGTCGCAGACGGCCCTCGACACCCTGGAACGCCTGCTGCTGCAACAGCGCTCCGGGCTGGGTGTGCTGGAACTCGACTGGAAAGCCCTGTCGCGCTTCCTGCCGGCCGCCGGCTCGCCGAAGTTCAGTGAACTGGCGCGCCTGCACAGCGGCGAGCAGGAGGAAGAGAGCAACGTCGATGACATCCAGCGCCTGTTGCAGGAGATGAACGACGAGGAACTCACCGAGCTGTTTGCCGAGATGCTCAAACAGGAAATCAGCGAGATCCTGCGCATGCCGACCAGCAAGCTCGACAGCAGCCGACCCCTGCAGGAACTGGGGCTGGACTCGCTGATGAGTGTGGAGCTGGTGGTGGCGGTCGAGGAGCGCTTCGGCATTCGCCTGCCGGTGATGGAACTGAGCGAAACCTCGAGCATTGCCAAGTTGACCGTGCGCATTCTTGAACTGCTGCGCGGCAGCCAGGATGCCGAGGACGCGCCCGTTGCCGAAGACAACTTGCAGGCGCTGACCCTGGCGCGCCATGGCGCCGAGCTGTCCGCAGCCGAGCTGGCCCAGGTCCGCGAGGGCGCGCGCGACCCTGATTCCCAACCCTCCCGTTTGATCAATTGACCACCGACTATGACCTCTAAAAGTTCACCAGGGCTTGGCGCTTCGATGAAAGACAAGCTGATTCAGCAAGCCCTGGAACGGCGCCTGCGGCAGACCGGCGACGGCGCGCCGCCGGCCTCGCTGGCGGACGTGAGTCGTAATGCCCGGTCGGTGCCGGAGCAGTTCTACCGCTTCGACCAGCATCCCGGTTACCAGCAACTGCGGATCATGCATGACGGCGCGGCGCGCTTTGGCCTGGCCAATCCGTTCTTCAAGCTGCACGAAAGCCTGGCGGGCGCCGAAACCACGATCGGGGGTCAGCGCTTCGTCAACTTCGCCAGCTACAACTACTTGGGTTACTCCGGGCATCCGGTGGTGGCCGAGGCGGCCAAGGCGGCCATCGATCACTACGGCACGTCGGTGTCGGCCAGTCGCCTGGTGTCCGGCGACCGGCCGATCCATCGCGAGCTGGAGGCCGAACTGGCCCGGCTGTACGAGGTGGATGACGCGGTGACCTTCGTCAGTGGGCATGCCACCAACGTCACCACCATCGGCTACTTGTTCGGCCCGCGGGACCTGGTGATCCACGACGAACTTATCCACAACAGCGTGCTGCAAGGCATCCAATTGTCCGGCGCGCGGCGCTTGAGTTTTGCCCACAACGACCATGAAGCACTCGACCGTCTGCTCGGCGATCAGCGCCAGCATTTCGAGCGGGTGCTGGTGGTGCTGGAAGGCATCTACAGCATGGACGGCGACTACCCGGACCTGCCGCGTTTCGTCGAGCTGAAGAACAAGCACAAGGTGTTCCTGATGGTCGACGAGGCCCACTCGCTGGGCGTCATGGGGGCCAACGGCAAGGGCATTCGCGAACACTTCGGCCTGGCGGGCAAGGACGTCGATATCTGGATGGGCACCCTGAGCAAGACCCTGGCCAGCTGCGGTGGTTACATTGCCGGCGAGTCAGCCCTGGTCGAACACCTGAAGTTCATGGCGCCGGGGTTTCTCTACAGCGTCGGCATGCCGGCCTCGGTGGCGGCGGCGGCACTGGCCGCGGTGCGCTGCCTGGCCCACGACGCCGAACGCGTGGCGACCTTGCAGGCGCGCGGCCAACAGTTCCTCGCCCTGGCCCGCGAGGCGGGGCTGGACACCGGCACCAGCACCGGGCTTGCGGTGATCCCGGTGATCACCGGCAGTTCACTCAAGGCCACGCAATTGTCCGGCGCCCTGGCCAAACGCGGAATCAACGCCCAACCGATCCTGCACCCGGCCGTCCCGGAAAAAGCCGCCCGCGTGCGCTTCTTCGTCTCGTGCCTGCACACCCCAGAGCAAATCGCCGAGACCGTGGCCATCGTCGCGCAGGAACTGCAAAAGCTCTAACGCCCCTTGTAGGAGCTGGCTTGCCAGCGAAGAGGCCCGCCAGCCCAACACAAAATTCAAAACCGCCTTCGCCGGCAAGCCGGCTCCTACAAGTCCCGGCCAATGCCACGATGTTTTTGTAGGAGCTGGCTTGCCAGCGAAGGGTCCCTCAAGCCCAACACAAAATTCAAAACAGCCTTC
>NZ_JAXDEQ010000073.1:0-11079 GCF_035065025.1 Pseudomonas sp. YuFO8 | reverse complement strand
TGTTCTGCCTGATCACCTTCCGCAGTTGGCGCGCCACGCTGGTGGCGCTGCTGCCCTTGGTGCTGACCTCGATTCTTTGCGAAGCCTTGATGGTGGTCATGGGTATCGGCGTGAAGGTGGCGACCTTGCCGGTGATTGCCCTGGGTGTGGGGATCGGTGTGGACTACGCGTTGTACCTGCTCAGCGTGCAGTTGCAGTATCAACGCCAGGGCCTGTCGCTGTCCCAGGCCTATCGCCAGGCCGTGGCCTTCACTGGGCGGGTGGTCGGGCTGGTCGGTATCACCCTGGCGGCCGGCGTGGTGTGCTGGGTCTGGTCGCCGATCAAGTTCCAGGCCGACATGGGCATCCTGCTGACCTTCATGTTCCTGTGGAACATGCTCGGCGCGCTGATCCTGATTCCGGCGCTGTCGTACTTCCTGCTGCGCAAACAACGGAGTGGAGGAGCGCTTGAAGTCGCTGATCGCGAGGCGGTCGTTGCCCCGGGCAAGCGTGTGGAACTCGCCGCCAGTTCCCTGCGTCGATAGGCGCTGGACCATCGCATCCAGGCGGGCAGCAATGCGCCGTCTGGATGCGAACAGGGATCTACCCGATCAGCCCTGGCAGAAGCGGATCCGGTTGCCAAACGGATCGTAGACTTCAAGCACTTGCCCCCAACCCTGCTGGACAATCTCCGGACGCCCGTAGCCGTAGCGCTTGGCGAGCAACTCGTCGCGCAGCTGTTCGATATTGTTCATTGGCACAAACACTGTCGAACCCGGGCTGGCGTCGCCATGATGTTCGGACAGGTGCAGTTGCAGACCGTTGCGGCTGATGCCCAGGTACAGCGGCAGGTCGGCTTCGAAGCGGTGTTCGAATTCGACGCTGAAACCCAGGAAATCAAGATAGAACTCACGGGCCTTGGCTTCGTCGAACATGCGCAATATGGGAATGGGCTTGTCGAAGGTCACGGTGGAAGCGGGCGGGGTGTCGGCCGGGGAAAGCATCGCGGATGCGGTGTTCCAGTCCTTGTAGCCCAGTTGCTCTGCGACCAGTTCCAGCGCGGTGGAGTGGGACAGGCTCTGGTTGCGTTCCTCCAGCGAGGCGCGCAACTGTTTGGCCATTTGCTTGGCTTGCTCGATTGAAAACATCGTTGCTCCTTTAGCCGAGATCCTTGGGTGCCCGCGTTGCCAATCCTCGACCGTCAAGAGATACGACAGGGTTCGTATGAGGAAGCAATGCTTTCACCTTTCCCATCGGGAGCGAGCGGCGGGCAGCATCGGCCCGGTGCCGATAGTACATAGCCGCTCCCGTGACGGGAAGACCCGCGCCTGTGTATCGCTGTGTATCCAGACCCGTCGTACGCAGACTGGCTTACAAATGCCCCTGCAACCGGATACATCCGGGATACACGGTTGCCGTCAAATAGCCCTGCCTCAGCGAGAAAGCAAACGCGCCTCGCACCACGGCTTATCGCACGACCTTAGCGGCTTGGCCGCACACAGTATCCGGAGAATCACCATGTCCCGTATGTCGAACAAATCCCGTATTGGCCTGATCGCTGTTGCACTGGCCGGCAGCCTCAACCTCGCATCCACCGCCTTTGCCGCAGACGCGTTGCCCCAAGGCTACCAACTGGCCGCGGCGGAAAAGACCAGTGAAGGCAAGTGTGGCGAAGGCAAGTGTGGCGCAGATGAAGCCGGCGCCAAAGTGACCAAGGCCGGCGAAGGCAAGTGCGGCGAAGGCAAGTGCGGTGAAGGCAAATGCGGCGATGCTTCGTTCGCCCGTACCGACACCGACCACGACGGCCGCGTTTCGCTCAAGGAACTGCTGACCGTAGCCCCGCAGGGCGGCGAAGAGTTCAAGGCCATGGACACCAACAACGACGGTTTCCTCTCCGAAGGCGAGGTCTACAAATTCCGCACCAACCAGTTCACCTCCAACGGCAAGAAAGTGCCTACAGAGCTGTTCACCCAGATGAGCAAGGCGAAGAGCTGATAACGCGATACAGCGGTAAAAAATCACCTCCCTTGGGTTTTTCCCTGGGGAGGTATTTTTTTTCGATTACCAGGCCCAACGCGTCCAGATAGCCGACCCATCTCTTGCGGTTGTACCCGATCAAACTGTAGGAGCGAGCTTGCTCGCGAAAAACGTCCAGTCAACGCAATCACCCAGACAGCGCGCGTCATCGTTGACGTCCATCGCTGGCAAGCCAGCTCCTACAGGGGGAACGCGTTCGCTTGGGATCATGCGTACGGCTCTCAGTCAAAGGCGCTCCGATAGGCAAACAGCCCAGGCATACCGCCGGTCATCACAAACAGCAGATTGCTGCCCGCCGGGTAGTCGCCCCGGCGTACAGCGGCGAGGAGGCCGGCGAAGGCCTTGCCGCCGTAGACGGGGTCGGTGAGCAAGCCTTCCTGGAATGCGAGCAGGCGCAGCGCTTCGAGCATCGCTTCGGTCGGCGCGCCGTAGGCGTCGCCGCGTTGGCTGCCATCCACACGAATCGAGGTGTCGGCCAGTGTTGAGGACGGGGCAAGCAGCTGTAGAATCTGACGAGTTTTTTCCAGGGTCGTCGTCGTGGCCTGTTCCTCGGTCGCCAGGACCGAGTAACCGAGGATGTGCGACGAAGCGCCCGCCAGGGTGACACCGGCCAGCAGCCCTGAGTGGGTGCCAGCACTGCCATTGGGCACGATGATCTGCTCGAAATGCACACCCAGCGCATCCGCCTGGCGCAGGATCTCCGAAGCGCAGGCGGCATACCCCAGGCTGCCCCGGGGGCTGGACCCGCCTAGGGGCATCACGAAGGGCTTTTTACCTTGGCCCTTGAGCGTGTCGACCAACTCGGCCGCATAGGTATCAGGCACGACTCCCCGCGCCAGCCGATGAATCTTCGCGCCAAACAGTGCGTCCAGCAGCACATTGCCGTTGTGGCAGAAGTCATCGTCGCTGCGCACGGCCGAGGGGGTCAGGATCAGCTCGCAGGCGAGGCCGTGACGGGCCGCCACGGCAGCGGTCAGGCGCGCATGATTGGATTGAAAACCGCCCCAGGTCACCAGCGTATCGGCGCCTTCGGCCAAGGCTTCGCCGAGCAGGAATTCCAGTTTGCGCAGCTTGTTGCCGCCGCCGCCGAGACCGGTCAGGTCATCGCGCTTGACGTAGAGGTTGCAACCATTGAGATCGGGCAAGCCGCTCAATCGGGACAGTTTCTGGATCGGGGTCGGGCCTTCGAGCAGGGCGACCCGTGGGTAGGCGGCCAGCGCGGTATCAAGAAGATTCAAGTCGTGGGGCATGAAGGATCGCTCATGGAGGAAAGGAAGCTCGGTGGGCTGAACGCCATCTGCCACTCTAGAAAGCCGTGGATTGAAGATATACCGCTGGCAAGGAATTACAGTTGATACACCGTGTAATGAACGGTGGTATCTCTGATACAGATAACCGTGATCTTGATTATTCGTTTATTGAGATATCATCGCGCGAGATAAGGTCTGCCCGACTGAAGAAGGGAAGGCAGACGATGAACAATGTAAAACCCGCGACTAGCGACAGTGCGCCACATGGCGCCAGTCCATGGCGCGGCACTCTTGCCGGTTTTTCGGCGAGTCTGGTCGGGATTGGCCTGGCGCGATTTGCCTATACGCCGCTATTGCCGGCGATTGTCGGCGCCCACTGGTTTGACGCCTCCAGGGCGGCCTACCTTGGCGCGGCAAACCTGGCGGGGTATCTGGCCGGAGCGATCTTCGGCCGCACACTGGCGGCCAGAACTTCTACCCGAGCGACCCTCAGGGCCATGATGCTGCTGGCCAGCATCGCCTTTTTTGCCTGCGCCTGGCCCCTGTCCTTTGCCTGGTTCTTCGCCTGGCGATTCCTCTCCGGTGTCGCCGGCGGGGCGCTGATGGTGCTCGCCGCGCCGACTGTGCTGGCGCACGTGCCGCCCTCGCGCCGGGGCCTGGCGGGCGGGGTGATCTTCATGGGCGTGGGCGTCGGGATCGCGGCGTCCGGGACCTTGGTGCCGCTGCTGCTGCAACAGGGCCTTGGGCAAACCTGGCTGGGTCTGGGCGTGATCGCGCTGTTGCTCACCGCCATTGCCTGGCGCGGCTGGCCGACGGAAAACGCGCCGGTGGCCAGCACAGTCCAGCACCATCGCCCGGCGCCCAACGGCACCCTCAAGGCGCTGTATGTGGAGTACGCGCTGAACGCCGCCGGGTGGGTGCCACACATGATTTTTCTGGTGGATTTCGTGGCCCGGGGCCTGGGCCAGGGCCTGCAGACGGGCGCGCAGTACTGGGTGTTGTTTGGCATTGGCGCCACGCTCGGCCCGCTGCTGGCAGGGGGGCTGGCGGACCGGGTCGGCTTCGCTCGCGCGTTGCGGGTGTCGTTCATCATCGAGGCCATCGCCGTCGCGGTACCGGTCTTCGCACCGGGCAGCCTCTGGCTGATGGTGTCCAGCGTGACGGTCGGCGCCTTTGTCACCGGGACCGTGCCGCTGGTGTTGGGGCGGGTCCAGGAAATTCTTGTCCGCCATCCGGCCCGGCAAAGTGCGGCCTGGCAGACCGCCACGGTGGGTTTCGCCCTGTTCCAGACGGTCGCCGCTTATGGGCTGTCGTTCCTGTTTTCCTACAGCGGCGGCAACTACAGCCTGCTGTTCCTGATCGGTACGGCGGCCATGTTGTTGGCCTTTGTGATTGACCTGCTGGCGGCGCTGCGAAGCTCGCGTACCTCGGTGGCCCCATGAATTACGCCGAACGCAATCTGGCCTATTGGCGGCGCAACCTGGCTGTCTGTGTGTTCGGTTCGTTCACCACCCTGGTGAGCCTGAGCATGCTGTTGCCGTTCCTGCCGCTCTATGTGCAACAGCTTGGTGTAACGGCCCAGGCCGATGTGGTGCAGTGGTCCGCCGTGGCCTTCGGTGCGACGTTTTTTGGTACGGCGATTACCGCGCCGCTGTGGGGGCGACTGGCCGATCGTTATGGGCGCAAGCCGATGCTGGTGCGCGCGGCCATCGGCATGGCGGTGGTGATGTCGCTGATCGGGCTGGCGCGGGATGTGACTGATCTTGTGGTGCTGCGCCTGGTCGCCGGGCTCATCGGCGGTTATGCCTCGGCTTCGATTGTGATGATCGGATCCCAGGTGCCACGGGAAAAGGCCGGGTGGGCACTGGGCGTGCTGTCGACGGGGGCGTTGTCCGGCAACTTGATCGGGCCGCTGGTGGGTGGTTTCCTGCCGCAGTGGGTCGGCATCCGCGGTACTTTTTTCGTCGGTGGCGCCATGATCGCAGTGGCCGCGATCGCCACTCTGGTGCTGGTTCGCGAGGACTTCAGCCGGCAATTGGACGGGGCACGGCGGGTCGCTACATCCTGGCACGAGGCTGACAGTGCGCGCTGGCCAATCATCGCCGCGTTGTTGATGACGGCGATGATGGTTTTGCTCGCCAACATGTCGATCGAGCCGATCATCACCGTCTACATCGGTGACCTGGGCGTGGCGCTTGATGATCAGGCGCGGATTGCCGGGATTGTGATGGCCTGTTCGGCGCTGGGCAGCATTCTCACCGCCGCCCGGCTGGGGGCGTTGGCCGATCGGGTCGGCAGCTGGAAGGTGATCATCGGTTGCCTGGTGCTGACTGGCATCGTCATGGTGCCCCAGGCATACGTCACGCAGTGGTGGCAGCTGGCAGTGTTGCGCGGCCTGATGGGCATGACCCTGGCCGGGCTGCTGCCGGCGATTGCCAAGCTGATCCGGCAGTCGGTGGCGGAGCATAACAGCGGAAAAATCCTCGGCTACCTGCAATCGGCGCAGTTTTCCGGGCAGGTGATCGGGCCCTTGATCGGTGGCCAGATCGGTGCGCATTTCGGTCTGCACCAGGTGTTCCTGGTCACGGGCGCGCTGCTGGTGTCGTGTGCCGGGGTCAACGGTTGGATCAGGTCACGGATTGGTACGCTGCAGAGCGCTACAACGCCAAGGTAACGGGTACGCCATCCACACGCACGCTGTGCAGAAAGGTGGAAAGCGCACTGGAGAAATAGCCGTCGAGGCGCCGCACGAACACCGTTTCCACTTCAGCCAGCTGCGGGGACAGTTCGTGCACGGCCACCAAGCCCTCGCGCGCCGCGTTGGCAACAACGCCCCTGGGCAACAGCGTGACCCCGACCCCGGCCGACACGCAGGCAATGATCGCTTCGATTGAACCGAACTCCAGCGGCTCGGGGGTGGGGGCGCCAAGGCTGGTCAGCAGTGTGTCCAGGCGTTGGCGATAGGAGCAGCCAAGACGGAAAACCACGGTCTTGAGATTCAAGGCCGCGGCGACATCCGCCAGGCGGTGCAGGGCCGGTGAAGTGACCAGCACCAGTTCTTCGCGAAAGACCGCTTCGCTGTGCAGCTGCGGGTGATTGACCGGCCCGACCACGAACGCGCCCTCCAGCTTACAGTCGACGACGTCCTGGATCAGGCTGCAGGTGGTGCCGGTGCGCACCACCGGGCGAACCTCGGGGTAATCCCTGGCGAACCGGGCGATCAGGTGTGGCAGGCGCAGGGCGAGGGTGGTCTCCAGCGTGCCTATCTCGAGCTCGCCCCTGGGCTGGCCGTCATCGCGGGCGGCGCTTGTGGCATCGAGGAGCAATTTCGCCAGGCGGTCGGCAAAGGGCAGGATGCGCCGTCCCGCGGGCGTCACCTGTACACCCTTGGCGCTGCGCTGGAACAGGGCCACGCCGAGCTCGTCCTCCAGCGAGCGAATCCGCGCCGACACGTTCGACTGCACGGTGTTCAGTTCGCTGGCGGCCTTGTTCATGCTGCCGTGGCGGGCTACCGCGGCCACTACCTTGAGATCCGTGACATCCATCGAACTCACCTATCTGAAAAAACAATAACCAATGCGCAATTCAAGGCTCATTAGAGATTAACACGCAAGCGGAAATCCACGGGAAGTTGATTCACCAAAAACGATCAACTGGATCATTAATGATCATTTTACATGATCCTGTACCGGGCATAGGTTGAACGGGCACAGATACCGCAGCCAGTGGCGGATCGAGTCTGAATCTGAGGCTGTGGAACAACAATAACGCTACCACTGCTACACGGAGTCAACGTGAACCATGCAACCGAATCAGCCAGGATCCGCAACCATCCCCGGTACAAGGATCTGGTCTCGCGCCAGCGCACGTTCGTCGCGAGTCTTACCGCTGCAACCCTTGTCCCGTATTTCACGTTCATCCTCGTCGCCGCCTTCGCGCCCCAGCTGCTGGCAACGAAGCTGTCGGCGACCAGCATCATCAATATCGGTTGGCCATTGGGTGTGGTGTTCATCCTCGGCGCCTGGCTGTTCACCGGTCTCTACATCCTGCGTGCCAACGGTGAGTTCGATGAACTGACCGCGCAGATTCGCGCGGGGGGCATCGTATGAAACGCATCCACTTGATCCTCGGCACGCTGCTCGGTGCAGTCGCCACCAGCGTTTTGGCCGGGGATGTTTTGCAGAACGTCGAGAAACAACCGATCAACATCACCGCGATCGGCATGTTCCTGGTCTTCGTCGTCACGACCCTGGGCATCACGTACTGGGCCGCCAACAAGACCCGGTCGATGGATGATTTCTACACGGCCGGTGGCGGCATCAGCGGTTTCCAGAACGGCCTGGCACTGGCCGGGGACTACATGTCGGCGGCGGCGTTGCTGGGGGTCACCAGCATGATCTTCTTCAACGGCTTCGATGGTGTGCTGTACTCGATCAGCTTCTTTGTCGCCTGGCCGCTGTTGCTGTTCCTGTTTGCCGAGCGCATCCGCAACCTGGGGCGCATCACCATCTCCGACATCGCTTCCTACCGCCTCGATCAGAATCGCATCCGCACCCTGACGGCCTTCGGTTCGCTGACGGTGGTGTGCTTTTACCTGGTGGTGCAGATGGTGGGGGCGGGGCAGTTGATCCAGCTGTTGTTCGGCTTGCCCTACAATTACGCGGTGATTGCCGTGGGCCTGTTGATGGCGGTCTACGTCACCTTCGGCGGCATGGTCGCCACCACTTGGGTGCAGATCATCAAGGCCGGGTTGCTACTGGTGGGCGGCACCTTGCTCGCGATCCTGGCGCTGAGCAAGTTCGGTTTTTCCTTCGACCTGTTGTTCGAGCAAGCCGTGGCCGCGCACCACGATGGCGAGCGGATCCTGCTGCCGAGCAAACTGGTGGCCGACCCGCTGTCGCTGATCTCGCTGTCACTGGGACTGGTGTTTGGCACGGCGGGATTGCCACACATCCTCATGCGCTTCTTTACCGTGCCGGACGCCAGGCAAGCGCGTAAATCGGTGTTCGTCGCCACGGGCTTCATCGGTTTTTTCTACCTGATCGTGGCGGTGCTGGGCCTGGCCGCCATCGTGATCGTCGGCCAGGACCCGGCCTTCTACGAGTCCGGCATCGTCGGCGGCAAGCTCATCGGTGGCGGCAACATGCCG
This sequence comes from Pseudomonas sp. YuFO8, assembly GCF_035065025.1. Lineage (NCBI taxonomy): Bacteria > Pseudomonadati > Pseudomonadota > Gammaproteobacteria > Pseudomonadales > Pseudomonadaceae > Pseudomonas > Pseudomonas sp. YuFO8. Next base: position 2,664 of record NZ_JAXDEQ010000073.1, on the reverse strand, counting down.
GTGATGCACCTGGCCAAGGCCGTGGGTGGCGACCTGCTGCTCGGCTTCATCTCGGCGGTGGCGTTTGCGACGATCCTGGCGGTGGTGTCCGGCCTGACCATGGCCGGCACCTCGGCGATCTCCCATGACCTCTATGTGATGGTCGTCAAGAAGGGCAAAGCCGAGGCCCGGGACGAGCGCCGCGTATCGCGGATCGCCTCGGTCGGCATCGGCATCGTCGCGGTGGTGCTGGGCATCCTGTTCAAGGACCAGAACATCGCCTTCCTGGTGGCGCTGACCTTCGGCGTGGCGGCTTCGGTCAACTTTCCGATCCTGGTGCTTTCGATGTACTGGAAAGGGCTGACTACCCGGGGCGCATTGATCGGCGGCATTGCCGGGCTGGTGAGTGCCGTCGGCCTGGTGGTGCTCTCGCCGGCGGTGTGGGTCAAGGTGCTGGGCAATGCCGAGGCGATCTTCCCCTATGACTACCCGGCGATCATCTCGATGAACGTGGCGTTCCTCTTTACCTGGCTGGGCTCGGTGACGGATCGCAGCCAGGGCGCGGTGCTCGAGCGCGAGCGTTTCGACGATCAATTGATCCGCGCCCAGACCGGGCTCGGGGCCGCACAGGCGGTCAGTCACTGATCCTCCACCTTTTTGATGTGCGTCTTTTGCAAGAGGAGCCTGTCATGCAACTCAAAGACAATGGCCTGAGATTTTCACCTGTCACCGTCGTAACGCACTGGATCGTGGCGTGTTCACTGCTGGCGATTTTCGCGCTGCAACTGCTGATCGACCAGGTCTCCAGCGCGGCACTGCAACAGCCACTCGGCCGGGTGCAAAACCTGCTGGGCCTGATCCTGTTCCTCGTCTCGATCTATCGATTCTGGGCACGGATCACGTCCTACCATCCGCTGCCGGTGGGCACGCCGAACCCCATCGAAGTGATCGTCAGCCGCTCGGTGGCGGTCGCGCTGGCCCTGGCGATGGTGCTGCTGCCGATTGCGGTCTGGGCTTCCCGCGCCGCCGCCGGCGAGGTGCTGCAACTGCCCGGCGGAATGTGGATTCCGGCGCTGCTGCCGGCCAACCCGACCTTGAAGCATGTCGTCGATGTGCTGTTCGACATCGGCGCCTCGGCGTTCCTCGCCGGTCTCGCGCTGCATGTCTTCGGCGCGCTGAAGAATCACTTTCTCCTGAAGAACAACACGCTCAAGCGGATGCTTGGAAAACATGTGGAGCTGTGAGCCATGAACCAGGACAGAATCGATTTCGCGGGTAACCTCATCACCCGGCTCTGCGGAGTGAAATACCCGATTTTCCTCGGCGGCATGGCCGCCATTTCCGGCCCGCAACTGGTCGCGGCAGTGGCCAATGCCGGGGGCATGGGCGTCATCGGCGGCTTGCGCCTGCCGCCCCTGGCCTTGCGCCGCTGGATCGAGGAAACACGGGCGCTGACCGACCGGCCCTTCGGCGTGAACCTGGTGCCGCAGTTTGGCGGCCCCGAGGTCTTTGAAGCGCAATTCCAGGTGATCCTCAAGGAAAAGCCCAAACTGCTGTCGCTGTTTTATGCCGAGAAGTACGCCGCCGACATGATTGCCCGGGCGAAAGATGCCGGGCTGCTGGTCATGGTGCAGGCGGGCTCGGTGGAGCTGGCTCGCAACGCCATCGCCCAGGGGGCGGACATCATCATTGCCCAGGGCAGTGAAAGTGGCGGGCACCTCAATCGCGGCACGATCGGCATCATGCCGTTGTTGACCTCGATCCTGGCGGTCGCCGAGGGGCGGCCGGTATTGGCGGCAGGCGGTATCGCCCAGGGCGACGATGTGCGCGCACTGATGTCGCTCGGTGCATCGGGGGTGGTAGTGGGTACGGCGTTCATTGCCACCGATGAGTCGAACGCCCATCCGCTCTACAAACAGAAGATTGTCGAGGCAACCACCGATGACACCGAGTACCGCACCGGTTATTCGTTCGGCTGGACCTACGGCACGCCGCACCGGGTGATTCCCAATCGGGACAAATGGAACCTGCTGCGCCTGATCGGTGGCGGCGCCCGGGCGATCGACAAGCCGCGAATGGCGCAGAAACTGTCGCTGTATGCGGGGCAGGGGGTGGGCAAGATTCACAGTGTCGTACCGGCGGCCGAGCGGGTGGCGGAGCTTGCCCTCGGCCTGATGACTGCGCCGGATCAGCTGCCGACTAAGCAGAGAAGGGCGCTAGGCGTGTAGGAGCCGGCTTGCCGGCGAAGGCGCCTTCGAATATTGCATCGGGCTTGCGGGCCTCTTCGCTGGCAAGCCAGCTCCTACACGGGTTTGCGCAAGGCGTTGCTTTGTAGTCTACGCGGACCTGTAGGAGCCGGCTTGCCGGCGAAGGCGTCTTCGAATATTGCGTCGAGCTTGCGGGCCTCTTCGCTGGCAAGCCAGCTCCTACACGGGTTTGCCCAAGGCGTTGTTTTGTGGTCGACACGGACCTGTAGGAGCCGGCTTGCCGGCGAAGGCGTCCTTGAATATTGCGTCGAGTTTGCGGGCCTCTTCGCTACACGGGTTTGCGCAAGGCGTTGCTTTGTGGTCGACGCGGGCGTGAACTGACCCCCAAATGTTGGACGGTCTTTGTCGCTAGCCAACGGATCGGGTTCTGTATTCCACAGGACTCAGTCCGCCGAGTTTCGCCTTGATTCGGTCATGG
>NZ_JAXDEQ010000072.1:0-12845 GCF_035065025.1 Pseudomonas sp. YuFO8 | reverse complement strand
CGTTGGCAAGATCGACGCCGGAATTGTCCGCCTTGACGCGAACTTTCACGTTGTAGTCGACCACGCGCTTGATGGCTACGAGGACTTTCATAACAGGCTCCAATGGTAAAAATTGCCCCGGCAGCTCAGGTGGCGTGCGAGGTCATACATATCAGCGTTCGCCCAGTTGCTCGATGACACCGCGCGCCTTCAACTCGGCCAGGCGCTCATCGTCCAGTCCCAACTGACGCTTGAGGACTTCATCGGTATGCTCACCCAGCATCGGTGCCGGGCGCAGATACTCCACCGGCGTGCCGGATAACTTGATGGGGCTGCCTACCGTAACGAAATCCGCCTTTAGCGGATGGGGGATATTCACCAGCATATTGCGCGCCTTCACCTGCGGCTCATCCAGCGCCTGGGCAATACTGTTGATCACACCTATCGGTACGCCTTGCGGGTGAATTCGTCGCACCCATTCATCGGCGGTGGCGCCGAGAAAATGCTGCGCAAGCATCTCGATGAGCGCCTCCCGATTCGTCACTCTGTCGGCATTGCGCGCAAAGCGAGGCTCTGAAGGAAGGTCCGCCAGACCGATAGCCTCGCACAATGCAACGAACTGGGAGTCGTTACCGCAGGCAACAACGAAATCCTGATCACTGGCGCGGAATACCTGATACGGCACGATGTTGGCGTGGGCATTACCGTAACGGCCTGGTGATTTACCGGATGCCAGGTAGTTCTGGCTCTGGTTGCACAGCGTGGCGACCTGAACGTCGAGCAGCGCCATATCGATGTGCTGACCGACGCCGGTCTTCTCGCGACTGAGCAATGCAGCCTGAATAGCGACCGTCGAGTAGAGCCCTGTCATCAGGTCGGAGAACGCCACGCCGACTTTTTGCGGCCCGCCACCGGGCAGGTCGTCACGTTCGCCGGTGATGCTCATCAGTCCGCCGATGCCCTGGATGATGAAGTCATAACCCGGCTCCGCCGCCCGCGGCCCGGTCTGCCCGAAACCGGTTACCGAGCAATACACCAGCCGCGGATTGAGCTGGGACAAAGAGGCATAATCCAGGCCGTATTTGGCCAGTGATCCCGCCTTGTAGTTTTCAATCAGCACATCGCAATCGGTAGCCAGCGCGCGCACCAGCTCCTGGCCTTCGGCGCTCGCCAGGTTCAGCGCCACCGATAACTTGCCGCGGTTGGTCGATTGGTAATAGGAGGCTTCGTGTGTTGCCTCATCATGCTGGCCCTTCATCCATGGCGGCCCCCAGCCACGGGTGTCGTCACCTGCCCCCGGTCGTTCAACCTTGATGACTTCGGCTCCCAGGTCGGCCAGGGTCTGGCCGCACCAGGGCCCGGCCAGTACACGACTCAAGTCGAGCACGCGGTATCCAGTCAAAGCACCCATTTCACACCACCTTTGTTTGTGTGCATTCGCCATGGCACAGCGACAGTCCGAGGGTCGCGCGTCGGCGCAGCCAAGCGCCCGGCCGGTAGCGCGGATCCCCGGTCAATTCGCTCATGCGCTGCAGGATGGTCAGCAAGCGTTTGCTGCCAACGCTGTCGCCCCAGGCCAGCGGCCCCTGCGGATAACCCAGCCCCCGGCGAACACCTTCATCCAGGTCTTCGACGCTGGCGATGCCCTGTTGGACGATATCGCCGGCCAGGTTGACGATCATGGCCAGCACACGCTGAGCGACGAAGCCGACACTGTCGTTGATCACGCTGACGCCGACGCCATCGCGAGCCAGCAACGCATGTGCGGCATTGCGCATGTCGACTCGAGTGGCCGGGTTCAGCATCAATGTACGGTAGCGAGCGCTGTCGAGCAGCGGGTCGATGCAGACCGTGCGCGTCGGGTCGGTGGCAAAGCGTTCCACGGCACTGGTGGCATCCAGGCCATAGGGCGCCAGCAAGCAGAGCGCTTCGCTGGACGGCGTGGCGCCCTGCTCTACCTTTGCGCCTAACTGCTCAAGCAAAGCGCTCAGGTTGACACGATCGGCCTCGGTCTCGGTACCCAGCCATACCGACGGGAGAGTCTCCACCACCGGCACTGGCTGCGGTTGGGGCGCATCAATCATTTGGCCGTTGGCGTATCGGTAAAAGCCACGCCCGACCTTGCGACCGACGTACCCGGCCTCAAGCATCTGCCGAGTCAGCGCTGCCGGGCGATATCGAGGCTCCTGGTAAAACTGGTTGTAGATCGACTCGATCACCGGATGTGAGACATCCAGGGCCGTAAGGTCAAACAGCTCCAGCGGCCCCATGCGAAAACCCAGGCCTTCGCGCAGGATGCGGTCGATTTCGGCGGGCTCAGTCACACCCTCCTTGAGAATTTGCAGCGCTTCGGTGCTGTAGGCACGTCCCGCATGGTTGATGATGAAACCGGGGGTATCCTTGGCCCGAATGCCACGATGGCCCATGCGCGATGCCAAGGCCTGCAAGCGATCACCCACGTGCGGATCACTGGCCAGGCCATCGATGACTTCAACGACTTTCATCAGTGGCACCGGGTTGAAGAAATGAAACCCGGCCACGCGTTCGGGACGCCGACATTCCCGCGCGATGCTGGTGACTGACAGCGACGAGGTATTGGTTGCCAGGATGCAATCGTCAGCGACGACCGCTTCCAGTTGTGCGAGCAAGGCCTGCTTGGCATCAAGGCGTTCGATAATCGCTTCGATGATCAGGTCGACATCCTTGAGCTCGACCAGGGTGGTCGCTACGCGCAGGCGATCGAGCGTGGCCTGCGCGTCTGCGGCAAGGACCTTGCCCTTGCCCACCAGCTTGTCCAGCGTCTGTCCAAGGTTATCCCGAGCAGACTGGGCAGCGCCTTCGCGGTTATCGAACAGCAGGACCTGAATACCGGCCTGGGCTGCAATCTGGGCGATGCCGGTGCCCATGATGCCCGCCCCGACAACCGCGATATGATTGATCTCACGTGTCATGGATCACTCTCCCGAGAAGGTGGCTTGGCGTTTTTCAAGGAAGGCACTGGCACCCTCTTTCTGATCCCTGGAATCGAACAGCAGCTGAAACGCCTTGCGCTCCAATGCCAGAGCGCTGTCCAGGGGCAAGTCGGCACCCAGCAGCATGACTTCCTTGATCTGCGCTACGGCCAATGGTGGCAAGGCGGCTATTTCAGCTGCCAGTTCAAGTGCTCGCGGCACCGTGCGCTCGTCACTCACCACCTCGCTGACCATGCCCATGGCCAGCGCTTCTAGAGCCGGGACCAGACACCCCGTCAGGGCGATACGCATCGCCTGGAACTTGCCGACGGCGCGAATCAGGCGCTGGGTGCCACCGGCGCCCGGCATGAGGCCCAGCTTGACCTCCGGCTGACCGAAACGTGCTGATTGCCCAGCAACGATGATGTCGCAGTGCATCGCCAATTCGCAGCCTCCGCCCAGTGCAAAACCATTCACCGCGGCGATCACGGGCTTGGGGCAACGAGCGATGGCCTCCCACAGGATCTCCGTGTGGCGGCGATACATTTCGATCGGGCTGGCCTCGGCGAACTCGCGGATGTCGGCGCCGGCGACAAAGCACTGCTCACCACCGGTGAGGACGATCGCGCGCACCTGCACATTGCCGGCCAGAGAGCGAAAGATTGTTGCCAGCTGTTCGCGCACTGCACCGTTGAGAGCGTTCCTGGCGTCGGGCCGCTGGATCTGTACGACAGCAACGGCATCATCGCGAATGTGCAGATCCACTACAGCGTGGAGTCGGGAGTCCATAGCCACCTCTTGTGTTGTTTCACTATACGAAACTGAATACCGTAATTACGTTCAATCATAGATAGCCTTCTAAAATTATGTAAACAGAAAAACCAATAAATCTCTTATAACCACTTATTTACAAGGCCTTGCGCGCACGAAAGAAACAAGTTGGTTTTTCTCAGTGCAACAAATACAATTTCGCCAGGCGAAACTGTATTTTATTTTCTTGCATTTTTCGAAAGTGAGGTTCTACCATGGGTCGCAACAAGGCAGATGACCAGGCCGTGAACAAGTCCAGGGGAGCGGATGAAACAGGCTTGCTGAAGATGGGCATGCTTGATCCCGCCAGCGCGCTGAGCGAAGACGAAAGCGGTGGCCAGTTCGTAACGGCGTTGGCACGCGGACTTGAGTTGATGAGGTGTTTCACCCCTCGCGACAACGTGCTCGGCAATCAGGATCTGGCGCGAATGACCGGCCTGCCCAAACCGACCGTGACGCGTCTTACCAACACGCTGATGCGCCTGGGCTGCCTCAAGCGTGAAGTGCATTCGGGAAAGTATCAGCTGGACGTAGGTGTCTTGGGTTTCGGTTACGCCATGTTGTCGAATCTGTCGATTCGCTCGGTGGCGCATCCCTTGATGGAAGAGTTGGCCAATCACGCTCAGGCGGCCGTCGCCATGGCCGCCCGCGATCGTCTGCAGATGGTGTACCTGGATGTGGTCCAGGGTCAGGGCAACATGACCATGCGTCGACAGATCGGCAGTTACTTGCCGCTGGCACAGAGTTCGGTGGGTCGAGCCTGCCTTGCGGCAATGCCGGAGACCGAACGGGAGTTTCTGCTCGACCATATTCGCCAGCGCGAATCGGAACAGTGGCCAACCATCCGCAAGGGATTGGACAAAGCGTTCAGGGATTTCGCCGACTACGGCTTCTGCCTGTCGATCGGTGAGTGGCACCGCGACGTCAACTCCGTTGCCGTGCCATTGCTGCACCCACAGTACGGGTTACTGACCTTCAACTGCGGTGGACCGAGCTTTCAGCTACCCCGTGAACAGCTCATGGACAATATCGGGCCTCGCCTGATCAACATGGTCAACAACATTGGCGCCGCTGCTCGCTGACGCATCGGAGTAACGGCGCTCTAAAAAACCGGCTCGCTGGCGAGCCTCAGGAGCGCACATGATCCGTGATACCGAAACCCTGCAGATTCTGCTGGATTCCCTTCGTCAGTTCGTCAGCGAAGTGCTGATTCCCCGTGAAAACGAGGTGGCTGACAGTGATGCCATCCCCCAGGACATCGTCGAACAGATGCGGGATATGGGCCTGTTTGGCCTGACGCTGCCGGAAGAGTTCGGTGGCCTGGGCGTCACGATGGAAGAAGAGGTGAATATCGCCTTCGAGCTGGGCCGCACTTCACCGGCGTTTCGCTCCTACATTGGCACCAACAATGGGATCGGCTCCATCGGTATCCTCCTGGACGGCACGGAAGAGCAGAAGCATCACTACCTGCCAAAACTGGCCAGTGGCGAGCTGCTCAGCGCCTTCTGCCTGACTGAACCAGACGCTGGCTCGGACGCCGCCTCGCTGAAAACCACCGCCGTGCGCGACGGCGACAGCTACATCCTCAATGGCACCAAACGCTTCATCACCAACGCGCCGCACGCCGGCATCTACACGGTCATGGCGCGCACCAGTGCCGAGATCAAGGGCGCCGGCGGGATCAGTGCGTTCATTGTCGAGCGTGGCACGCCGGGTGTTTCCCTGGGCAAACCCGACCACAAGATGGGTCACAAGGGTGCACATACCTGCGACGTGATTTTCGAGAATGCGCGGGTACCTGCCAGCCAGCTGATTGGCGGCGTCGAAGGGGTGGGATTCAAGACCGCCATGAAAGTCCTCGACAAGGGTCGCCTGCACATTGCGGCACTGAGTGTCGGCGCCGCCGAGCGGATGCTCGACGATGCCCTGCACTACGCCTTGGAGCGCAAACAGTTCGGCCAACCCATTGCCGAATTCCAACTGATCCAGGCCATGCTCGCCGACAGCAAGGCGGAGATCTATGCAAGTCGCTGCATGGTGCTCGATGCCGCACGTAAGCGCGACGAAGGACGCAACGTCAGTACTGAAGCCTCCTGCGCCAAGATGTTCTCCACTGAGATGTGCGGACGCGTCGCCGATCGTTGCGTGCAGATTCATGGTGGCGCCGGCTACGTGAGCGAATACGCCATCGAGCGCTTCTATCGCGATGTCCGCCTGTTCCGCATCTACGAAGGCACGACCCAGATCCAGCAGATAGTCATCGCCCGCAACATGATCCGCGACGCTCAAGGCTGAGATCACGGGCCTTCAATGTCCGATTCAAGTGCCCTCCTCCAATAAATACAAAAAGGTAACACCATGGACGCTGCAGCTCAGGCGAGCGTGACTACGCACGCCAAAACCGGTACCTGGGTGCTGGTCTTCATCTTCTGTTTTCTTGGATTGCTGATCGACGGTGCCGACCTGATGCTGCTTTCCTACAGCCTCGGCAGCCTCAAGGCCGAGTTCGGCCTGAGCAACGTTGAGGCCGGGAGCCTGGGCAGTTTCACCCTGGCCGGGATGGCCATCGGTGGCATCTACGGTGGCTGGGCCTGCGATCGTTTCGGCCGAGTGAAAACCGTCGTCTGGAGTATCGTTCTGTTTTCCGTCGGCACCGCTGTGCTGGGCCTGACGCATAGCTATTGGCAGTTTGCGATCACCCGTTTCGTGGCCTCCCTGGGGATCGGCGCACTGTACGTGGCTTGCAACACGTTGATGTCCGAATATGTGCCCACCCGCTACCGCACAACTGTACTCGGCACTTTGCAGGCAGGCTGGTCCGTGGGGTATATCGTCGCGACGCTGCTGGCGGGCTGGATACTGCCGAGCCATGGCTGGCGTTGGCTTTTCTACATCGCGATCATCCCGGTGATCCTGGCGGTGGTGATGCAACGTTTCGTGCCGGAGCCACAAGCCTGGATCAACGCCCAGGCCGAGCGCGCCAGGAAAAAAATCACGGGCATCCACAAGCCCGTCTCCGAAAAGCGCGAAAGCATGTACAAACTGATCTTTAGTGATCGGCAGGCGAGTCGGATGTTTATCTTCTGGGCCCTGACTGCCGGGTTCCTGCAGTTCGGTTATTACGGTGTGAATAACTGGATGCCGACTTACCTGGAAAGCGAACTGGGCCTGAACCTCAAATCCATGACCGGCTACATGGTCGGCACCTACACCGCCATGATCCTCGGCAAGATTCTGGCGGGCCTGGCGGCTGATCGGGTCGGACGTCGTAGCGTGTTCGCCTTTGGCGCCCTGGGGACCGCAGTGTTCCTGCCGGTGATCGTGCTGTTCCAAAGCCAGGAAAACATACTGTGGATGCTGGTGGTGTTCGGCTTTTTGTACGGTATTCCCTACGGTGTGAACGCCACGTACATGACCGAAAGCTTCGAGGCCAAGTTTCGTGGGTCTGCCGTAGGTGGCGCCTACAATATCGGGCGCCTGGGTGCAGCCATTGCTCCGGCCGCCATCGGGTTCCTCGCCTCCCATGGCTCGATCGGCGTGGGCTTTCTGGTCATGGGCGCGGCCTACTTGATCTGTGGCGTGATTCCGGCGCTGTTTATCAGGGACAAGCAGTTCGACCCGCAAAAGCAGTAGCGATTTGTAATCGAATGCCAAAAAAAACCGGCGCGTAACGCGCCGGTTTCTAACTTAGAACGGATAAGGCTGGTTGGAGGGCTCAACGGTGACCCACTTGACCTCGGTAAACTCCTCGATGACTGCACTGCCATCGAAGCGTCCGTAGCCGCTCTTTTTCATTCCACCGTAGGGGGCCTGGGGTTCGTTTTGCACGGTGGCGCCATTGATGTGAACGCAGCCGGCATCCAGTCGGCTCGCCAATTCCAATGCCCGCGTGACATCACGACTGAATATCGAGGAGGAAAGACCGTAGGCGGTGTCGTTGGCCACCTGCAGCGCCTGCTCGGCGCCTTTGACCCGGACGATGGTTGTCACCGGGCCAAAGGTCTCTTCGTCGTAGATCGACATCTCACGGGTCACCCGATCCACCAGTGTCGGCCCCATCAGGGCGTTTTCCGCCAGGCCGCCTGCCACGATGTCAGCGCCCTTACCAATGGCGTCGTCGAGCAGATGGTTGATCCGTTGTACCGAGCCCTGGCCGATCATCGGGCCAATCACGCAGCCTGGCGTCGTTGATGGCACGCCGGTTTCCAGCGAGCGTACGCGCTGCGCGAAGCGGGAGACGAACGAGTCGGCAACCGCTTCATCGACCACAAAACGCTCGGTCGACATGCAGATTTGCCCCTGGTAGAGGAATGCGCCGAAAACCGCGGCGTTGACGGCACCGTCGATGTCCGCGTCCTCCAGGACGATGAAAGGGGCTTTGCCACCCAGTTCCAGAAGGCAGCGCTTGAGATGGCTGGCGCAGGTCTGGGCGATCATGCGACCGACCTTGGTCGAACCAGTGAAATTTACTCGACGTACGATGTCATGGGCGACCAACGCTTCTGTCACGGCGGAGGCGTCCTCGGGTGCGCTGATCAGAAAATTCAGGACACCCGCAGGCAGGCCGGCATCGTAGAACGCTTCGGCCAGCAATGCATGGGTACGAGGGCTGCTTTCCGAACCCTTGAAGATCACCGTGTTGCCGCACGCCAACGGGTAGGCAATGGCGCGTGCGCCAAGGATGACCGGCCCGTTCCAGGGCACGATGCTCAGTACCGCGCCCACCGGTTGACGCAACGTCATCGACAGTGCGCCTGGCTTGTCGGTAGGAATGGTTTCGCCTTTGATTTGTGTGGTCAGGGCCGCGGCTTCACGCAACAGGTTGGCCGATGCGCCCACGTTGAATTGTGCCCACAATTGCGAGGCGCCAATCTCTTCGGCCATGACCGAGCAGAACTGCGACATTTTCCCTTCCAGGGCATCGGCCGCCGCCAGCAGAATGCGCCGGCGCTCGGTCGGGCCGGTTCTGGACCACGTCCCAAAAGCGCGCTGGGAAGATTCGGCGGCACGGATGGCGTCCTCGACGCTGCAGGCTGCGCCTACGCTGACGATCGCGGCGCTGAGCGGATCGACACGCTGGAAGGTCTTGCCATTGGAGGCGTCGAGTTTTTGATTGTCTATCACGAGTTGAACGGTCATTGCGGGTTCCTTTGGAATCGAAATAGTCAGACCGAAGCAGAGACTGGCATGCGCAGAATCGGTTTGATGGTGATACCGCGCTCGCTATCCGCCATCGCCTGGTTCACCTCTTCGAACGGGTAAAACTTGCAAAGCTTGTCGAAGGGGAATCGGCCCTGCAGATAGAGATCAACCAGCTTCGGAATAAAGGCATTTGCAACGACATCGCCCTGGACGATGCCCATGATCCGTTTGCCGGGAATCATCACGTCGTTGATATTGAAGGCAACCTCGGTGCCGACTTTGGTTGCGCCGACGATGCCACAGGTGCCAAGCGTGGTGAGTGCGTCGATCGCCTGGCGCAGAACCTCAGAACGACCGGAGCACTCAAGGCTGTAGTTGACCCCGCCCTGAGTGATGGCCTGGATACGTTGAACCGGATCCTCTTCACGGCTGTTGATGACATGGGTAGCCCCCAGTTCGCGTGCCAGATCCAGCCGACTCGGGGTGATGTCCACTGCAATAATGGTCGTAGCGCCAGCGACCTTCGCCGCCATGACCGCCGCCAAGCCGACCGCACCCGCGCCAAAGGCGGCGAAGCTCGATCCGGCCTCAACCTTGAGTGCATTGAGAACCGACCCCGCGCCCGTCTGGATGCCGCAACCCAGAGGCCCCAACAGCTCCAGAGGCGCCTGCTTGGCGACTTTGACCACGTTGCGCTCATTGGCGATCGTGTAAGTGGAAAACGAGGATTGGCCGAAGAAATGGTCATGGATGGCGTGGTCGCTGCCACAAGCGCAAGCGGAGGTACTGCCATCGAGACGACCGCCACCGAAGTTCAGCGGGTGCATGTGTGTACAATGTGCCGGGTGCCCCGTTTCGCAGGGCAGGCAAAGGCCGCATGACATGTACGTCATCACCACGTGATCGCCTGGTTGCACCGTGGTGACAGCGGAACCGACCGCATCCACGACACCCGCGCCTTCATGGCCGAGGATGATCGGCAGTGGTGTCGGGAAAAGCTGGTCCCGCACCACCATGTCCGTGTGGCAAACGCCTGTGGCGACCACACGGACGCGCACTTCTGTAGGTCGAGGCGCCTCGAGCAAGACATCCTCAATCTGTAATGGGGCTCCCGAGGTGCGCAGCACTGCGGCACGGATGTTCATCGATTGTGCATCGGTCCGGGACATCGTGGTCTCCTTGAAGTGGTTCGTCGAAGCCGAGAAAAAACGTCGGTTTGTCAGGCAGACTGCAACGCTCGCGGGCGTTGGCTGCGTTGGGTGCCTTCTTCGCTCGCGGCCGGACGCAGGCTGAAATTGAAGGTCATCTCGGCAAAACGCCCTGTTACGCCCATGGATGCGGCCCGTTCCTCGTCATCGACGAAACTGACTTCGCCGATCAGCCCATCGCGTGTCGCATAGGCGAAGTCGTCCCACAGGTACTTGTCATTGGACAGGTTGATCTGCGTGGTCAGGTGTTCATGCCCGGGGGCGGAAATGAAGAAGTGGATATGCGCCGGGCGCTGCCCGTGGCGGCCTAACTGATCGAGGCATTCCTGGGTCGGGCCGGCTGGATCGCAACCGTACCCCGAAGGCACGATGCTGCGAGCCCGGTAGCAACCATTGGCGTCGGTGAGAATCCGCCGACGCAAGTTGAAATCGGACTGGCTCTTGTCGAAGTATGAGTAGTTGCCCTGGGTGTTGGCTTGCCACAAGTCCACGGTGGCTCCGGCGATCGGCTGACCGTTCAAATCGGTTACGCGGCCCTCCAGGAACATCACCGTTGCTGTGCCGTCCTCGCTCCCATCATCCATTCGGGTTTGGTACTCACACAGTGGGGCGCCTGCTACGTACAACGGACCTTCAATCGTCCGCGGTGTGCCGCCGGTCCGGCCTGCCTCGGCATCCTTGGCATCCGCCAGCAGATCAAGGAAGTGTTCGATGCCAAGTCCAGCGACCAGCAAACCGGCTTCGTTTTTGGCACCCAGGCGGTTGACATAGTCCACCGCCCCCCAAAACTCATCGTCGCTGATCTGCAAATCCTCGATCACTCGGGCGACTTCCTGCAGCAAACGTAAGACGATTTGCTTGCGGCGTGGATCGCCTTCGCTGTTGTCCAGTCCCGAGGCTTCGCGGAAGAATTGCTGCAATTGCGGCAGTTGAGAGATTTTAACTGTCATCTTGATTCACCTGATCTTATTGGTATTTCCGAACGAAGAGAGCCTCTGGAGGCACTCTCCGTGCTTCTCGGTTTAAATGATTAGGCGAGGGCGCGCCAACCCAACTGGTCACGAGCCTCTTGAAGGTCGGCCTGCATGTCGTGGTTCCACAGCCAGTCGAACCGCTCGGCGAGGGTCTTGCCCAGCAGTTGTTCGTCATCGGCTACCGCTGGGTCACGCATTTCATACAGCTCCCCGGCTTCCCAGGAGGTGCGCTGCACGCGGCAGGCACGGGGACGACGGATGGCGTCGTAAGTCGCGAGCACCGCTTGTGGCTGGCTGCCCAGAACCTGCGGATCGGCCAGCAGCCTCGCCAGCAGCCAGGCGTCTTCCAGGCCCTGGCCAGCGCCAGCGCCCTGGTGCGGCAACATGGCGTGCGCGGCATCGCCGATCAGCCCTACGCGGCCATGCACGTAGCAAGGCAACTCATCGAGTTCATGCAGCGCCCAAAGGGTCGGTGCCGGAATGCATTCGAGCAGCACCCGGGCAGCGTCTCCCCAATGACTGAAGGCAGAGAGCATTTCTTCCTGGCTGGCATTGCGCACCCACGGGGCATCGCTTGGCCAGGTCGGGTCAGGGCGGCTGCGATCGGAAATGAAGGCCACGACGTTGATTAGGCGGCCTTGTTTGACCGGGAATGTGAGGATATGGGCATCCAGTCCCAGGTACATCTGCGGGACATCGATCAAGTGCTCATCGACACCGCGCGCCCGGTACGCCGCACGCAGCTGTTCGCTGTCGATCATCCCACGGTAGGCGCAGGTACCGCTGAAACGCGGCGCCACCAGCGGTTGGCCAAGACCGTTGAGCACATGATCACGAATGGAAGACTTGATGCCGTCCGCGGCGATCAACAGGTCGCAGCGATGCTCAGTGCCGTCGGTGAACAGTACACGGGCCTGGTCGCCATCCTGCTCCACGCTGACGGCGCGTTTGCCGAACCGGGCGATCCCTTCGGGCAACTGGCTGGCCAGGGCGTCGAGGAAGTCGGCACGGTGTACCGACGACTGCCCTACCCCTTCGGCCAGGCTGGCGCCCAGATAACCGGCATCTTCACCCCGACGCCATTCGAACCAGATGTCCTGCCAGGGGTCCTGGGTCTGGTCGGCAATCTTGCGGTAGGGTTCGGCAATACCCAGTCCCGCGATGGCACGAACGGCATTGGCACCGAAGGAGACTCCTGCGCCGACCTCGCCAAAGGCAGGCGCGGCTTCGAACAGCTGCACGCTCAGGTGGGAATGACGGCACAGGTCCAGGGCCAGGGCCACGCCGGCAATACCGCCGCCAACAATGCCGATTTGCAGTTTGGATTGAGAAGTACGCATAGCAAGTTACCCATGAGGCTGATTGTTATTGGTGTAGCCAGATCATCGCTATCCGAGCGCTATTGATAAATACCGCAAATGCCATACATTTCATCACGGGTATGAATATTACTTTTGTACACGAGCAATCATTGGCCAAACGAGCCCCTTCTGGAGTTCGCCTGTTTCAGTCATCGTTATTGCGACACGGTTTTCCGGGATGAAGCGGCCTGACGGCTGGAAGCGCTCTGTATGAGAAACACCAAAATAGCGATCGCCCCTATCAGCCCCGGTACAGCGAAGATGAGAAAACTCGCCTGCAACGGCAGTGTCGAGGCGTGCAGCGCGCCGCCCAGCAAGGGACCGATGATGGCGCCGGTGCGCCCGATGCCCATCGCCCAACCCAGCCCCGTAGAACGTATGTGTGCGGGGTAATACTGCACCGTGCAGGCGTTGGCCAGG
>NZ_JAXDEQ010000071.1:0-13479 GCF_035065025.1 Pseudomonas sp. YuFO8 | reverse complement strand
TGGCAACCCCACGCGAAACCCTGCTCTGTCGATATAGCTACGATGCGCTTGACCGGTTGACGAGCAACGAACTGCCAAACGAGCCCGAGCACCAACGCTTTTATTTCAAAAGCCGACTGACCACGGAGATCCAGGGCGCGAACCGGTATTCGGCGTTTCAGCACGGCGACCAACTACTGGCGCAACAGCAGAAGGCAGGCGGTTCACTCGATACCACGCCCCTGACCACTGATCAGCAGCGCTCGGTTTTGCATACGCTCAACACCAATCAACCACAACGGGCCATCGCCTATACACCCTATGGCCACCGCCCTGCAGGGAACGGTTTACTCAGCCTGCCTGGGTTCAATGGTGAATGGCTGGATGGGGTCACCGGGTGGTATTTTTTAGGGAATGGGTATCGGGCGTTTAATCCGGTTTTGATGCGATTTAATAGTCCGGATAGTTGGAGCCCATTTGGCAAGGGCGGATTTAATTCGTATGCGTATTGTCTGGGGGACCCTGTAAATCGATACGACCAAAATGGACATGTATCTATCCTCCGCCAACTTTCACGCGTAGTTATCTTGGGACGGCGCGCACAAGCAAAAGTTGTAGCAAGAACCAATACCATATTACTAGGAAGCACTGATGCAAGGCATGCGTTAAAACCAGGCATTACGCCAACACAAGCTGTAAATGCACGAGCAAAAATGAACAAACTAGAGACACTATCATCAACGAGTGCCGCACAGGACTTGAAATTCTTAAAAGACTCTACACTTGAAACACAGCGGCAAGCCATGCAAAACTTGACAGATGCCCCAAAAGTAGGTGGCGCGAGATATAAACTTTTTAACTACATTAAAAGCACACCCAAGGAAAACGCCGAAAGACCTTTTTCCATGAAGAGACTGATGGACGCTGAAAAGAATGTATTTGCCCCAGGAGTGCCACTCGAAAAACGCCCATATAGTTCAGCTGCCGCCGGCTACCTTGTGGAGATGATGTTAGAAACAAACCCCTATTCCGATGCACTTCAAACAAAAAGTTTCGAAATCAAAACATCTCACTTCACGTACATTCCGAGGAAAAAAGGGGGCTGATTTATTTATCCAGACTCCAGCAGCAGGATCTCGTTAGCAGCCGCGATTTCACGGATTTTCAGGGCCAGGAAGTCGCTGCCCTTGGCGATCAGCATGGGCGCCCCGCTCTTGTCCGGGTCGTACTTGAGGGCCACGCCTACTTTTCCACGCCCCCCTTTTCCTCCCTTTTCCTCCACTGCAAATCCGATGGTTGACTCTCGATGAAGGCCTCAATCGCACGACCTTACAACCGCGAACCTATCAGTTCTGCTAGTACCCGCCCGTTGCATAATCGCTGATACTCGGCGCAAGTCCTTCGACCTTTCGAGGCGTCCATACATGGCAACCCCACGCGAAACCCTGCTCTGTCGATATAGCTACGATGCGCTTGACCGCCTGACGAGCAACGAACTGCCAAACGAGCCCGAGCACCAGCGCTTTTATTGCAAAAGCCGACTGGCCACCGAGATTCAGGGTGCGAACCGGTATTCGGTATTTCAGCACAGCGACCAACTGCTGGCGCAACAGCAAAAGGAAGGCGGTTCACTCGATACCACACTCCTGACCACTGATCAGCAGCGCTCGGTGTTGCAGACGCTCAAGACCAATCAACCCCAACGACCCATCGCCTATTCACCCTATGGCCACCGCCCTGCCGGGAACGGGTTATTTACCCTCCTTGGATTCAACGGAGAGCGGCCGGATCGAGTGACCGGTTGGTATTTGTTAGGGAATGGGTATCGAGCGTTTAATCCGTTTTTGATGCGCTTTAATAGTCCGGACAGTTTGAGTCCGTTTGACAAGGGTGGATTGAATTCGTATGCGTATTGTGCAGGAGAGCCGATTAACGAGTCAGATCCTACAGGTCACTTTGCGATAGTGTTACGGGTCAGGTCATTGGCTTTACGCTGGTTAAAGGCAACCAGAAAAACCAACGCACTCATGCCCCCTCTCACTGCTAACTTACCAATACCACACTCAAAAACGAACAGACTTCTTTCGCTAACTGAAAACACTTCCACAAAAAAAATTATACCAGAAGCAAAAATCGACCCAATACAACATCCAACCAACGCACCATTTGTTGGCGATGCACAAATTGTTACCGAAGCAAGAACGTCAACCCCTCTCAACACACAAACCTCCAATAGACGAACGTCCAATTGGTCTTCTGACGATATACATAATCGTCAGAACTCTTTGGAGACAACAACACATCCAGCTAGACCGAATCGACTACAGACAGAAGAAGAGTTCTCAAGAATAATAAGAACAGAACATGCAAGCGTGATGACCTCAGTAAGGCAAGCGCAAGAACGCGGAGAGATTTCTTTACCCGATTGGCTAAGAAGGGGACAAAGGTAAACGAAAGGGACAGATGTTTGGTGGAGAATTGAGACAGAGGTTTCGCGATCTTTTCGACTTTAAACATACGTCGCAACGCAATACGATGCTGGGGTTTCAGCAGATCATCATGCTGGCGGAACTGGCAGTGAGTCGTGCGCTGGATAATACCGATCCGCTGGGGCAGTGACGGATTCAGTCATGGCGCAAGACCTGTGGGAGCGGGCTTGCTCGCGAAGAGGGTGTGTCAGAGGCATTGATGGTGCCTGACACTCCACCTTCGCGGGCAAGCCCGCTCCCACAGGGTTTTGTGTGTTGGCTGAATGGGGTTATCAGGAATCGCGACGCAAATCCGGCGGGATCGGCAGGTCGTCCTTGAGCGGATCCGGGCGCTTGCCCTTGCCGGCGCGGTATTGGCGAATCTGGTACACGTAGGCCAGTACCTGGGCGACGGCGAGGTACAGGCCGCCAGGGATTTCCTGTTCAAGCTCGGTGGAGTAGTAGATCGACCGCGCCAGCGCCGGCGACTCCAGCAGCAGGATCTCGTTGGCCGCCGCGATCTCTCGGATTTTCAGGGCCAGGAAGTCGCTGCCCTTGGCGATCAGCATGGGCGCCCCGCTCTTGTCCGGGTCGTACTTGAGGGCCACGGCGTAGTGGGTCGGGTTGGTGATGACCACGTCGGCATCGGGCACCGCCGCCATCATCCGGCGCTGGGACATTTCGCGCTGCAGCTGGCGGATCCGTTGCTTGACTTCCGGCCGCCCTTCCTGGTCCTTGTGCTCGTCGCGGATTTCCTGCTTGGTCATCTTCAGCTTCTTGATGCTTTCCCAGATCTGGATCGGCACGTCGACGGCGGCGATGATGATCAGCCCGCAGGCCATCCACAGGGTGCTCCAGCCGACCACTTGCAGGCTGTGGGTGATGGCGCGGTCCAGGGGTTCGTGGGCGATGCGCAGCAGGTCGTCGATGTCCGCCGTCAACACCGCCAGGGCCACGAACAGGACGATGAAGAACTTGGCCAAGGCCTTGAGCAGTTCGGTCAGGGCCTTGGCCGAGAACATGCGCTTGAGCCCCGCACCGGGGTTCATGCGGCTGAACTTGGGCGCCATGGTGCCGGCGGAGAACAGCCAGCCACCAAGGGAAATCGGGCCGATGATCGCCGCCAGCAGCAAGGTGATCATCACCGGTTGAACCGCCAGCAAGGCGATCTGCCCCGAGTGCAGCAGGTAAGTGCCCATCGCCCGCTGGTCCAGCACCACCTCGCGGGACAGGGAAAAATTCAGGCGCATCAGGTCCATCATGTCCTGGGCCAGGGCACCCCCGAAGATCAGCAGCGCACCGGCGCCGGCGAGCATGATCGCCAGGGTATTGAGCTCCTTGGAACGGGCGATCTCGCCTTTCTCACGGGCGTCCTTTTTCTTTTTCTCCGTGGGGTCTTCTGTCTTGTCCTGACCGCTTTCGCTCTCAGCCATGCCTTAGCGCGCCTGTGCCAGTTCGCGTAAAAACTGCAGGGCCTCGGAAGCCAGCGGTTGATACTGGTTGAGAATGTCCGCCAGCCCGACCCAGAGGATGAACATGCCGAGCACCAGGGTCAGCGGGAAGCCGATGGAGAAAATGTTCAGTTGCGGCGCCGCCCGGGTCATCACGCCAAATGCGATGTTGACCACCAACAGCGCGGTGATCGCCGGCAGCACCAGCAGCAGCGCCGCGCCGAGCACCCAGCCGAGCTTGCCGGCCAGCTCCCAGTAGTGGTTGACCATCAGGCCGCTACCGACCGGCAACGTGGTGAAGCTCTCGGTCAGCACCTCGAACACCACCAAGTGGCCGTTCATGGAGAGGAACAGCAGCGTCACCAGCATGGTGAAGAACTGTCCGATCACTGCCACCGACACGCCGTTGGTGGGGTCGACCATCGAGGCGAAGCCCATGCCCATCTGGATCGCGACGATCTGCCCCGCCACCACGAAGGCCTGGAAGAACAGTTGCAGGGAGAACCCCAGGATCGCGCCGACGAGGATCTGCTCGGCAATCAGCAGCAGCCCGCTCAGGTCCAGCGCATTCACCGGCGGCATCGGCGGCAGGCCCGGGGCGATGACCACGGTGATGGCCAGGGCGAAGTACAGGCGGATGCGCTTGGGCACCAGGGCGGTGCCAAACACCGGCATGACCATCAGCAAGGCGCCGACGCGAAACAGCGGCAACATGAAGGTCGCCACCCAGGTGCTGATCTGGGTATCGGTCAGCTGCAGCAGCGACGACATGGTCTAGCCGATGACCTGCGGAATGCTGCCGTACAACTGCAGGATGTATTCCATGAAGGTCTGCACCAGCCAGGGGCCGGCGACGATCAGCGTCACCAGCATCACCAGCAGGCGCGGCAGGAAACTCAAGGTCTGTTCGTTGATCTGGGTGGCGGCCTGGAACATCGCCACCAGCAGCCCCACGAGCAGGCTCGGAATCACCAGCACCGCGACCATCAGGGTGGTCAGCCACAATGCTTCGCGAAAGATGTCGACGGCGACTTCAGGCGTCATGGCGACACACCGCCGAAGCTGCTGGCGAGGGTGCCGATGATCAGGGCCCAGCCATCGACCAGCACGAACAGCATGATCTTGAACGGCAGGGAAATGATCAGCGGCGAGAGCATCATCATGCCCATCGCCATCAGCACGCTGGCCACGACCAGGTCGATGATCAGGAACGGGATGAAGATCATGAAGCCGATCTGGAACGCGGTCTTGAGTTCCGAGGTGACGAACGCCGGCACCAGGATGGTCAGCGGCGCCTGATCCGGCGTGGCGATGTCGGTGCGCTTGGACAGGCGCATGAACAGCTCCAGGTCACTGGTGCGCGTCTGGGCCAGCATGAAGTCCTTGATCGGCACCTGGGCCTTGGCCACGGCATCCTGGGCGGTCATTTTTTCCGCGAGGTAAGGTTGCAAGGCATCCTGGTTCACCCGGTCGAACACCGGCGCCATGATGAACAGGGTGAGGAACAGCGCCATGCCGGTGAGGATCTGGTTCGACGGCGTCTGCTGCAAGCCCAGGGCCTGGCGCAGGATCGAGAAGACAATGATGATGCGAGTGAAACTGGTCATCAGCATGACGAACGCCGGGATGAAACTCAGCGCGGTCATGATCAGCAGGATCTGCAGGCTGACCGAATATTCCTGGGCGCCCTCGGCATTGGTGCCGAGCGTGATGGCCGGGATCGACAATGGATCGGCGGCGATCGCCAGCGGCGCGGCCAGCATCAGGGCCAGCGTCAGGATGATGCGCAGCGCAGCCATTACTTCTTATCCTTCTGATCCTTGCCCATCAGCTCCATCAGGCGCTGGGCGAACTCCGGGGTGGCTTTCTCGGTCGCGCTCGGCACCTGCACCGGCTCCTTGAGCACATGCAGCGCCGTGATGGTGCCCGGGCTCAGGCCGAGCAGGATCTGCTCGTTGCCGACCTGCACCAGCATCAGGCGATCACGGGGCCCCAGCGCGCGGGAACCGATCAGCTCGATCACCTGCCCCTTGCCCGCCGGCCCGGCCTGTTGCACCCGGCGCAAGAGCCAGGCGAGGAAGAAAATCAGCCCCAGCACCAGCAACAAACCAAACACCAGTTGTGTCAACTGCCCGGCCACGCCGCTGCTGGCCACAGGCGCGGCGGCGGCATTGGCGACAGGCTCGGCGGCCAGCACACTGCAGGGCAAGACCAGCGCCAGCCCCAAGAACAATCCCAAAAGCCTTTTCACTCAGCGCAGCTTCTTGATGCGTTCGCTTGGGCTGATCACGTCGGTCAGGCGGATGCCGAACTTCTCGTTGACCACCACCACTTCGCCATGGGCGATGAGGGTGCCGTTGACCAGCACGTCCAGCGGTTCACCGGCCAGGCGATCGAGCTCGATGACCGAGCCCTGGTTGAGCTGCAACAGGTTACGGATGTTGATGTCGGTGCTGCCGACTTCCATGGAGATCGACACCGGGATGTCGAGGATCACGTCCAGGTTCGGGCCTTCCAGGCTCACCGGTTCGTTGCTCCTCGGCACGCTGCCGAATTCTTCCATGGGCAGGCGATTGGACGAGGAACGACCCGCATCGGCGGCCAGCAAGGCGTCGATATCGGCCTGGCCGGCGTCACCGGCTTCTTCCAGGGCCGCAGCCCACTCATCAGCCAGTGCCTGGTCGTCCTGGGTATTCATGTGGTCAGCCATCATTTGTCCTCGGCGAACAACTCTTCAGTCAGAAGAGTCAATTAATAGGGGGAGTGGCGCCGCCTCAACGACGCTCGATCGGCTCGATAACCTGCAGCGCAAGGTTACCCTTGTGCGAGCCCATCTTGACCTTGAAGGCCGGCACGCCGTTGGCGCGCATGACCAGTTCTTCCTGCATGTCCACCGGGATCACATCCCCCGGCTGCATGTGCAGGATGTCGCGCAGCTTCAACTGGCGACGGGCGACCGTGGCGTTGATCGGTACGTCGACGTCCATCACGTCCTGGCGCAAGGCGTTGACCCAACGCTCGTCCTGGTCGTCGAGATCGGACTGGAAGCCGGCATCGAGCATTTCGCGCACCGGCTCGATCATCGAGTAAGGCATGGTCACGTGCAGGTCGCCGCCACCGCCATCGAGTTCGATGTGGAAGGTCGACACCACGATGGCCTCGCTCGGGCCGACGATGTTGGCCATGGCCGGGTTTACTTCCGAGTTGATGTACTCGAAGTTCACTTCCATGATCGCCTGCCAGGCCTCTTTCAAGTCGACGAAGGCCTGCTCCAGGACCATGCGCACCACGCGCAGCTCGGTCGGGGTGAATTCACGCCCTTCGATCTTGGCGTGGCGGCCATCACCGCCGAAGAAGTTGTCCACCAGCTTGAACACCAGCTTGGCATCGAGGATGAACAGCGCCGTGCCGCGCAGCGGCTTGATCTTGACCAGGTTGAGACTGGTCGGCACGTACAGCGAGTGCACGTATTCGCCGAACTTCATCACCTGCACGCCACCGACCGCCACGTCTGCCGAGCGGCGCAGCATGTTGAACATGCTGATGCGCGTGTAGCGGGCAAAACGCTCGTTGATCATTTCCAGGGTCGGCATGCGTCCACGGACGATGCGATCCTGGCTGGTCAGGTCGTAGCTCTTGACGGTGCCGGGTTCGGCAGCGATATCGGTCTGTACCAGACCATCGTCGACGCCATGCAGCAGCGCGTCGATCTCATCCTGGGACAGCAGGTCCTGCACGGCCATGTCGTGTTCCTACTGCAGTACGAAATTAGTGAAAAGCAACTGTTCGATCACCACTTTGCCGAGCTCTTTCTGCGCCACTTCCTGGACGCTGGCCGTGGCCTTCTGGCGCAACATTTCCTGGCCGACCGGCGAGGCGAGGGTCGCGAAATCCTGACCGGAGAACAGCATCACCAGGTTGTTGCGGATCACGGGCATGTGCACCTTGAGCGCGTCCAGATCCGCCTGGTTGCGCGCGAGCATGGTGATGCTCACTTGCATGTAGCGTTGGCGACCGTTCTGGGTGTAGTTGGCCACGAACGCCGGGGCCATCGGCTCGAACACCGCTGGCTGCTTGCCTGAAGGGGCGGTTTCAGCTTCGACGGCAGGCTTGTTCTGGGCGCTGTGCATGAAGTACCAGGTCGCCCCAACGGACAGGCCGATGGCCAGCAGCAGCGCCACCACGATCAAGATGATCAGCTTGAGTTTGCCTTTGGTTGCGGGGTCTTTTACTGCTGCGTCGCTCTTCGCCATGCCAATAATCCGTCACTATTCGGGTTTTCACAGTCGCACGGCAAGGCAAGAGCAAGTGTTATGCCAGAAACAAAAAAGATCGCAGCCTGCGGCAGCTCCTACAGGGTGTACACATTCCCCTGTAGGAGCTGCCGCAGGCTGCGATCTTTTAGGAGCATCGCGAATCAGGCGTAGTAGTCGACGGCACTGGAGCCGATCACCCGGGTAGCCGTTGCGGCCACTTCGGTCACGCTCGGCGCGATCTCGTCATCCATGGCATCCAGACGTCCACCGCCGGCACTGGCACGCCCGCTCTGCGCCTGCTGTTGCTGCCCCTGATCCTGCGAACCGCGGGACTGGTCGGACACATTGACGTCCACCTGGCCCATGCCCTGCTGGGCGAACATGTCGCGCAGGCGATGCATCTGGCCGTCCAGCGCTTCCCGCACACCCGGATGGGCGCTCATGAAGGTCACCTGGGTCTGCTGGTCGGGCACCATGTTCACCCGAATGTCGAGGCGGCCGAGTTCGGCCGGCTGCAACTGGATGTCGGCCGCCTTGAGGTTGGCGCTGGACAGGTACATGACCCGGTTCACCACTTCTTCGGTCCAGCCGCTCTGATGCATCGCGATGGGCTGGTTGACCGGCACGGCGTTGGCGGTTTTCGGCGTGGCCGCCTGGGTCAGTGCCGCCAGTCGGTTGGCGAAATCGTCGACCCGGGTATCGCTGCTGGCCGACGTGAGGTCCTTGAGGCCCGCATCGATCAGGCCACTGAAGGCTTTTTCGCCACCCTGGCTGGTGCTGTCCTGGTCGGCCTGCACATCGAGCATGTTCGCCATGCCGGCGGCAAAGGTCTGCGCCGAAGTCGGCTCGCCGTCGGCCTGGGTCGGTGCCGACTTGGCTGCCTGGCTCGAGGCCGAGACATGCCCGCTCTGCTCCATGGCCATGCGCAGGGCTGGCAAGGCGTCGAGCGGGTCGGCTTCGGGATCGAAACCGGTGTCGATGGCGGGGACTGCTGGCGGGACGACCGCTGCAACAATCGCTTCAACGGGTGGCTGCTCAGCCACAACAGGCGCCGCGACCACAGGCACCGAGGCAGGGTCGACAGGCACCGCATCGGCGATCGCTGCCTGACCGGCATCCGTCGAATCGGCGTCGGCCTGCTTGTCGTCTTGCGTCGGTTTATCGGCGGGCAAGCCTTTGCCGCTATCGGCAACGGCGGGCTTCTCGGCGGCAGCGTTATCATCCTTTTGACCGACGCTATCTTCGACCTTGTCACGCGCTGGTTTCGCAGGTGCTTCAGCGGCTACGGACGTGTTCCGAGCCTGCCTGGCATACACCTGAGAGAAGCTGGAGGCCTTGTCCATGGGCTCGGCGGCCACTGTGGCGGCAGGGGCGGAGACGGTCTTGCTCTTGGCCTGAGTAGCGGCCAGCAGCAGTGATTGGGGCGTAAGGGGCATTTAACGGTCTCCGCTGCACTGGGATCGTAGGTACAGTTGAAGAATTGATTGCAAGGGGCGAGCCAGTTTCGCTCGATGCCGACGAAAAGCGTCCTGGGCCTCAGTTTTCCGCCAGGGACCGCTGCCGCTCAGCCTGGTAAAGAGGTCGCACAAAGGCGAACTCACCATCGATTTTGGCGATCAGTTCACTGATATCCAGGGAAGACAGGCTGTTGGCGCTCTTTTCAAGCTGGCCACACAGCTCGGCGAGCCTGACGGCCCCCATATTGAGGCTGCTGCCTTTGAAGCTGTGAGCCTCTTCTATCAGTTGCGCGCCCTGCTGCGCCTTGCGCAACAATCCAAGGCGCTCTTCGGAATCGGTGAGAAAGGTATCCAGCAATTTCGGATACTCGTCCTCCATGACCTCGCGCAACGCGCTCAGCGCGTCCAGGTCCAGATGTTCGTCAGTCACTTGTTCGCTCCTTGATCAAGAATCTTCGGATTATGCCAGAGCCTTCCAGTAAAACTCCACGCGGGCACTGCGACCGTCGTCGGACCAGCATGCATTTTGACCCAACTGACGGATCAGGCTGATGCCGCGCCCGGACAGACGGACAGGATCGACCGGGCGCTCCAGCACCCGCCCGACATCGAAGCCCTTGCCGCTGTCCTCGACGCGAATCGCCAGGCAACCACCCTCGCCCTCTGGCGTAACTTGCAAATGCACCCGCACATAACCGTCCTGCAGCTCGTCCAAGCGTGCATTGCGTTGTTGATAATAGCGGGTAAAACCCGACACATCGCGCTTGAGGCTGGAGTCCAGGCCCAATACCCCGTGCTCCAGGGCATTGGAGTACAGCTCCGCCAGCACACTGTACAGTGCCCCGCTCTGCGCCCGCAGGCCGTGCACTTCCTGGAGCAATTGCAACAGATAGGGCAACGGGTTGAAGCGCTTGAGGGTCGCGGCGCGAAATTCGAAACTGGCCGACCAGTCCAGGGGACAGGACTGGCCGCTGTCGGAATAGACCGGCACCGGCGGACTCGCATGCACGGGTGGCGCCAGGATGACCTCGACCATGCTGACATCGTCGCGCGTTATCCCTTGAAAGTCCCGAAGCGCCTGCTCGATGTCCTCGAACAAGGTGTCGGGCTGACGATTGGCGGCAAATACCTGCAGCAAACGCTGCTCACCAAACAGCTGATCATCGGCATCGCAGGTGTCGATCACCCCGTCGGACATCAGGAACACCCGGTCACCCATGGCCATCGGGAACACTTCGGTCCGATCATCGAAGGTTTGCGGGCTCAGTACACCCAGCGGTAAATGCCGCGCCGTCAGTGGCGTACGCGCCCCGCTGGCAATGCTGTGCAGGTAGCCGTCCGGCATGCCGCCGTTCCAGACCTCCAGCGAGCGGCTCTGGAAACCCAGGCACAGCATCGTCGCGCAGCAGAACATGTCCACCGGCAGGATGCGCTTGAGCTTGGCATTCATCTCGCGCAGGGTTTCGGCGAGGCCGTAACCCTTGGCGGTCATGCCGTAGAAGACTTCGGCCAGGGGCATGGCGCCAACGGCAGCAGGCAGGCCATGGCCGGTGAAATCGCCGAGCAAGACATGCATGTCCCCTGCCGGGGTGAACGCGGCCAACAGCAGGTCGCCGTTGAACAATGCATAGGGCGATTGCAGGTAGCGGATATTGGCGGCATTCAGGCAGCCGGAATGGGCCACCTTGTCGAACACCGCCTTGGCCACCCGCTGCTCGTTAAGCAGATATTCGTGGTGCCTGGCGATCTGGTCGCGCTGCTGCAAGACAGTGGCCTGCAGACGCCGCAAGCGGTCCATCGCCTTGATCTTGGCGGCGAGGATCACCTGGTTGTAGGGTTTTGCCAGAAAATCGTCACCGCCCACCTCCAGGCAGCGGGCCAACGCCTGGCTTTCCGACAGCGAGGTGAGGAAGATGATGGGCACCAGGGTTTCCCCGGCCAGTTCCTTGATGTGCGCCGCCGCCTCGAAGCCATCCATCACCGGCATCATCGCGTCCATCAACACCAGTTGCGGGCGTTGCTGGCGAAACACGTCAACCGCTTCGGCGCCGTTGGCGGCCGTCAGCACTTGATGCCCCTGGCGGCGGACGATGCTCGACAACAGCATGCGGTCGGCCGCGCTGTCCTCGGCGATCAGGATCGTCAGCGGTTCGAGTACCACCTGCACGGTGGTCAACTGATGTCGAACAGCTTGTCGAAGTTGGAAATGGCGAGGATTTTCCTCACATCGGAACTGCTGTTGACCACGCGAATGTCGGAATCGTCGCCACCGGCATGGTCACGCAAGAGCAGCAGCATGCCCAGGGCGGAGCTGTCGAGGTAGGTGGCTTCTTTCAGATCGACCACGACCTTTGAGAGGTTCTGCTCTTCGTAGGATTTTCGAAATTCCTGATGCTTGGCGAAATCGAATCGCCCCTTGATCGATATCGTCAGCTTTTTCCCGTCCGGCGAGATTTCTGTAACGACTGACATGTCATGGCTTCCTTGTCATTGGCAAACCTTCTTGTACAAGGTTTAGCATTGGGCAGAGGTTGGGGCAAGGTTGGGGATCAAGATCAACAGATCGCAGCCTTCGGCAGGTCAGGTCCGAAGACAACCACGGATTCATGCCCAACACAAAACATTGTAGGGGCCCGGCTTGCCGGCGAAGGCGGTCTTGGGTATTGCGCTGGTCTCTCGGGCCTCTTCGCTGGCAAGCCAGCTCCTACAGGTCCGTGGAAAACCATGGATTCATGGCCAACACACAACATTGTAGGAGCCCGGCTTGCCGGCGAAGGCGGTGTTGAGTTTTGCGCTGGTCTTTCGGGCCTCTTCGCTGGCAAGCCAGCTCCTACAGGTCCGAAGACAACCACGGATTCATGCCCAACACAAAACATTGTAGGAGCCCGGCTTGCCGGCGAAGGCGGCCTTGGGTATTGCGCTGGTCTTTCGGGCCTCTTCGCTGGCAAGCCAGCTCCTACAGGTCGGTGGAAATCCACGGGTTCATGTCTAACACAAAACATTGTAGGAGCCCGGCTTGCCGGCGAAGGCGGTCTTGGGTATTGCGCTGGTTTTTCGGGCCTCTTCGCTGGCAAGCCAGCTCCTACAGGTCCGAAGACATCCACGAATTCATGTCTAACACAAAACATTGTAGGAGTCTGGCTTGCCGGCGAAGGCGGCCTTGAGTATTGCGCTGGTCTTTCGGGCTTCTTCGCTGGCAAGCCAGCTCCTACAGGTCCGTGGAAAACCACGGATTCGTGCCCTACACAAAACATTGTAGGAGCCCGGCTTGCCGGCGAAGGCGGCCTTGAATATTGCGCTGGTTTTTCGGGCCTCTTCGCTGGCAAGCCAGCTCCTACAGGTCCGAAGATATCCACGGATTCATGTCTAACACAAAACATTGTAGGAGCCCGGCTTGCCGGCGAAGGCGGTGTTGAGTATTGCGCTGGTTTTTCGGGCCTCTTCGCTGGCAAGCCAGCTCCTACAGGTCCGTGGAAAACCATGGATTCATATCCAACACAAAACATTGTAGGAGCCCGGCTTGCCGGCGAAGGCGGTCTTGGGTA
This sequence comes from Pseudomonas sp. YuFO8, assembly GCF_035065025.1. NCBI lineage: Bacteria > Pseudomonadati > Pseudomonadota > Gammaproteobacteria > Pseudomonadales > Pseudomonadaceae > Pseudomonas > Pseudomonas sp. YuFO8. The sequence continues at coordinate 323 of NZ_JAXDEQ010000071.1, read as the reverse complement.
TTGCGCTGGTCTTTCGGGCCTCTTCGCTGGCAAGCCAGCTCCTACAGGTCGGTGGAAATCCACGGATTCATGTCTAACACAAAACATTGTAGGAGCCCGGCTTGCCGGCGAAGGCGGTCTTGGGTATTGCGCTAGTCTCTCGGGTTTCTTCGCTGGCAAGCCAGCTCCTACAGGTCCGTGGAAAACCATGGATTCATGTCTAACACAAAACATTGTAGGAGCCCGGCTTGCCGGCGAAGGCGGTCTTGGGTATTGCGCTGGTCTTTTGGGCCTCTTCGCTGGCAAGCCAGCTCCTACAGGTCCGTGGAAAACCATGGATTCAT
>NZ_JAXDEQ010000070.1:0-15752 GCF_035065025.1 Pseudomonas sp. YuFO8 | reverse complement strand
CCGCAGGCTGCGATCTTTTGATCTTAAAGATCAAAGTCAAAAGATCGCAGCCTGCGGCAGCTCCTACAGGGGGGGTGTGATGTCTTGTATCAGGTGCATTCGGCCACACGAACCTTATGTGGTAGGCTTTGCCAGTTTGCACGATGGGCGTTTATGACCCGGTGTTTCGGCACTGGCGTTCTGAGCGTCTCATTTGTCCGCCTTCAGGAGTTCTCATGCGTTTGACCCAGATTTTCGCCGCCGCCGCCATCGCGTTGGTCAGCACCTTTGCTGTCGCCGATGACGCGGCCGATAAAGCCATTCGTAAAAGCCTGGAAAACCTCCAGCTCGAAGTACCGGTAGAAAGCATTTCCGCCAGCCCTCTGCCAGGCCTGTACGAAGTCAAGCTGCAAGGCAGCCGCGTACTCTATGCCAGCGCCGACGGCCAGTACGTGGTCCAGGGCTACATGTTCCAGCTCAAGGACGGCAAGCCGGTCAACCTGACCGAGAAGACCGAGCGCCTGGGCGTTTCCAAGCTGGTCAACGCCATCCCCGTCGCGGAAACCGTGGTGTACCCGGCCATTGGCGAAACCAAGTCGCACATCACCGTGTTCACCGACACCACTTGCCCGTACTGCCACAAACTGCACGCCGAAGTGCCGGAGCTGAACAAGCGCGGCATCGAAGTGCGTTACGTGGCGTTCCCACGCCAGGGCCTGGGTTCGCCGGGTGACGAGCAACTGCAGGCGGTCTGGTGCTCGAAAGACAAGAAAGCGGCCATGGACAAGATGGTCGACGGCAAGGAAATCAAGGCCGCCAAGTGCGATAACCCGGTATCCAAGCAATTCGCCCTCGGCCAGTCGATTGGCGTGAACGGCACGCCGGCCATCGTTTTGGCCGACGGCCAGGTCATTCCGGGCTACCAGCCGGCGCCACAAGTCGCCAAACTGGCGCTCAGTGCCAAGTAATTCGTATCGTCACGGTCAGCCGTTGACGAGCGTGGCCCGGCGGCAGTTCCAGCCGGGCCATCAATAGAGAGCCGCGAGTTTGCGGCTGTTTTCACGGCCGGCCTCGAGTCGGCCGTTTTATGGGGAGTTCACAGTGAAACCGGTCAAAGTAGGCATCTGTGGGTTAGGGACCGTCGGTGGCGGTACCTTCAACGTACTTCAGCGCAACGCCGAGGAAATTGCTCGTCGTGCCGGGCGTGGAATCGAAGTGGCACAAATTGCCATGCGCACGCCAAAGCCTCAGTTCCAAACGACCGGTATTGCGATTACCACCGATGTCTTCGAAGTGGCCACGAACCCTGAGATCGACATCGTCATAGAGCTGATGGGCGGCTACACCGTTGCCCGCGAGCTGGTACTCAAGGCCATCGAGAATGGCAAGCATGTGGTCACCGCGAACAAGGCGCTTATCGCCGTTCACGGTAATGAAATTTTCGCCAAGGCACGCGAAAAGGGCGTGATCGTCGCGTTCGAAGCGGCCGTGGCCGGTGGCATTCCGGTGATCAAGGCGATCCGTGAAGGCCTGTCCGCCAACCGTATCAACTGGGTGGCCGGCATCATCAACGGCACCGGCAACTTCATTCTCACCGAGATGCGCGAGAAAGGCCGGACCTTCGAAGACGTGTTGGCCGAAGCGCAAGCCCTGGGCTATGCCGAAGCCGACCCGACCTTTGACGTTGAAGGCATCGATGCGGCGCACAAGCTGACGATCCTGGCGTCCATCGCATTCGGCATTCCGCTGCAGTTCGACAAGGCCTACACCGAAGGCATCACCAAGCTGACCACCGCCGACGTGAACTACGCCGAAGCGCTGGGTTATCGCATCAAGCACCTGGGCGTGGCGCGCAGCACCGCGGCGGGTATCGAGTTGCGCGTGCACCCGACGCTGATCCCGGCCGATCGCCTGATCGCCAACGTCAACGGCGTGATGAACGCGGTGATGGTCAACGGCGACGCCGCCGGTTCGACGCTGTTCTACGGTGCCGGCGCCGGCATGGAGCCGACCGCTTCGTCGGTGATCGCCGACCTGGTGGACGTGGTTCGCGCCATGACCTCGGACCCGGAAAACCGCGTACCGCACCTGGCCTTCCAGCCGGATTCGCTGTCGGCGCACCCGATCCTGCCGATCGACGCCTGCGAAAGCGCGTACTACCTGCGGATCCAGGCCAAGGACCATCCGGGCGTTCTGGCCCAGGTGGCCAGCATCCTGTCCGAGCGTGGCATCAACATCGAGTCGATCATGCAGAAGGAAGCCGAGGAGCACGACGGCCTGGTACCGATGATCCTGCTGACCCACCGTGTGGTGGAGCAGCGCATCAACGATGCCATTCAGGCACTGGAAGCTCTGCAGGGCGTGGTTGGCCCGGTAGTCCGGATTCGCGTCGAACATTTGAATTAACACAGCGGCAAGCGGCAAGCGGCAAGCTACAAGTGAAAAGCGGCTCTGCTTTTACTTGCAGCTTGAAGCTTGCAGCTTGAAGCCCAAACCGAAGGTTTGCCCCTATGCGCTACATCAGTACCCGCGGCCAGGCACCGGCCCTGAATTTCGAAGACGTCCTGCTGGCAGGCCTTGCCACCGACGGCGGTCTGTACGTCCCGGAAAACCTGCCACGTTTCACCCAGGAAGAAATCGCTTCCTGGGCCGGCCTGCCATATCACGAGCTGGCCTTCCGGGTGATGCGCCCGTTCGTGACCGGCAGCATCCCGGATGCCGATTTCAAAAAGATTCTCGAAGAAACTTACGGCGTGTTTGCCCACAACGCCGTAGCCCCGCTGCGCCAGTTGAACGGCAATGAGTGGGTGCTGGAACTGTTCCACGGCCCGACCCTGGCGTTCAAGGACTTCGCCCTGCAACTGCTCGGTCGCCTGCTCGACTACGTGCTGGAAAAGCGCGGCGAGCGCGTGGTGATCGTCGGCGCCACTTCCGGCGATACCGGCTCGGCTGCGATTGAAGGCTGCAAGCACTGCGAAAACGTCGACATCTTCATCCTGCACCCGCACAACCGTGTATCCGAAGTGCAGCGTCGGCAGATGACCACCATTTTCGGTGAGAACATCCACAACATCGCCATCGAAGGCAACTTCGATGACTGCCAGGAAATGGTCAAGGCGAGCTTCGCCGACCAGGGCTTCCTCAAGGGCACTCGCCTGGTGGCGGTGAACTCGATCAACTGGGCGCGGATCATGGCCCAGATCGTCTACTACTTCCACGCGGCCCTGCAGGTGGGCGGTCCGGCGCGTTCGGTGGCGTTCTCGGTGCCAACCGGTAACTTCGGCGACATCTTCGCCGGTTACCTGGCACGCAACATGGGCCTGCCGATCAACCAGTTGATCGTCGCCACCAACCGCAATGACATCCTGCACCGCTTCATGAGCGGCAACCAGTACGTCAAGGAAACCCTGCACGCGACCCTGTCGCCGTCGATGGACATCATGGTGTCCTCGAACTTCGAGCGCCTGCTGTTTGACCTGCACGGTCGCAACGGCGCGGCGATTGCCGGGCTGATGGACAGCTTCAAGCAGGGCGGCGGTTTCAGCGTCGAGCAGGAGCGCTGGACTGAGGCGCGCAAGCTGTTCGACTCGCTGGCCGTGGACGATGCGCAAACCTGCGAAACCATCGCCGAGGTCTTCGAGCAGACCGGCGAAGTACTGGACCCGCACACCGCGATCGGCGTCAAGGCCGCACGGGAATGCCGTCGCAGCCTGGATATCCCGATGGTGATCCTGGGCACGGCCCATCCGGTCAAGTTCCCGGACGCCGTGTTGAAAGCTGGCGTAGGAAAAGCCCTTGAGCTTCCTGTGCATCTTTCTGATCTGTTCGAAAGAGACGAGCGTTGCACCGTATTGCCGAATGACCTCAAGGCCGTGCAGGCCTTTGTCAGCCAGCATGGCAACCGCGGTAAGCCTTTGTAACAGGCAAACCTTGTCACACAAGAAAGCCCGTCTCCTGACGGGCTTTTCTGTTGGTGCATTCCAAATTGCCGGCAGTCCTCGCGGATGAATACGGGGCAGGCTTGACGCTGTTGTTTTTTCTCTGTCATCTTCAGCGTGCATGCTCTATCGACCAGAGGCGCAGGTTCACCTGCACTCGGTCTTCAGAACTTTCTACCCGGGCCAGCGGTCATTTACTGTACACACGCCCCCAGGCACTTTGTTTTCGGACTATTGAGTGGTGATCGGATGGAAAGTATCAGTCTCTTGCTCGGTGAGGCTCTGAGCCCGTACCAGGTGACGTTGACCCCGTCGGGCATTCACGGTGAATGCCGGGTGACATTGAAGAACGCAATCGGCGCCATAGTGGTCGATCGGGCGTTCAACCAGGCACAGTTGAGTGACAAGCGCCAGCTGACGGATGTGGTCGACGGCTTGCACCGCGACGTGCTGATTGCTGAAGGACGCCTGGAACCCTGTGTGATCGCGGCGTTGCGCAATGCGGCACAGGACAAGCTGCTGGCCAGCCGAAATTGAATTGTCGGATGTGGGAACCTTCCTGCATCCCCATCGTCAGACCTAGTAACAGCAAGATCAAGCATTGTGCTCCGGTGCTTGCCGCTTGCCGTTACGGGTCCTTGAAAAGACCACGTTTAACCCCGAGTCGTCTCCCCACTTCTCGGGGTTTCTTTTTGCCCGGAAATTGTCAGTAGCCGCTCTGGTGCTCGAAAAAATCCTTGGCCGCTTGCAGGTAGTCGCTGCGACTTTGCGGGTCGAGCCAACCGGCGTACGCCTCGCTCAAGTGATCCCGGGGCAGGGCACGCAGCAGCTGGTTGATCTCGACGATCGCCTGGCGGCCCTGGGGCGTGTTGGTGCAGCCTATGTAGCCGGACAGGTACTTGCCGGTGCCACGAATCGGGAAGAACTCCAGTTCATCTTCAGCGATGCCTTGTTGCTGCGCCTGATAACGAATTTCCGGGCGATAGCCCAAGAGCAATTGCAGGCGACCCAGGCGTTGCATCTGCAACAGGCTGCCCAAGGCGTCGTTGCCGTAGTGCGAGGTCAGCACCTTGCCCGGCGCCTGCTTGAGCAAGGTGTCGAGAAAGTCGCCGTAGTTGCGTTCGGCAACAATGCCCAGCGTCACGCTGCCGGTGGCCAATAGAGCCGCCAAGTCCACCTCGCCATCCTTGAGGAACGGCGTCAGTACTTCCCGATCATTACGCCGTATGGCCAGGCCATTGCTCATGGCGCGAAAAACCGGGAGGGAAAAGGCGATCCAGCTTTCGCGCTCCTTGCTCCAATTCAGCGCCGCATCGCAGGTGAGGGCCGGTTCGTGGAGCATCTGCAAGCCACGGGCTCGATTGACCTTCAGCACACTGTGCTGGTACTGCGGCATGCTGGCGATCAGTTGGCGGAGCAGTTGGTCGATGACCCCCTGGCCTTTTTGCGGGCCGTCGAAAATGAACAGCGGTGGTAGATCGCGTTTCAGCCAGACCAGGGAATCCTTGGCCTGCGCCGATACCGGCGCGGCCAGGGTGATGATCAGCAACAGGCTCGCCAACGCGCCCAAGCGCCGGCCATCCAGCAACAGGCAGGGTTTGATGAGTCGCGCAAACAGACGCTTGAGCTCAGATGGCTCCGTCTTTGCGCAGCTGTGCAATCTGCGACGCGTCATAGCCAAGTTCCTGGAGTACCTGGGTATTGTGCTCGCCCAGTTGTGGCCCGACCCATTCACAATCACCGGGTGTCTCTGAGAGTTTCGGCACGATCCCCGGCATCTTGAAGTCCTTGCCATCGGGTAGCTTGGCCTGCAGGAACATTTCCCGGGCGAGGTACTGTGGATCGCTGAACATGTCTTCGGCGCTGAAGATTCGGCTGGCCGGTACATCGGCCTGGTTCAACAGCTCGATGACGCTGTCCAGGGGCAACGAATTGACCCAGCGATCGATCACCCCGTAGATTTCGTCGCGACGGCTGTCGCGGCCGTCGTTACTGGCCAACTGCGGGTCGTTGGCCAGGTCTTCGCGGCCTAAGACCTGCATGAAACGCTTGAAGATCGCGTCGCCATTGGCGCCGATCTGTACATGTTTGCCATCGGCACTGGTGTGGATCGAGGAGGGTGTGATGCCCGGCATGATGTTGCCGGTGCGTTCGCGAATGAAGCCGAACACGTCGAACTCCGGCACCATGCTTTCCATCATGGCGAAGATCGCCTCGTAGAGCGCCACGTCCACCACTTGCCCCGCACCGCCATTGACCTCGCGATGACGCAGGGCCATCAGGGCTCCGATCACGCCCCACAGCGCAGCAATCGAGTCACCGATGGAAATCCCGGTGCGTACTGGCGGCCGGTCCTCGAACCCGGTGATGTAGCGCAGGCCGCCCATGGATTCGCCGACCGCGCCAAACCCGGGTTGGTCCTTCATCGGGCCGGTCTGGCCGAAACCCGAGAGGCGCACCATGACCAGCTTGGGGTTCAGCGCATGCAGCACATCCCAGCCCAGTCCAAGCTTTTCCAGCACGCCGGGGCGGAAGTTTTCGATCAGGATGTCCGCTTCGCTGAGCAGTTTTTTCAGGATCGCCAGGCCGTCCGGGTGCTTGAGGTTCAGTGTCAGCGATTTTTTATTGCGTGCCTGGACGAACCACCACAGCGAGGTGCCCTCGTACAACTTGCGCCATTTGCGCAATGGATCGCCGCCGTCCGGCGATTCGACCTTGACCACATCGGCACCGAATTCAGCGCAGATGCGCGAGGCAAACGGGCCGGCGATCAAGGTACCCAGTTCGATGACTTTCAGACCTGAGAGCGGTTTGGCAGAAGACGGCATGCGGGTTCCTGTAGGACAAAGATTGAGCGAGTACAGAGTTTTAACATAGCCGACTGTCAGGCGCCCAAGGGAGATCTGCTTCTATTCGTTGATTGGCGGCTGCATCGGTTAGACTTGCCGCCTTTCCCCGTATCAAGAAGCCCGTTCATGGCCCAGCCGTCCACGACCTACAAGTTTGAACTGAACCTCACCGACCTCGATCGCAGCGTCTACGAGTCCGTCAAGCAGACCATCGCCCGCCACCCTTCGGAAACCGAAGAGCGCATGACCGTGCGCCTGTTGGCCTACGCCCTCTGGTACAACGAGCAGCTGTCGTTCGGCCGTGGTCTGTCAGACGTGGATGAACCGGCCCTGTGGGAAAAGAGCCTGGATGACCGTGTCCTGCACTGGATCGAAGTCGGCCAGCCGGACGCCGATCGCCTGACCTGGTGCTCGCGCCGCACCGAACGCACCAGCCTGCTGGCCTACGGCAGCCTGCGGGTCTGGGAAGGCAAAGTGATCCCGGCGATCAAGAACCTGAAAAACGTCAACATCGCGGCGGTTCCCCAGGAAGTCCTGGAAACCCTGGCCAAGGACATGCCCCGCGTCATCAAGTGGGACGTGATGATCAGCGAAGGGACGATTTTCGTTACCGACGACCGCGGTCAGCATGAAGTCCAGTTGCAGTGGCTGTTGGGCGAACGCGGCTGATCAGTCGCGGCCTCACCGGTTTTATCCTACGTATTGAAGAGAAGCCCCTGTCACCCCATGCGCATCGAACCTCGCCTGCTGCCCGACACCCTGCCATTTCTCGGTGATATCCCGCCGCTGCTGACCCGGCTGTACGCCGCGCGGGGCGTGTTATCCGAAGCCGAACTGGACAAAAGCCTGGCGCGGCTGATTCCGTTCCAGCAGCTCAAGGGGATCGAGGCGGCGGTGGACTTGCTGGTGACCGCGCTTGAACAGCGTCAGCGGATCCTGATCGTGGGCGACTTCGATGCCGATGGCGCGACAGCCAGTACCGTGGGCACCCTGGGCTTGCGCCTGTTGGGTGCGGCGCACGTCGACTATCTGGTGCCCAACCGGTTCGACTACGGCTACGGCCTGACCCCGGAAATCGTCGCGGTGGCGCTGGAGCGCGAGCCTCAGTTGCTGATTACCGTGGACAACGGCATTTCCAGTGTCGAAGGCGTGGCGGCGGCGAAAAAGGCCGGGCTCAACGTGCTGGTCACCGATCACCACTTGCCCGGCGATGAACTGCCGCTGGCCGATGCCATCGTCAATCCGAACCAGCCCGGTTGCACCTTCCCGAGCAAGGCGCTGGCCGGAGTCGGGGTGATCTTCTATGTGCTGATGGCCTTGCGCGCGCGTTTGCGCGAGCTCGGCTGGTACACCAGCAAGCCGCAGCCGAACATCGGCGAGTTGCTCGACCTGGTGGCGCTGGGCAGCGTGGCCGACGTGGTGCCGCTGGATGCCAACAACCGGATCCTGGTGCATCAGGGCCTCGAACGGATTCGCGCCGGACGTGCCCGACCGGGGATCAAGGCAATTCTCGAAGTGGCCAAGCGTGATCATGCGCGCATCACCTCCACCGACCTGGGGTTTATCGTCGGCCCGCGCCTCAACGCCGCCGGACGACTGGATGACATGAGCCTGGGCATCGAATGCCTGCTGACCGACGACGCGGCGCTGGCCCGTGAGATGGCGGCGCAGCTGGACGGGATGAACCAGGACCGTAAATCCATCGAGCAGGGCATGCAGCGTGAAGCGCTGGCCCAGCTCAAGGATCTGCCGGTGGAATCGATGCCGTTTGGCTTGTGCCTGTTCGATCCGGAGTGGCACCAGGGTGTCATCGGTATCCTCGCGTCGCGCATGAAAGAGCGTTATTTCCGCCCGACCATCGCCTTTGCCGATGCCGGCGACGGCTTGCTCAAGGGCTCCGGGCGTTCGGTCCAGGGCTTTCATATCCGCGACGCCCTGAGCGTGGTGGCGGCTCAGCATCCGAACCTGATCACCAAATACGGTGGCCACGCCATGGCCGCTGGCCTGACGCTGCCGGAGGCGAATTTTCCGCTGTTCGCCGAGGCCTTCGATGCCGAGGTTCGTCGTCAATTGCGCGACGAAGACCTGACCGGGCGCCTGTTGTCGGACGGCACCCTGGCGATCGAGGAGTTTCACCTGGAACTGGCCCGCGCCTTGCGCCATGCCGGCCCTTGGGGGCAACACTTCCCGGAGCCGCTGTTTCATGGGGTGTTTCAGTTGGTCGAGCAGCGTGTCGTCGGTGAAAGGCACCTCAAGGTGGTGCTTCGCAGCGAGTGCGGTTCGGTCAAGCTTGACGGCATTGCATTCGGGATCGATCGTGAGGTGTGGCCGAATCCGACCATCAAGTGGGTGGAATTGGCTTACAAGCTCGACGTCAACGAGTTCCGCGGCAATGAGACCGTTCAACTGATGATTGCCCACATCGAACCGCGTTGACCCCTCGTTCCCACAGGATTTGAGCGAACCCTGTGGGAGCGAGCTTGCTCGCGATGGCAATCTTTGCGACACCGAATCTCTCTGAATCCTCCCTCATCCCCCGATGTCGACTAGGCTCTAAGCACTGCTTGATTATCCTTGTGACGTCTTGTCAATTTTTTTGCCCGCGGGGGCGGGTGCTGCATCCTTTTCCTGTCACTCGTCGACTATTCAAACAGAACCCTGGAGCCTGACCACTGATTTGAGAGGTGCCCCATGAGTCTGCTGCTTGAACCCTACACCCTTCGTCAATTGACCCTGCTCAACCGCATCGCGGTATCGCCGATGTGCCAGTATTCGAGTGTCGACGGCCTGGCCAATGACTGGCACCTGGTCCATCTCGGCAGCCGCGCGGTCGGCGGCGCGGGCCTGGTATTTACCGAAGCCACGGCGGTTACCGCCGACGGGCGCATCACCGACCAGGATCTTGGTCTATGGAACGATGAACAGATCGAACCCCTGCAACGCATCACTCGCTTCATCGCCGCTCAGGGCGCTGTCGCCGGCATCCAGCTGGCCCATGCCGGCCGCAAGGCCAGTACCTATCGACCCTGGCTCGGCAAGCATGGCAGCGTGAAAATCGACGAGGGCGGCTGGCAGCCGGTGGGCCCGTCACCGATCGCCTTTGACCCGCAGCACACACAACCCAAGCAGCTCGACGAAGGCGAGATCGCTGACGTCATCCAGGCCTTTGTCGACGCGGCGAAACGCGCGTTGACCGCCGGTTTCAAGGTGGTCGAAGTGCACGCGGCCCATGGTTATCTGCTGCACCAGTTTCTGTCGCCCCTGAGTAATCAGCGGCGTGACCAGTATGGCGGATCCTTCGAAAATCGTATTCGGCTGGTGTTGCAAGTGACCGAAGCGGTGCGGGCAGTCTGGCCGGAAGAATTACCGCTGTTCGTGCGGGTGTCGGCCACCGACTGGGTGGAGGATGGCTGGAACCCGGATGAAACCGTCGAGCTGGCGCGGCGCCTGAAAGACCTCGGCGTGGACCTGATCGATGTGTCGTCAGGCGGAACGGCGGTCAACGCGGAAATCCCCACAGGCCCGGGTTATCAAACCCGGTTTGCCGAACGTGTGCGCAAGGAGTCGGGCATCGCCACCGGTACTGTAGGCATGATCACCGAGCCCGCACAGGCCGAGCATATTCTGCGCACCTGTCAGGCGGATATCATCTTCCTCGCTCGCGAGCTGTTGCGTGATCCCTATTGGGCGCTGCATGCCGACGATGACCTCGGTGGGCGCAAGGCCATATGGCCAGCGCAGTATCACCGGGCGACCCATCGCGACCAACCGATTCATGAGTCGGATTTGCGTGATTGATTGAGGATTTTCAAGATCAAAAGATCGCAGCCTGCGGCAGCTCCTACAGAGGAATACGATCCCCTGTAGGAGCTGCCGAAGGCTGCGATCTTTTGCTTTTCCTCAAGTATATTTGCGCTTGTCCGGTGCCGGCGGGAAGTACTGGTACAACCAGGTCTCACTCAGCGTCCGGTCATTGGTGCGGATGAACAGGCGCAGCTCCACCGGCTCGACACTGTCGTTGGTCGGGTACCAGTCAAAGGTGATGCGATAGCCCTTGATGTCATCGAGCACCAGCACGTTGAACTCCTTCACCTCGCCGTTGGAACAGGTGACCACCGGTTCGATGCCGGTCCCCGCCGGCAGACGATCCAGACCGCCTCCGTTGAAGTCCACGGCAAAACGGCGGGCCCAGACTTCCGGATAATGCTCGCCCGGTGCCCAACCTTCGGTGAAACCGCCCATACCCGACCGGGTCGCGTTGACCCGTGCCAGCGGCGTGCCGACGGGCGGCAGGGCGCTCCAGTAGAGTTTGTAGCCGTAGTTCAGCGAGTCGCCGGCCGCGACCGGTTTTTTCGGGGTCCAGAAGGCCACGATGTTATCGAGGGTCTCGCCGGTGGTAGGAATTTCCAGCAGATCGATTGAGCCTTCACCCCACGCGGTCGTTGGTTCGACCCACAGGCTCGGGCGTCGGCTGTACCAGTCAACGGTGTCCTGATAGCTGGCGAACTCGTGATCGGTCTGCACCAGGCCGAAACCTTTCGGGTCCTTGTCGGTGAAGGCGTTGAATTGCAGGGTGGCCGGGTTGTTCAGCGGGCGGCAGATCCACTCGCCGTTGCCCCGCCACATCGCCAGGCGATCTGAGTCGTGGATCTGCGGGTGAATGGTGTCGCACATGCGGCGCTCGTGGGTGCCGCAACTGAACATGCTGGTCATCGGCGCGATGCCCAGTTGTTCGATGGCGGTGCGCGCGTTGACATGGGCGTCGACCTCCATCACCACGCGCTCGGCCTGGCAATCGATGTCAAAACGGTAGGCACCGGTGGCGCTCGGCGAATCGAGCAGGGCGTAGACCACGAAGCGCGTGCTGTCCTTGCCTGGCGTCTCGAACCAGAACTTGGTGAAGTCGGGGAATTCTTCGCGCTTCTTGGCATAGGTGTCGATGGCCAGGCCGCGGGCCGACAAACCGTACTGGCCGCTGGCGTCTACGGCGCGGAAATAGCTGGCGCCGAGGAAGGACACCACGTCGTGTTTGTCCAGTTCCGGCGCCTTGAACAGCTTGAACCCGGAAAAGCCCAGGTCGCCCTTGAGCTGTTGGGTATCGACCGAGGTATTTTCATAGTTGAACAACGAAGGGCGGAAATGCACTTCGCGGGCCATGCGGGTCTTGGTATCGACGCTGTACATGCGCACCGGCTGGCGGAAACCCATGCCGACATGGAAAAACTGCACATCGAGCTGACCATTGAGGTCATTCCACAACGAATGCTTGCCGTCATAGCGGATGGCGTTGAAGTTCTGCGGGGTCATGGTCGCCAGGGTGGGCGGCAGCACCTGCTTGGTGTCCTGGTAGCGATTGCTGGCCAGTTGCTTGGCCTGGGCCTTCAGCGCTTCGAAGTCGAACGCCTGAGCCTCGCCATCCGCCGTGCCATTGCTTGCCCAGGCTTGGGCAGCGAGCAGGCCGGTGGCCGACAAACCGGTGTAGGCCGCAATGGCCATGGAGGCTTTGAGCAAATTCCTGCGATGCATAAGTACAACCTGTCGTGAACGATCCCGCGCCGTTCCTGGCACTGCTGGATCAAGAATATCGGTTCGGACATGCCTTCGGCCAAACGCAACTGCCTTTAAACAGATAACGAATAGCTTAAACCGTTCGGTTGTGCAGAAAAAATGATTGATGGCGTGACGATGGCGCGGCAATGAAACAAGAGATGTCGGTTAACGTTTCCGACAGTAACTTCTGATTTACAGGGCATTTCTGCTTTTTTTGACTAATTACTCTAAAAACCGCTTTTCAGCGCCCGGATAATTCCTATTCTATGGACATGACCGGTTTCTGCCCTTCGGGCCGGTGGCTTCAGCGGGCACAGGGTGGTCGCTGAAAAGGGGTAGGGCGATGCGGTTTCTGAAGTTTTCTTTGACGTAGAGAAGGACATCGTCCATGTCGAAAGTACAAGGCATCACCGAAATCCTGGGAATCTTTGCGTGCCTGTCTACTGGCCGGCGAAGACGTCGGCTCAATAGCGAGGAGATTAAGTTGGTGGAACGCTATCGGGAGTTGTCGGAGAGTGACCGCATTGCGATGCGTTATCTGGTGGATGCGATGCGCAGTGTTTCGCGGTTTTGAAGAAATAGAACCTTCAGTCGCGGCAACTTTGCCGCGGCTGGATGTTCTCCCCTCTACCAATCCTCAGAGCGTTCGGAGCGCTGATGCAGCACTCTCAACACCTGTATCTGGCCATTGGCAAATCGATACGGGGCAATGAAGGGATAACGGCCAAGCACTAACTCTCGGACATCAGGCATGACGGAAGGCCTGCCTGAACCGGGAAACTGCTCCAACTGCCGAAAAGATTGCAGCATGGTTGCAATGATTTCTATGGCACTACTCGCGCCTACGACATCTCGGTAATGCTCATGGATGGCATTCAGGTCGCTTTCGGCTTTCTCAGTCAGTACTACGCTCGGCACGTTTTGCCCACTTAGCCTTCACGGCGTCCAGATCGGTCAGTTTTCCGGCATCGGCATCGGCTATGCCGTCGCTGATGGCTTGCAGATGCCAGGACTCGGCTTCCACGTATCGAACCAGTGCACGCTTGAGGTGGTACTGACGGTCGCGGTCAGTGGCCGCTGCCAGCTGATCCAGCTGTTGGGCCAGAAGTTCTTCGACACGAAAAGACAAAACGGGCGAGGCCATGGTGGCTCTCCTAAAGGTGTATACGCTGTAAACGACGTAAACACCCTAAGCTCTGTTGCGTCTATCGTCAACCGATACCGCGTGCGTGGTTGAGGAAACTCTAGCCGGGTAAACATTCGCAGGTAGCGAGGAACTGTTTCGAAATGCTTGCCTGTTGCAGGCTCGATGATCCCCGGTACCTGTTGGCACCGGGGCAACTTCCGTTAGCGACTGACTTTCCACGCATCCCCGGCAGGCGCCTTACCGTGGTCATACGGCTTGGCGATCCACATGTAGAGCAACCCCAGGCCGATGACGATGGCGGTACTCAGGACCATGGCGTAGTTGATGTACCACGCGGCGTCCGGGGTCCGTGGCCAGGCCATGTTGATGATCGCGCCGACGCCATAGACCAGCGCGCCGATGTTCACTGCCCAGCCCCAGGCGCCGAGGGTGAATTTGCCGCTGGGTTTCCAGCCTTTGAGGCGGGCGTACAGCGCTGCGAGCACGATCATCTGGAAAGCCAGGTAAATACCGATGGCGGCGAAGCTGACGATGGTGGCGACCGCGTCCTGCAGGAAGAAGCCGAGAATGATGATCAGCGCCGGCAGGACGCCGGACACGAACAGTGCCGCAACCGGAACCTGGGTGGTAGGGGAAATCTTCTTCAGCAGTCGGCTGCCGATGACCATTTCGTCCCGGGCGTAGGAATACAGCAGGCGACTCGCCGCCGCTTGCAGGCTGATGACGCAGGAGATGAAGGAAATCATCACCACGCCCATCACCATTTTCGAACCGACCGGGCCGAAGGCATTGTTGAGGATGGTGCCGACCGGGTCCTTGTCGGTGCCATCGATCACCGCTTGCATGTCCGGCACGGCGAGGATCAGCGCCAGGCAGGCGAACATCGCCGCCACGCCGCCGATGTAGATGGTCATGCGCATGGCCACCGGGATCTGCTTGCTCGGGTTCGGGGTTTCTTCGGCTACGTCGCCGCAGGCCTCGAAGCCGTAGTACAGGAACATCCCCGCCAGCGATGCAGTGAGGAAGGCCGGCAGGTACGAGCCATTGACGCTGATGTCGAAGGTGTTGAACAGCACGCTGATCGACTGATGGCGTTCGAAGACCAGCAGGTAGACACCGACGATCACCGCACCCACCAGTTCGCAGAGGAAGCCGAACATGGCAATGCGCGCCAGCATCTTGGTGCCGCTGAGGTTGACCAGGGTGGCGAACAGCGTCAGTACCAGGGCAATGATGATGTTGGTGTTGTTGCTCGGTTCAAAACCGAGCATGGCGGCCAGGTACGGGCCGGCGCCGACGGCTACGGCGGCAATGGTCACGCACAGGGCGATGGAGTAGATCCAGCCGACCATCCACGCCCAGCGCTTGCCCACCAGGCGACGCGCCCACGGGTATACGCCACCGGAAATCGGGAACTGCGAAACCACTTCACCAAAGATCAGGCACACCAGCAACTGGCCGCACCCGACCAGCAGGTAGGCCCAGAACATCGGCGGCCCGCCGGCGGCGAGGCACAGGCCGAAGAGGGTATAGACCCCTACGACCGGAGAGAGATAGGTGAAGCCCAGGGCGAAGTTTTCCCACAGGCTCATGCTGCGATTGAAGTTGGACGTGTAGCCCAGTTTTCGCAGCTGCTCGGCGTCGCTGTCGGCGATGGCGGACGAGAGATCGGGTGATGCACTCATGTGTGTTTCTCCGGAAAATCGGCAGATTTCGGATGCCCGAGACCGTGACGGGGCTTGGAGGCGCCGCCCGGGTCGGTGGTTATTGTTTTGTTTTTCCAGCGTTGAAACCTGGTGGTGCCTAATGCCGGTTTCGACCTTGAAACCGAGGTGACGTAATCGCCAGCAGGCTGGCTCCCACAGGGAAATGCATTCCAAATTGTGGGAGCCAGCCTGCTGGCGATGGTTTTAGTGCTTGAACATCACATGCCGCACAACGGTGTAATCCTCCAGCCCATACATCGACATGTCCTTGCCATACCCGGACAGCTTCTGCCCGCCGTGGGGCATTTCGCTGACCAGCATGAAATGCGTGTTTACCCAGGTGCAGCCGTACTGCAAGCGCGCCGACAGGCGATGCGCACGGCCGACGTCTGCGGTCCACACCGATGACGCCAGGCCGTAGTCCGAGTCGTTGGCCCAGCCCAGCACCTGCGCCTCATCGGTGAATCTGGTCACCGACACCACCGGCCCGAACACTTCGCGCCGCACGATTTCGTCGTCCTGCTGAGCATCGGCCAACACCGTCGGTTCGAAGAAGAAGCCATTGCCGTCCACCGCTTTACCG
>NZ_JAXDEQ010000006.1:0-216241 GCF_035065025.1 Pseudomonas sp. YuFO8 | reverse complement strand
GCGTTGAGCACCAGGGTGCCGTAGGTGCCGACGAAGGTGCCGGGGGTGATCGGGCCACTGTTGGGGCCGGTCGCTACGCGGTCGGCGCCTTGCACGTCGTTGCCCAGGACGTTGCCTTCGAGGGTGAGTCGGGTTTCCGAGGCGGTGCTGAGATTGTTGTCATCGATCGCGTTGGGCAGGTCATCGGTGATGTTGACGTCCAGAGTGCCGGTGGCGGTGTCGCCGTTGCTATCACCGGCCACCACGGTGAAATGTTCGCTGAGTTGGGTGCCGTCGCCGGTCGAATGGTTTTCGCTGCCGTTGAGGGTGTAGCTGTAACTCACCACGCCCGTGGTCGGGTTGTAGCCGGTGATGGTCAGGGTGCTGCCCAGCGGCGTGGTGATCGATTGCGGAAAACCGTTGGCCACGCCAGCGCTGATCACGCTGATCCCGCCGATGCTCAGGCTGGTCAGGCCGTCAGGTGCCGTGACGGTGAAGGTGCCGCTCTGGGTCAGCGCGTCGGGATTGCTCGCCGAACCTTCGGCCAGGTTGGCTTCCTTGACGGTCAGTTCACCGCCCGCCACCGACAGCCCGGTGAGGCTGACCGGATTGTTCTCGGGCGGGGTGACGACAGGGGGTATGACTTCCGGTGGTGTGACTACCGGCGGCGTGACTTCAGGTGGTGTTACCAAGGGTGGTACTACCACCACAGGCGGTGTAATGACCGGCGGCGTAATCAGCGGTGCAGAGGCGCCATCATCAGGGTTGCGATCGCCGTCATGCCGCTCCCGCGGAAACTCCGGAATACCGTTGAACCCGGCGGTTGGGAAACCGATGGTCGGATCGACATGCCCCCCCACTTCCTCAAGCATGACAAAACTGTGGCCCCCGCCCAGTGCGCCCCCAGCAGGTCCGGTCGAACCCGGGCCGGCCGCCGTGGCTTCAGCGGTCTGGGTCGGGTCGTCACCGGCGGCAATGGCTTTTTGCAGTTGCTCGACATCGGTCAACTGCGCCTGGCTAGGAGTCGTCGCTTCAGCGGTATCCACATGGGGCGAAGTTTGCGCCAGCAACTGGTCAGTCATTTGCAGGCTACTGCCACGGCCCAGCGTCAATTCCTGGCCGTTCTGCAGATGCACCGCCACCGCGCCTTCGGCCCCGGTCACCAGTTGATCGCCGGCAAACAACCGGTCCCCCTCGACCAGCACTCGACGGGCGCCATCACCCGCTACCGCGAAGACCTGACCGATAACCTTGCTGACGATACCGATGAGCGTAGCCATGTGCATTCCCTCCGCTGCCAACGCTTTGTCGGCACCCTGTCTGAATGCGGAGAACATGCACATGGGCTCAAGCAGGTTGCCTGGCGAATTGCCGCCGCTGTTCGCGAACCGGATAACCCCTTTGCAATCAATGGCATTGGGCTACCTGTCGAAAATAACGTCATCCGCCAGCATTGCGTAACAGTCCTGAATCACCTTGGCGACAAAAAACCGTCACCCCAGTCTGCCTCGCATCCCTCCCCTCCAGCACTTCTCCGCTCTTTGTCGATAAGTGGACTTGAACTTTCCTCAAGCCGTGATGAGCGCCATAAGGCACATAAATCAAGGGCTTTCGCAGTGAACAATGTGCTGGATTTGGCAGAGTACATAAGTTTTTTTTGGCATAAGTGTTATGAGAAAAACTTCTTAGGTCCGCCTGAAAATGTTCTTAGCTCTCTTGTTACAAGCATGAAACGGTTTGACCTATAAATGTCGTCAAATAATTGGCGACGCATAAAGTACCACTAGGATTCAGGGAGATGGACCATGCGCCTTTTAAACCCCCTCTGCAGCGCGGTTTTGCTGGCAATTGCCTGCAGTTCCCAAGCGCATGCCATGTCACTGACCGAAGCGATCCAGAGCACTATCGCGACCCACCCGGAGCTGGCATCGCGGGTGGACAGCCGTCTGTCGGCTGATGAAGATGTTAAAGTCGCCAAGGGCGGTTTTTATCCATCGGTGGACCTGAATGCCGCGTACGGGCGCGGGTACAGCGACAACACCAACACCCGGGCGCTGGGCAATCACCACACCGAAATCCTCAACTACACCCAGTCTGAACTGCGTCTGCGGCAGATGCTCTTCGACGGGTTCAACACCGCCAACGAAGTCGAGCGGACCAAGGGCGTCGTCAACTCCCGGGCGTATTACGCCCAGGGCACCGCCCAGGACCTGGCCCTGCGCACCACCGAGGTCTACCTCGAAGTGCTCAAGCGCCGCGAGCTGGTGACATTGGCCAAGAACAACCTGCAAGCGCACTTGCGCGTCAACGATCAGATCGGCCTGCGCACCGAGCGCGGGGTCGGCAGCAACGCCGACGCCGACCAGTCCAGCGCCCGTCGAGCCCTGGCGGAAAACAACCTCGACACCGCCGAAGTCGATCTGGCCGACGCCGAGTCGAACTTCGCCGCCGTAGTCGGGCGCCTGCCCGATGAACTCGAAGCACCGCCGTCGATCCGTGGTGAAGTGCCCGCCTCGCTGACCGATGCCCAGCAAAGCATGGTCGACAACAACCCGTACCTGAAATCCGCCCAGGCCGACGTGCAATCGGCCGAGAGCCAGTACGAAGTCGCCAAGTCGCCGTTCTACCCACGCTTCGACGCCGAAGCCGCGGTGGGCGCGAACAACAACATCGCCGGCGAAGAAGGCCATGACAACGAATGGCGGGTCGGCGTGGTGATGAACTACAACCTGTTCCGCGGCGGCAGCGACAAGGCGCGCCTGCAGTCCAATGCCCACAAGATCAATCAGGCGATGGACATCCGCAACAACGCCCTGCGCCAGCTCAACGAAAACATCAACCTGGCCTGGAACGCCATGGTCAACGCCAAGAAACAAACGCCGACCGCCCGCGAGTACGCCGAGACCAGCCGACGCGTGCGCGTGGCGTATCAGGATCAGTTCGGCCTCGGCCAACGTACCCTGCTCGACCTGCTGGACAGCGAAAACGAGCTGTACAACGCCAACCGCCGCTACACCGAGGTCCGCTACACCGAGGAGTATTCGATGTACCGCGTGCTGGCGAACATGGGCCAGTTGCTGAGCAAGCAACACGTGGTGCTGCCGGCCGACGCCGTCGCCCAGGCGGAAGTGAAAAGCGAAGCTCGCCTGCCTGAACTCAGATGAACACAAGGAGATGTGAACAGGGGGATGTGCAGATACCCATGCCAGATGCCGTAGCGCAACGGGAGCGATCAATGTGACCAGCATGGAAACCGCCAACACCGGTGTCGATCCACGCCTGAGCTTCGATGACCCGCTTCTGGACGGTCTGTTGATCCTCTGCAAACTCCACGGCGCGACGGTCAGTCGCGCCAGCCTCAGTGCCGGGCTCCCAATGGCACACCAACGCCTGAGCCTGGACCTGCTGCCCCGCGCAGCGGCCCGGGCGGGATTGCAGGCACGCCTGCTGCGCCGCGACCTGAAAGACATCAGCGCGCTCAACCTGCCGGTGCTGCTGTTGCTCAACAACGGCCGCACCACCGTGCTGCGCCGCTTTGGCGAGGATGGCCGGGTCCTGGTCCTGCCCAGCGAAGCCGATGGCGGCGAGCAATGGACCACCACACAAGAGCTTGCCGAACACTATAGTGGCCAGGCGCTGTTCGCCCGGCCCCGGCATGAACTCGAAGACCTCCGTTCCCCCCTGGTGCCGCGGGTAGAGGCCTGGTTTCGCGACACGTTGAAGCTGTCGAAATGGCTGTACAGCGACGCGATCCTGGCGAGCTTCCTGATCAACCTGCTGGGCCTGATGGTGCCGCTGTTCGTGATGCAGACCTACGACCGCGTGGTGCCGAACCAGGCCACCTCGACCCTGTGGGTGCTGGCCATCGGCCTGCTGATCGGTACCGGTTTCGAACTGGTGCTGCGGGTGGTGCGCGCGCACTTGCTGGACACCGCCGGCAGGAAGACCGACGTGATTCTCTCGGCGACCCTGTTCGAACGCATCACCGGCATGGCGATGAAGGCCAAGCCTGTGACCATCGGTGGCTTTGCCCAGAGCATTCACGACTTCCAGGGGCTGCGCGAGTTTCTCACCGCCGTGACCCTCACCAGCCTGATCGACCTGCCCTTTGCCCTGCTGATGCTGGTGGTGATCGGCCTGCTGGGCGGCTGGCTGGTGGTGATTCCGGTCCTGGCGTTTCCGATCACGATCATTTTCGCCATGATCATCCAGGCGCGCTTGCGCGACACCGTGCAGAAAAGCCTGAGCCTGGGCGCCGAACGCCAGGCCCTGCTGATCGAAACCCTCGGCGGCCTGGAAACCCTCAAGGCCTGCAGCGCCGAAAGCGAGCGCCAGCACAAATGGGAAAGCACCCACGGCGCCCTCACCCGCCTCGACAGCCATGCGCGCAACCTCTCGGCACTGGCCACCAATGGCACGCTGTTCATCCAGCAGTTTTCCGGCATGGCGACCATCGTCGCCGGGGTCTACAGCATCATCGCCGGTAACCTCAGCGTCGGCGCACTGGTGGCGACCTACATGCTCGGCAGCCGGGTACTGGCACCACTGGGACAGATCGCCGGCCTGATCACGCGCTACCAGCAAGCGCAACTGACCATGAAAAGCACCGACGCACTGATGTCCCTGCCGCAAGAACGCGATGCCAATCAAAGGCCGCTGGAACGCACGCAACTGCAAGGCGCGCTGGATGTGGTCGGCGCGACCTTCCACTACAACGGCCAGAATGCCCCGGCGCTAGCCAATGTCAGCTTCAGCGTGAAACCCGGCGAACGGATCGGCATCATCGGTCGCAGCGGCTCGGGCAAAAGCACCCTGGCGCGCCTGGTGATGGGCTTCTACGAACCGGCCCAGGGCCAATTGCTGCTCGATGGCCTGGACCTGCGGCAACTGGACGTCGCGGACCTGCGCCATCAGATCGGCTACGTCGCCCATGACCTGCCGCTGCTGGCCGGCAGCCTGCGCGACAACCTGACCCTGGGGGCGCGCTACATCAGTGACGCGCGCATGCTCGAAGTGGCCGAACTGACCGGCGTCACCGAACTGGCCCGGCAACACCCGCAAGGCTTCGACCGTCCTGTCGGCGAGCGCGGGCAATTGCTCTCCGGTGGTCAACGCCAGGCCGTGTTGCTGGCCCGGGCGTTGCTGCTCGACCCGCCGATCATGCTGCTCGACGAACCCACCAGTGCGATGGACAACAGCAGCGAAGACGCCCTGCGGCAAAAACTCCACACCTGGGTCCAGGGCAAGACCCTGCTGCTGGTGACCCATCGCACCTCGATGCTCAGCCTGGTCGATCGCCTGGTCGTGCTGGACAACGGGCGGATCGTAGCCGACGGCCCGAAAGAAGCGGTCATCGATGCACTGCGCAAGGGCCGTGTCGGCTCTGCGGCCGTCTAGGAGTTGCCTATGTCCGCTTCATCGGATTCTTCGAAAGCACGTGGCTACTTCGACAGCTTCAGCAAGAGTGCCGAAGCCGAGTTCATGCCGGAAACGGCCGGCGCCGCGTTGCAGGATTCCCCACGCTGGTCGCGGATTACCGTGTGGCTGGCCGCCGCGTTGCTGATCAGCGCGTTGGCCTGGGCCAGGTTCGCGGTGCTGCAGGAAGTCACCATGGGCGAAGGCAAGGCGATTCCGTCGAGCAAGGTCCAGGTGATCCAGAACCTCGAGGGCGGCATCGTCACCGAGATCTTCGTGCGTGAAGGGCAGATGGTGAACAAGGGCGACACCTTGCTGCGCCTGGATGACACGCGCTACCTGTCGAACAAGGGCGAAAGCGAGGTCGATCGCTACGCACTGACCGCGCAGGTCGAACGCCTGTCGGCCGAAGCCGAAGGCCGGCCCTTCAAGCTGTCGGAAGAAGTGATTGCCAAGGCGCCGCAAGTGGCCGAAGACGAACGCTCGCTGTACGAACAGCGGCAACGTCGACTGGCCAGCGAACAACGCACGCTGACCGAACAACTGCGGCAAAAAACCCAGGAACTGGCGGAGTTTCGCTCCAAAGCCGGGCAATACGGCTCCAGCCTGGCGCTGGTCAATCAGGAAATGGCCATGTCCGAGCCCCTGGTCAAGACCGGCGCCGTGTCGCCGGTGGAGATCCTGCGGCTCAAGCGCAGCGCGGTGGAAATCCGTGGTTCGCTGAACGCCACCACCCTGGCCATTCCCCGGGCGGAATCGGCGATTGCCGAGATCAGGAGCAAGATTGATGAATCCGAACAGACATTCCGCTCGGAGGCGGCCAAAGAGCTGAACGAGAAACGCACCGACCTGTCGAAAATCACAGCCTCGAGCATTGCCATCGACGACCGCGTGACCCGTACCACGGTGCTCTCGCCGGTCAAGGGCATCATCAAGATGCTGAAGGTCAACACCATCGGCGGCGTGGTCCAGCCGGGCAGCGACATGGTGGAAATCGTGCCGCTGGAAGACAACCTGCTGATCGAGGCCAAGGTCCGGCCACAGGACGTGGCCTTCCTGCATCCGGGCCAGAAAGCCATGGTCAAGTTCAGTGCCTATGACTACACCATCTATGGCGGCTTGAGTGCCAAGCTGGAGCTGATCGGCGCCGACACCATCACCGACGACAAGGGCAACAGTTTCTACCTGATCCAGGTGCGCACCGACAAAAACCACTTGGGTGGGGATGTGAAACCGTTGCTGATCATTCCGGGGATGGTGGCGACGGTGGATATCATTACCGGGGAGAAGACGGTGTTGGATTATCTGCTGAAACCGGTGTTGAAAGCGCGGACCGAGGCGATGCGAGAGCGGTAGTCTGGCTGGAGTTTTTGGTGGCTGTTATACCGTCATCGCTAGCAGGCTAGCTCCCACCCTTGATCGCGTTTGTCCTGAAGGAACTCGGTCAAATGTGGGAGCGAGCCTGCTCGCGATGAGGCCGGCACAATCAACCCTTACCTGTCAGCATGATTACGCTGAAAAACCTCCTCCCCCATCGCCGCAATCTGCCCCTCGATCAACGCTTCAAATGGTCTGAGCAACGGCGCAAAGCGGGTTGGCGCTTCCAGGGTTTCCAGCGCCTGCACAATCGCCTCCACCGTCGACAACGCCCCAGGCCCCGGCGCCTTGCGCAATCGATAACGGGACACCCCGCCCTCCGCCAGCGTCACCCTCGGCAATGCCGCCAGCAACGGATTCAGATGCAGCATCTTGCGCGCCTTGCGCCAGGTACCATCCGGTACCACCAGCAACAGCGGCTCATCGCTGGCGGCACAGGCCTGCATCGGCTGCGCGTCGTCCCCGGGAAACAGCAACCGCGCCCGATAGCCCGGCTGGTTCAACAACGTCGGTAGATCCTCGAACACCTCACCGACGATCAACTCGGCATTCTTCAACCCAAGCGCCGCCAACCGCGCGGTGTTCAGGGCATGGTTCACTTCGCTGGGGTGTTGCAACAGCAACACCCGGGTGCGGCTGTCGAGGCTGGGGATCAGCGGGCACAGGCAATGGCTTTGCGGGCGCAGGCAGCGGGGACATTGAATTCTCGGCATCTTCTTCACGCCTGGTTGAGTTGTGCTTTGAGCAGGTCGCGAAAGGTCTGGATCAGCGGCTCGCGGCTGCGGCCCCGGCGCACGATCATCGAAAACGGCGCCTGGTAACCGAAGGTGGCCGGCAGCAGCACGCGCAGGTCGCCCTTGTCGGCCCAGGCCTGGGCGTAGTGTTCCGGCAGGTAACCGATGTAGGCGCCGGACAGCACCAGAATCAGCTGCGCCTCCATACTCTCCACGGTTGCGGCGCTGTGCTTGAAACCATGACGGGCCAGTTCGGCCTGGCTCCAGTAGCCGCGACCGACCATGCGCTGCTGGGTGATGACTTGCTCGGGGATGCGCCGCTCATTGAACAGCGGATGCCGGGTGCTGCAATACAACCAGTGCTGTTCGCGGTACAGCGGCATGTACACCAGGCCGCTCATGCGCGTGGAAAACGCGCCGATGGCCAGGTCCAGGCGGTTGTCCTGCACACCCAATTGCAGTTCATAGGGGCTCATCACCGACAGGTGCAAGTGCACCGCCGGGTGCTCCTGGCTGTAGGCGCCGATGGCTTCGGCGAACGGCAGGGCCTTGTCGCTGACCGTGGAGTCGATCACCCCCAGGTTCAGGGTGCCGCGCAATTCGCCCTTGAGCGCGGCGGCATATTGTTCGAAACCTTCAAGCTCGGCTAACAGGCGCAGGGTTTCCTGATGAAAAAGTTCACCCTTGCTGGTCAGGCTGAACCCGCCACGGCCGCGATGGCACAGGACCAGGCCCAGGGCGGCTTCGAGCTGGCTCATGTAGGTACTGATGGCCGACGTCGAGAGGTTGAGCTCTTGCTGGGCGTTGGCGAAGCCCTGATGGCGCACCACGCTGACGAAAATGCGCAAAAGTTTGAGGTCGGGTAAAGCGTTGGCCATGGGGGCTCCGTAACCTGTTCAGGTGAGTCCGCGTTGTCGGATGGGCGGTTGCTGCGCAACCGATCGCCAGCAAGCCGGCTCCTACAGGTTCAGCGATCAGGTCCGACGTAACGCAAATCTGTAGGAGCCGGCTTGCTGGCGATCAGCCCGCCCAGACAACACATCTCTCAAGCCGGGAAGTCTATCGCCGCTCCCGCCATTAGTTTAGAAAAATCTGAACTAAGTATTTGCCCGTAGCGATTCTTCCCGGCCACTACATTTCGCAGAATCGCCGCCACAAGGTTCGCCCGTGCCTTCCGTGAACGGCGAAACCCAATAAATAAAACAACGACGATGAGGCCCTACCCGTGGACAAGATTCTTCACCAACCACTGGGCGGCAACGAAATGCCGCGCTTCGGCGGCATCGCCACCATGATGCGACTCCCCCATGTACCCACCGCTGCAGGTCTGGACGCTGCTTTTGTCGGCGTGCCGCTGGACATCGGTACCTCCCTGCGCCCTGGCACTCGTTTCGGACCTCGCGAAATCCGCGCCGAATCGGTGATGATCCGCCCGTACAACATGGCCACTGGCGCTGCACCGTTCGACTCGCTGTCGGTTGCCGATATCGGCGACGTGGCGATCAACACCTTCAACCTGCTGGATGCCGTGCGGATCATCGAAGAATCCTACGACAACATCCTCGAACACGATGTGATCCCCCTGACCCTGGGCGGCGACCACACCATCACCCTGCCGATCCTGCGTGCCATCCATAAAAAGCACGGCAAGGTCGGCCTGGTGCACATCGACGCCCACGCCGATGTCAACGATCACATGTTCGGCGAGAAAATCGCCCACGGCACCACCTTCCGTCGCGCCGTCGAAGAAGGCCTGATCGACCCGGACCGTGTGGTCCAGATCGGCCTGCGCGCCCAGGGCTACACCGCTGACGACTTCAACTGGAGCCGCAACCAGGGCTTCCGTGTGGTCCAGGCCGAAGAGTGCTGGCACAAATCCCTGGCGCCACTGATGGCCGAAGTACGCGAGAAGGTCGGCGGCGGTCCGGTGTACCTGAGCTTCGACATCGACGGTATCGATCCGGCCTGGGCACCGGGTACCGGCACCCCGGAAATCGGTGGTCTGACGACCATTCAGGCCATCGAGATCGTTCGCGGCTGCCAAGGCCTGGACCTGATCGGTTGCGATCTGGTAGAAGTCTCGCCCGCTTACGACACCACCGGTAACACCTCGCTGCTGGCCGCCAACCTGCTGTACGAAATGCTCTGCGTACTGCCTGGCGTGGTCCATCGCTGAGGGTCGGTTATGAACGAACGTGATCAGGTCTTGAAAGCGGCCGCCGACCTGGTGTCCGCCTTCGCCCGTAACGATCGCGAAGCCTACTTCGGCGCGTTCAGTGCCGACGCCAGCTTCGTCTTCTACACCCTCGAACAGCCGCTGCTGTCGCGCGATGCCTACCAGGCGTTGTGGGACAGCTGGCGTGCCGAGGACGGCTTCGAGGTGCTTTCGTGCACCTCGAGCAACGCCTTCGTCAGCCTGCAGGGTGACGTGGCGATTTTCATCCATGACGTGGCCACCGAGCTGCGCATGCAAGGGGAGCAACACTTCAGCCAGGAGCGCGAGACGATTGTTTTCAAGAAACAAGCGTCTGGCCAAGAACAACAAGGCCTATGGCTGGCCTGCCACGAACATTTGTCCGCGATGCCGGAAGGGCTGCCAACCCCTTAGCCAAACAGGTGACGCTCACACACGATGAGCGCGCCTTTATGATCGGAGCAGATCATGAATAACAACAACAACGACCAAAGCCTTACGCAGATTGAAACCCACGGGGTCGAACAGATCCCGGACAACGAACGCACCGCCGGCCCCACGGACCTGTTCCGGATGATCTTCGGGGGTTCCAACACCTTTGCCACCGCCGTGCTCGGCAGCTTCCCGGTACTGTTCGGCCTGTCTTTCCAGGCGGGCGTGCTGGCGATCGTGCTGGGCGTGTTGCTGGGTTCGCTGATCCTCGCGCCGATGGGCCTGTTCGGTCCGATCAACGGCACCAACAACGCCGTGTCTTCCGGTGCACACTTCGGCGTGCACGGGCGGATCGTCGGTTCGTTCCTGTCGCTGTTGACCGCCATCGCCTTCTTCTCGCTCTCGGTGTGGAGTTCGGGGGATGCGCTGATCGGTGGCGCCAAACGCCTGATCGGCCTGCCGGAAACCGACTTGACCCTGGGCCTGGCCTACGGTCTGTTCGCGATCCTGGTGCTGACCGTGTGCATCTACGGCTTCCGTTTCCTGCTGTGGGTCAACAAGATCGCGGTGTGGAGCGCCAGCCTGCTGTTCCTGCTGGGCGTCTTCGCGTTTGCAGGGCCTTTCGATGCGAACTACGCCGGCACTGTGAACATGGGGCAACCGGGTTTCTGGGCGGCCTTCATCGGCGCCGCACTGGTGGCCATGAGCAACCCGATCTCGTTCGGTGCGTTCCTCGGCGACTGGTCGCGCTACATTCCGCGTGACACCTCCAAGCGCCGGATCATGGCGGCGGTGGTGATTTCGCAGATCGCGACCTTCATCCCGTTCCTGTTCGGCCTGACCACCGCCACCATCGTAGCGATCAAGGCACCGGACTACATCGCGGCCAACAATTATGTGGGCGGCCTGCTGGCGGTTTCGCCGAGCTGGTTCTTCCTGCCGGTGTGCCTGATTGCGGTGATCGGCGGCATGTCCACCGGCACCACCTCGCTCTATGGCACCGGGCTGGACATGTCCAGCGTGTTCCCACGGGTACTGTCGCGGGTCAAGGCAACGCTGCTGATCGGGGTGATGTCGATTGCCTTCATCTTCATCGGACGCTTCGCGGCGAACCTGGTGCAGAGCGTGTCGACCTTCGCCGTGCTGATCATCACCTGCACCACCCCATGGATGGTGATCATGATCATCGGCCTGTTGGTGCGTCGCGGCTTCTACTGCCCGGATGACCTGCAAGTGTTCACCCGCGGCGAGAAAGGTGGCCGCTACTGGTTCACCCACGGCTGGAACTGGCGTGGCCTGGGCGCCTGGATCCCGAGCGCGGCCGTCGGCTTGTGCTTCGTGAACCTGCCGGGGCAGTTCGTCGGACCACTGGGCGAATTGGCCGGCGGTATCGACGTCAGCCTGCCGGTCACCCTGGGCCTGGCTTCGCTGGTGTACCTGGCGCTGCTGAGCCTGTTCCCGGAACCCCGCGCGGTGTTCGGCCCGAATGATCCACGCAGCAAGAGCACGGACCCGCTCGTTAAACCGGCGATGCGACAGGTCGCCTGAGTAAACGCATTACCCCTGTGGGAGCGGGCTTGCTCGCGAAAGCGATCGGTCAATCACATTAATTTTGAATGTGCCGCCGCCTTCGCGAGCAAGCCCGCTCCCACAGGGGATTGATTTTCAGCCTCACATAAAAAAGACAATCGGAGACACGCCATCATGGCTTTGGATTTATTCGTCGTACTCATCTACGCCGCTGCGATGCTGATACTCGGCTATTACGGCATGCGCAAGGCCAAGACCAACGAAGACTTTTTGGTCGCCGGTCGCAACCTCGGTCCGAGCCTGTACATGGGCACCATGGCCGCCACCGTCCTGGGCGGTGCGTCCACCGTGGGCACTGTGCGCCTGGGCTACGTGCATGGCATCTCCGGTTTCTGGCTGTGCGCGGCCCTGGGTTGCGGGATCGTGGCGCTGAACCTGTTCCTCGCCAAGCCATTGCTCAAGCTGAAGATCTACACCGTTACCCAGGTCCTGGAAAAACGCTACAACCCGATGGCCCGCTCCGCGAGCGCGGTGATCATGCTGGCGTACGCGCTGATGATCGGCGTGACCTCGATCCTGGCCATCGGCACCGTGCTGCAAGTGCTGTTCGGCCTGCCATTCTGGGTCTCGGTACTGCTCGGCGGTGGCGTCGTGGTGATCTATTCGGCCATTGGCGGCATGTGGTCGCTGACCCTGACCGACATCGTCCAGTTCGTCATCAAGACCGTCGGCCTGATGTTCATCCTCCTGCCAATCTGCATGTACCGTGTAGGTGGTTGGGATGAGCTGGTGTTGAAACTGCCGGCGGCAAGCTTCAGCTTCACCACCATCGGCTGGGACACCATCATCACCTACTTCATGATCTACTTCTTCGGCATCCTGATCGGTCAGGACATCTGGCAACGGGTGTTCACCGTCAAGACCGCCAAAGTCGCCCAGGTTGCCGGTACCGCTGCCGGTATCTATTGCATCATCTACGGCCTGGCCTGTGCCCTGATCGGCATGGCCGCTCACGTACTGATCCCGGACCTGGACAACGTCAACAACGCTTTCGCCGCCATCGTGAAGCTGTCCCTGCCGGACGGTATCCGTGGCCTGGTGATCGCTGCAGCACTGGCTGCCATGATGTCCACCGCCAGCGCCGGCCTGCTCGCCGCCGCCACCACCCTGACCGAAGACCTGCTGCCAAAACTGCGCGGCGGTAAACAGTCGAGCCTGGGCCTGAACCGCCTGGTCACCATGCTCACCGGCATTGTGGTGCTGGGTATCGCCCTGGTGGTGAACGACGTGATCAGCGCCCTGACCCTGGCCTACAACCTATTGGTGGGCGGCATGCTGGTGCCGCTGATCGGTGCGATCTTCTGGAAACGCGCCACCACCGCCGGCGCCATCGCCAGCATGGGCCTGGGCTTCGCTACCGCGCTGGTGTTCATGTTCAAGGACGGCCTGGATGCCAACACGCCGATCTACTACAGCCTCGGCGTAGGCCTGGTGAGCTTCGTGGTGGTCAGCCTGCTGTCTCGTCGCCCGATGACACTGGCCAGCGCCGCCTAAGCTGAACATAACGACTTGATGCTTTCTTCGACGAGTGTGGCGTCGGTTGCCACACTCGTTTTTTTTCGCCTGAAGGAAACTGCCCCATGAAGATCGTCAGCCGCGATCAGTGGTTCGAAGTCAAACAGCTCAGTGACGGCATCCGCCTGATTCACGAACCCTGGATTCGCCCCTTCTATCGCTGCAACCTCTGGCACATCCAAGGCCGCGACAAAGACCTGCTGCTCGACAGCGGCTCGGGACTGGTCAGCCTGCGCGAACAACTGCCGTGGATCACCGAGCGGCCGCTGGTGGCGGTGGCCAGTCACTGCCATTTCGACCACATTGCCGGGCACCACGAATTCGTCGAGCGCCTGGTGCATCCAGCGGAGGCGGACATCCTGGCCGCACCGGACGGCGAAAATGACTTGAGCAAGGCTTTCGTCGGCGACGACATGTTCGAAGCGCACCCCGATTGCCCATTGTGCTACGCCGAATATCGGGTCAAGGCCGCACCGGCCACCGGGACCATCGAGGAAGGCGATGTACTGGACCTGGGCAACCGGGTGCTGCAAGTGCTGCACACGCCGGGGCACTCGCCGGGCGGCATCAGCCTGTACGAAGCGGCCACCGAGACCCTGTTCAGCGGCGACATCATCTACGACGGGCCGTTGATCGAAGACGCCTACCACTCCAACCTCGACGACTACGCACACAGTCTGCAGCGCTTGCGCGCCCTGCCGATCCGTACGGTGCATGGCGGGCATTTCGGCAGTTTTTCCGGGGAGCACCTGCGCCACATGATTGACCAGTGGCAACGCTCGCACGCCTGAAGTCGTTGGGGTTGGACAAAGCGGATACCGAAGACCTGATCTTCCATCTGGAAGACGAACTCGGCTTGACGGCGTTCACCGTCGAGGAAAACCGGATGCTCAAGACCGCCAGGACGGCGAACGACTTGAGCCGGTTCTTGATGGAGATCGGACGGCGTTGACCTGGCCGATCTCCCTGGAAGCACTCATTGCTTATCGAGCAGCAGCCTTTGGCTGCTGCTGCAAAACGGCGTCGCGTTTACCGGCGACGCTGCTGGCGACGGCGTTGTTCGTCGTCGGTACGAATAGGCACAGGTTGCAGAGGCGGTTCAATCAAACCGAGCGCAACACCCAGGTCGTGCAGCCAGTTTTGGATTTTCTCTTTCATGATGCCCCCTTCAGGGTAGTGCCGGGCGACCGGAATTCTGTAGTCGCTTCGCACTGATAATAGTCCGAAGTGCCGAGCAATGCTCGCCAAACATAGCAACGATCTGTTACTGAATGGATCACAATCCGACGACAAGCGTTCAGCCAGGCGCGTTGCAGATGACGACCGGCATACTCAAGACTGCCCGAGCGCCCTGCGCAAACGGCGACGCACCCACTGTTCGGCGCTGACAAAGGTTATCCCCAGCAGCACCAGCACGGCACCGATGACGAAATTGAGGCTCAGCGCCTCCCCCAGCAGGACAACCCCGAACGTCACGCCGAACAAGGGCGTCATGAAGGAAAACACCGCCAGGTTGGCCGCCAGGTAACGGCGCAGCAGCCAGAACCAGACCAGGTAGCTGAAGAACGACACCACGATGCCCTGGAACAGCACGCTGGCCACCGCCACGCGGGTCAGGTTGACGTGGGTGATCTGGCCACTGAGCAGCGCAATCAGCAACAGGCCGACGAAACCGACGATCAGTTGGTAAAACAGGGTCAGGGTCACCGGCGCCTCAGACAGGCGCGATGCACGCACCACCACGGTGGTCGCCCCCCAGCAAGCTCCTGCCAGGACGCCCAGCGCATCGCCGAGCAACATGCGGCGATCGAGGTTATCCCAGGACACTCCACCGGCAAAGGCAATGCCGATCCCGACGAAGGCGAGGAAAATGCCCAGCCATTGCACGGGGCGCAAACGCTCGCTGGGCAACAACCAGTGCACGCCAAGCGCGGTGAAAATCGGTGCGGTGTAGAGGAACACCGACATGTGCGCCGCCGTGGTCAGCTGCAGGCCTTCGGAAATGAACAGGAACTCCAGGCCAAACAGGGCCCCGGCCAACAGCCCGCCGCGCCAGGTGGCGCCCACCTGATCCCAGCCGCCCTTCCAGCAGATCAACAACCCCACAAGCAGCGCGGACAGGCCCGAACGTCCGGCTGCCTGCATGACCGGCGCAATATCGGGCGCCGCCCATTTGATCATCACCTGCTGAATACCCCAGACCAGGCACAACCCCACCATCACTTGCAGGGCAAATCCATCGGCGCTGCGCCGGGTGGCGCTCACCGTTCTACCTCGGCAACACGGAACATTGGACGGTCAGCTCAGTTCAATACGATCGGCATGAATGACAATCTGGCCGTTCTTGTACAACGCACCAATGGCCTTCTTGAAGTTGCCCTTGCTGACGCCGAACATGCTGCTGATCAGGGTCGGATCGCTCTTGTCGCTGACGGCCAGGCTACCGTTGTTCTCGCGCAACTTGGCGAGGATCTTCGAGTTCAGGCTGCTGGCCGCTTCGACGCCCACCGGTTGCAGGCTCAGGCTGATCTTGCCGTCGCTGCGAACTTCCTTGATGAAGCCCTTCTCTTCTTTGCCGGCGCGCATGAACTTGAAGATTTCGTTCTTGTGAATCAGGCCCCAGTGCTTGTTGTTGATGATCGCCTTGAAGCCCATGTCGGTCGCTTCGGCCACCAGCAGGTCAACTTCCTGCCCCGGGGTGTAGTTGGCGGGCGTCTTGTCCAGGTACCGGTCCAGACGCGCCGTCGCGGTTATGCGGCGGGTGTGCTTGTCGAGGTAGACATGCACCACGGCGTATTCACCGGCCTGCATCTGGCGCTTTTCTTCCGAGTACGGCAGCAACAGGTCTTTGGGCAGCCCCCAATCCAGGAACACGCCAATGCTGTTGACTTCAACAACTTTCAAGCTGGCGAATTCACCGACTTGAACTTTCGGCTTTTCAGTAGTTGCGATAAGTTTGTCATCGCTATCCAGATAAACAAAAACGTTGAGCCAGTCTTCATCTTCGCTGGGAATATCCTTTGGAATATAACGATTCGGCAACAGGATTTCGCCATCCGCGCCACCGTCCAGATATAAACCGAAGTTAGTGTGTTTAACTACTTGCAAACTGTTGTAACGCCCGACTAAAGCCATGTCCAATACCCTCATTGCGTGGCGCCATTCTACCCGGTTTTAGCGGTCAGGTTCGGCGGTCAGCCCGGTGGAGCCAGAAATTCCCCGCAAAGCCTTAATTTTTCTCGGTTTTGCGCTCACTGATCGGCCGCTCGTCTGACTGATCCGTCAGTTTCCCTGCCGCCCACGCTGGATGGAACGCTGTTTTCCAAGCCAGGTTCTTAGTTAAAACAGCGGCTTAGGGCAATATCGCAAATAACAACTTGCATTTTGTCGCACCACCACCCAATGTCCTCAAGCGGATATTTACCAAGCAAATAGGCAGTCAATCCTGTACGATGCCTGGCCAAGTTAATTTTCTACAGGTTAATGGCCGCCATGCGTGTAAAAGCATCCAACAGCAAAGCAAAGCCAGCTCCAGCCGTCGAAACCAGCGAGTCGATCAACAGCCAGATCGCTGCGTTTCTCAAATCCGGTGGTGAAATCCAGCAAATTGCCAAAGGTGTCAGCGGCCAGACATTCGGCCCGTCCAAGCAGATCACGCTCGGCAAGAAGTAATACCCTGCGCTGCACCTGGTCCCTAAGCGCTTTGAGCTTCGAAGCGCTTGGACTGGAACCCCGCTACACCCCCGCTGCAAAACCTCCAATCTTGTAGAAATCGACGAACGGGCCACGCTGCCTGTCATTCGTCGGTATCCTTGCACGCGTCTGGATCAAGCGTTTCAGCAGGCCCAAGCTTGCGCTCGCTGTTCATGGAGTGACGCATGCGCATACCTTCTTGTTTATCCTTGCTGCTTGCCGGCCTGCTGGCGTGTCCGGCGGTGCATGGGCAAATCTTTCAGCGCGAGCTGGGGGATTTCGACCTCAAGCTCGGAACCAGCCCCAGCCGCAGCATGGCCCAGGGCCTCGTCAAGCCATCGGCCGTCGGCTCGTTTCATGGCGGCCTGGACCTGACCCATGACAGCGGCTTCTACTTTGGCCAATGGTCGCCGAGCATGGGCATCAGCCCGGGAAAAAACCTCGAGATCGACTCTTACGCCGGCTTCAAGCAACCCTTCGACCAGGTCCTTGGCTACGAAGTGGGCGTCATCCATTACAGCTACCCCGAAGTCGATACCCTCGACAGCCAGGAAGTGTTCGGTGGCCTGACCCTGCTGGGCAGCCGATTCGGTGCAGCATTGAGCAACGACCCGGACAAACAGAACAGCACCCTGTTTGCCGACCTGCGCGGCAACCAGCCGTTCGGCATCGGGGTGAGCATGAAATACACCACCCATCAGCTGAACACGCCGGTCGCGGTAGACGGCGGTTACGTCGGCAGCTTCACCGACTGGTCGGTCAAACTGTCCCGACCGTTCATGGGCATCGACCTCGACCTGATCTACAGCGACTCCAGCCTCAGCGGCAGCTATTGTTCAGCCTATACCGGGCAAAATAGCCAGTGCGACGCGCTTCTCACCCTCAAGGCCGAACGCGCGTTCTACTGACGGGCTGAACTGCCGGGTTGATTCTGCGTTCAGATGAAAAACAGTTGCAGAAGCCAGGCTTTCGCAAGGATTCGCCCATGTCTTGCTGGATCAAAAACATCGCCTTTGTGCTCATGTTCACCCTTGCCCTCGGCGCGTGCAGCCGCATGGGCCTGGCCTATCGCAACCTCGACGTGATCATTCCCTGGACGCTCAGCGACTACCTGGACATGAACGGTGAGCAAAAGAATTGGCTGAGCGAACGCCTGAAGGAACACCTGGATTGGCATTGCACCACGCAAATGCCGGGGTATCTCGACTGGCTGGACCGCTTGCAGTCAATGATCGAGACCAATCAGGTGACCGATGCCGCGCTGCAGGCGCGCACCGCGGAAGCCGAAGCGGCGATTGCCGAGACGGCCCGGGAAATCACACCATCGGCCATCGAATTGCTGCAGGGCCTGGATGACAATCAGGTCGCGGAAATGAACGAGGCCTTCGCCAAGGACCAGCGCAAGCGCCAGGAGCAATACCTGAAACCGTCGTTGGAGCAGCAGATCAAACAGCGTGGCGCGCGCATGGAAAAACGCCTGAATGAATGGCTCGGACCGCTCAACGCCTCTCAACACCAGCGGGTCATGGCCTGGTCGAATGCCTTGGGCGACCAGAATACGCAATGGATCGCCAACCGCATCCACTGGCAGAAACAATTCAGTGCCGCCGTGGCGCAGCGCCATACCGCACAATTCCCACAGCGGATCGAGACGCTTCTGGTCAATCGCGAGAGCTTGTGGACACCGGCTTACCGCGAGGCTTTTGCCAGGACCGAAGCCCAGGCGCGGGCGCTGTTTGTGGATTTGATGGCGGAAAGTACGCCGCAACAACGTCAACGCTTGCTGACGAAAATCGAGGGCGTGAGGAAGGATTTCAGTGATTTGAAGTGCCTGAAAGCGGCTAAGCAGGGTTGAAAGATCAAAAGATCGCAGCCTGCGGCAGCTACAGAATCACTCGATCCATGTAGGAGCTGCCGCAGGCTGCGATCTTTTTATTCAGGCAATCTGCGCCTTCGAAGCCACTTCATCGAACGTCAGTTCGTCCAGCGCATCTTCCTGATCATCGAGAACCTGCCGCGGATGGTCATTGCCCGGAATACTGCTGTCGATCAGGCTCAACAACCTCGAACCCCGGATCGTCAGAATGTAATTCGAACCGGTGCCACCCTGCTCTTCCGGCCGAGGTTCGATATAACCTCGCTCCAGCAGCAGCTTTTCGTACTCGCCGGCCACTGCCTTCAAGTGATCCAGGTTTTCCGTCTGCTCGCCTTCCGATGCTTTTTCTGCGGCGTACTGCTCGGCGTAGGGCCGTGGCGTGAAGCTGCTCGCACCGTTCTGGACTTCGTGCAGCAAGCGTTCAATCAAATCCCAGTTATAAGTCGTCATCCCGTTTCAACCTCCGGTACCCGTGAGAGAGGGCCTTCATAGGTTGTGACACGAGTGCGGGGTAGCCGTTCAGCCCACCTTTTTAGCGCTACCGACCGGCGGCATGTCGAATTACCGGCAAGTCAAACGACTAGGCTGTGTAAGTCACCTCCCCGCCTCACGCAGGAGAAAGCCCGATGAACATTCAGAATCACCCGGTCGTGTCCCGGGAAGACTGGCTCGCCGCCCGCAAGCAACATCTGGCCCACGAAAAGGCCTTCACCAGGGAACGCGACAGACTCAGCGCCGAGCGCCGCGCCCTGCCCTGGGTAAAAATCGACAAGGACTACCACTTCCAGGGCCCCGACGGCGAACTGAAACTCGCCGATCTGTTTGGTGGCCGCAGCCAGTTGGTCATTTACCATTTCATGTTCGCTGAAGGCTGGGATGAGGGCTGCCCGGGTTGCTCGTTCCTGTCCGACCACATCGACGGCGCCAACCAGCACCTGGCGCACCACGACGTCGCAGTGGTGGCGGTCTCCCATGCACCGTTCGCCGAGTTCCAGGCGTTCAAACGGCGCATGGGCTGGACATTCGACTGGGTGTCGTCCGAAGGCTGCGATTTCAATTATGACTTCGGTGTGACGGCTCGCCCCGAAGACGTCGCCGCCGGCAAGGCCACCTACAACTACGAAAAAACCGATGGCAGCGAAGAAGAACTTCCCGGTCTCAGCGTGTTTTATCGAAATGAGGCCGGCGAGATTTTCCATACTTACTCGACGTATGCACGGGGCCTGGATCTGCTGGTCGGTACCTACAACTACCTGGACCTGACGCCCAAGGGGCGCAATGAAGACGAAATCATGGATTGGGTGCGGCACCATGACCGGTATGAGGATCAGGCGCCCAAGAGCTGCTGCCATGGCGGATGAGGGTGAACTTTTTCCCTGTTCCAGCCCTCAACCGGTTAACCCGCCTTAACCGGAACTGAGGCCCGACAGATGAAGATCCTGCTGAAACTCACCCTCGCCACCACCCTAGCCTGCGCCCTGCCCGTGTGGGCCTGCACTCCCGAGGAGGCCACCCTCAAGCGCGAGCAGCTGGCCAAGGAAGTCACCAGGCTCACCGAACAGAACCCGGCCAAGGCCAAGGAAATCAACGACGAGCTGCAGAAGATGGACCTTGGAACGGCCTCCAAGGATTTGCCGGACAAGTGCCAGTTGATCGATCAGCGATTGAAGGAGCTCGGGACGGCAGAGAAGAAAGCCGAGAGCTAAAAAGACAAGATCAAAAGATCGCAGCCTTCGGCAGCTCCTACAGGTGGTCCCGTGTAGGAGCTGCCGCAGGCTGCGATCTTTTGATTTTTACGGGGCCTTATTCAGCGGCCGGCGCTTCCGGCTTGCGGCGCTTGAGCGGGGCCATGCCGTCCTTGCTCACCAGAGAGTCGCTCTTCGGGCGGTTGACGCTCTTGCGTTTGGTCGGGGTCTTGGCGGCGACTTTTTTCTTGTCGCCCTTGGCGTCGGTCTTTTTCTTCTTCACGCCAACGGCCTTGCCGGAGGCCTTGACCTTTTTCGGCCCGCCGTAGGTGCCTTTGACTTCCTTGATGGTGCGGCGCTCGAAGCTTTGCTTGAGGTAGCGTTCGATGCTCGACATCAGGTTCCAGTCGCCGTGGCAGATCAGCGAGATGGCCAGGCCATCGTTGCCGGCACGACCGGTACGGCCAATGCGGTGCACGTATTCGTCGCCACTGCGCGGCATGTCGAAGTTGATCACCAGATCCAGGCCGTCCACGTCCAGGCCGCGAGCGGCGACGTCGGTAGCGACCAGGATTTTTACCCCGCCCTGCTTCAGACGGTCGATCGCCAGTTTGCGATCCTTCTGGTCTTTCTCGCCGTGCAGCACGAACGCCTTGTATTCCTGGGCCACCAGGCGACCGTAGATGCGATCGGCCATGGCCCGGGTGTTGGTGAAGACGATGGCCTTCTGGTAGGTCTCGTTGGCCAGCAGCCAGTTGACGATCTGTTCTTTGTGCTGGTTGTGGTCAGCGGTGATGATTTGCTGGCGGGTGGTTTCGTTCAGCTGGCTGACCGCGTTGAGCTGCAGGTGCTCAGGGTTGTTCAGGACCTTGGCGATCATCTCGCGCAGGCCGGAACCGCCCGTGGTGGCGGAGAACAGCATGGTCTGCTGGCGGTTGGTGCACTCGTCCACCAGGCGCTGTACGTCTTCGGCGAAACCCATGTCGAGCATGCGGTCGGCTTCATCGAGCACCAGCACTTCGACTTCCTTGAGGTCGAGGTTGCCGGCATTCAGTTGCTCGATCATCCGGCCCGGGGTACCGATCAGGATGTCCGGCACCTTGCGCAGCATGGCAGCCTGGACCTTGAAGTCTTCGCCGCCGGTGATCAGGCCGGACTTGATGAAGGTGAACTGCGCGAAGCGTTCAACTTCCTTCAGGGTTTGCTGGGCCAGCTCGCGGGTCGGCAGCAGGATCAGGGTCTTGATGCTGACGCGGATCTTGGCCGGGCCGATCAAGCGGTTGAGGATCGGCAAAACGAATGCAGCGGTCTTGCCGCTACCGGTTTGCGCTGTCACCCGCAGGTCACGACCTTGGAGCGCCAGCGGAATAGCCGCTGCTTGCACAGGCGTTGGCTCGACAAATTTCAGCTCGGCCACGGCTTTGAGCAGGCGTTCGTGCAAGGCGAATTCGGAAAACACGGGTGCTACCTCGAAGAAATGCAAAAAAACAGCTGCATAGGGTACCGGTTTCGAGCGCTCAGGCCGAGTTTCTTTATACAAATGGCGGTAAACAGTGGTTTTTTTGTTGCTCGAATTGTCACCGACGGTAATACAAAGCGTCTTAA
This sequence comes from Pseudomonas sp. YuFO8, assembly GCF_035065025.1. NCBI lineage: Bacteria > Pseudomonadati > Pseudomonadota > Gammaproteobacteria > Pseudomonadales > Pseudomonadaceae > Pseudomonas > Pseudomonas sp. YuFO8. Next base: position 194,146 of record NZ_JAXDEQ010000006.1, on the reverse strand, counting down.
ATGCTCTAATCGCCCATCGCGTCCCACAGAAGAATCGTTTTTTGCCCATGGATATCAAACAGCTCTGGCTCAATGCCCAAGACCTCTGGGGTGCCCTCGACCAGCATCCGATCGTGCACGCCGCCCTGGCACTCGTGGTGTTGTTGCTCATTGCGCTGGCCCTCGGACGAGTGGCGCGCTACCTGATCCTGCACGCCAGCAAAATTCTTGGCCGTCAGCCGGCGCTGCACTGGATCAACGACTTGCGGCACAACAAGGTGTTCCAGCGTCTGGCGCAGATAATTCCGTCGCTGGTGATCCAGTTCGGCCTGCACCTGGTGCCGGAGCTGGGCAAAACCGCGATGTTGTTCCTCGGCAACGTGGCGCTGGCGTTCACCATCCTGTTCCTGCTGCTGTCCGTCTCCGCCTTGCTGAATGCCCTGCTGGACATCTATGCCCGCACTGAACACGCCCGCACCCGCTCGATCAAAGGCTACGTGCAACTGGCGAAAATGGTCTTGTACGTATTCGGCGCGATCATCATCGTCGCCACCTTGATCGACCGTTCGCCGCTGTTGCTGCTGTCGGGCCTGGGAGCGATGTCGGCGGTGATCCTGTTGGTCTACAAGGACACCCTGCTGTCGTTCGTCGCCAGCGTGCAGCTGACCAGCAACGACATGCTGCGGGTCGGCGACTGGATCGAGATGCCACAGGTCGGTGCCGACGGCGATGTGGTGGACATCACCCTGCACACGGTCAAGGTGCAGAATTTCGACAAGACCATTGTCTCGATCCCGACCTGGCGCCTGATGTCCGAGTCCTTCAAGAACTGGCGCGGCATGCAGCAGTCCGGTGGCCGGCGGATCAAGCGCAGCCTGTTCATCGACGCCAGTGGCGTGCGGTTCATCCGCGATGACGAGGAGCTGAAGCTGTCCCAGGTTCATCTGCTCACGGACTACATCAGCCGCAAGCAGGCCGAACTCAAGGCCTGGAACGAAGCCCAGGGCAATGTCGCAGCGATGTCAGCCAACCGCCGCCGCATGACCAATATCGGCACTTTTCGCGCCTATGCACTGGCGTATTTGAAGAGTCATCCGGAGATCCAGCCCAACATGACCTGCATGGTCCGGCAGATGCAGACCACGGCCCAGGGTATCCCACTGGAGATCTACTGTTTTACCCGCACCACCGCGTGGGCCGATTACGAGCGGATCCAGGGGGATATTTTCGATTACCTGCTGGCGGTGTTGCCGGAATTTGGCTTGAGCCTTTACCAGCAGCCCAGTGGAACGGATCTGCGCGCCGGGCTGCTACCGGCGGTGTTGGGCGCGAGCCACATCCCCACACCTGAAAAACACGTCATGTAATCTAGTCGTAAGCTTAGGTATTCATTAGGTTTTTGTGATTTCTTGCTTGACGCCTCAGCCGTAAAAACGTTTAATGCCGCCGCGGCCCAGATAGCTCAGTCGGTAGAGCAGGGGATTGAAAATCCCCGTGTCGGCGGTTCGATTCCGTCTCTGGGCACCATGATTTCCAAACCCCTGATGCCTGATGGCCTCAGGGGTTTTGTTTTTTTAGCGCCGGCTCTCTCCCTCAGCTTTTCAGTGTGCGACCGCGGATTGGCGAATGCCCAACCGACTGATCCACACCGCCATCAAGATTACCGATCCCCCCAGCAACAACCGCCCCAGCTCTTCATGCTGATTCCAGATCAGCAGATTGATCAGCAGCCCCACCGGCACATGCAGGTTGTTCATCACCGCCAGCGTCCCGCCGTTGACCAGGCACGCGCCCTTGTTCCACCAGTACAGCCCGAGCGCGGTCGAGACCAGGCCGAGGAACAGCAGCACGCCCCATTGCAGCGGTGCTTCGGGCAGGAAGTTGGATTTGCCGAACATCAGGAACGCCGGCAACGCCACCGCCAATGCACCCAGGTAGAAATAACCGAAGCGCCGGTAATGCGGCAGGTCACTCGGATGGCGCGCCACCAGGTGCTTGTACAGCACCTGCCCGGCGGCGTAGGTGAAGTTGGCCAGTTGCAGCAGCAGGAAGCCCATGAAGAAGTCCGGGTTGATCCGGTCATAGCGAATCACCGCTGCGCCGCCCACCGCCACCAGTGCCGCGATCAAGGCCCAGGGATTGAAACGACGGTTCAACGCGTCTTCGATCAGGGTCACGTGCAAGGGCGTGAGGATGGTGAACAGCAGCACTTCCGGCACCGTCAGCACACGGAAGCTCAGGTACAGGCAGACGTAGGTCACACCAAACTGCAATGCGCCGATCAGCAACATGCCGCGCATGAACGCCGGTTCCACCGAACGCCAGCGGGTCAGCGGGATGAACACCAGCCCCGCCAGCAGCACGCGTATCAGCACCGCGAAGTAACTGTCGACATGACCGGCCAGGTATTCGCCGATCAGACTGAAGGAAAACGCCTGGATCAGCGTGACAAAAAGTAGATAGCCCATGCTCGCCTCGTTTTGAATGGCGGCGAAGATAGCGGTTTTTGACGGGGATCGCGAACAGTCAAACGATACAAAAACCCTGTGGGAGCGGGCTTGCTCGCGAATAAGGTGTGTCAGTCGACTGAAATGCTGAATGACACACCGCATTCGCGAGCAAGCCCGCTCCCACAAAATCCTGGGCAAAAAAAAGCCCGATCTCGCTAAAGCGTTCAATCGGGCCAGAGCACTCAGGAGCAACAAGTGCAAAGGGAGGTTCGATGCGCGTGCAGGCTTGAAGGGTAACGCGCCAGGTCACTAGACCATCCGGTGATTATCTGGCGATTAACGACTCAGGCCACTTGGGAAAGCTTGGCGTTCGCCTGGTTCAGGCCTTTCTCCTGGAAGTCGCCGCCCAGGTTCATGCCTTCGGCGTGGATGAACGTCACGTCGTGGATGCCGATGAAGCCCATGACCTGGCGCAGGTAGGGTTCCTGGTGATCCGCGGTGCTGCCGGCGTAGATCCCGCCGCGAGCGGTCAGTACGTAAGCGCGCTTGCCGCTGAGCAGGCCTTGCGGGCCGGTTTGGGTGTACTTGAAGGTCACGCCGGCACGCAGCACATGGTCGAGCCAGGCCTTGAGCGTGCTGGGAATGGCGAAGTTGTACATCGGCGCGGCCATCACCAGCACGTCGGCGGCGAGCAACTCGTCGGTCAGCTGGTTGGAGCGTTCCAGGGATACTTGCTCGATATCGCTGCGCTGATCGGCGGGTTTCATCCAGCCGCCCAACAGGTTGATATCCAGATGTGGCACCGGGTTGACGGCCAGGTCACGAACGGTGATCTGGTCCTTCGGATGCGCGGCTTGCCACTGGGCGATGAAGGTCTGGGTCAGTTGACGGGAAACCGAGTCTTGCTGACGGGCACTGCTTTCGATGATCAGAACGCGGGACATGGGCTGTAGCCTCCATCTGAGAATGCTGTAGGTCGATGGAGTGAAGATTAAACAGCGTCATATCGATTAAAAAGCGCAAATAACTGCTATAACCGATCAAGAATTTCGTTTATAAGCGGAGCATCAGCGATGGGCGTGCTCCGCTGAAGGTCATTTCGGCTTGCAGGTCATGGTGATGTACAGCTTGATGATCTTGCGGTTGAACTTGGCGGAAAGATCGGCGCTTTTGCCGGCGTCGAGATTGATCCTGCGGGTCTTTGGCGATTCAGGACCGTTGCGAAACACCACCGCACATTCGGCAGCGGTGTCGCCGTAGTTGTTCACGGTGATCGAACCCATGTCGTAATCGGAGGCGTAGGTGGTGTAGTCGATTTTCAGTCCATTGAGCTCTTTCTGTACATCGATCGGATAAGCAAACGCAGTCAACGGCAACATTGCCAGTAATAAACAACAGATTTTTTTCATTCAGCAGTCTCCAATAAGAACTGCGCAGCTTAGGACAAGAGGAGCCCATCATGAAAGCGCCCCGCGTGACCCTTGATCAATGGCGAACGCTTCAGGCCGTGGTCGACCACGGCGGCTTCGCCCAGGCCGCCGAAGCGCTGCATCGCTCGCAATCGTCGGTCAGCTACACCGTGGCGCGCATGCAGGACCAGCTCGGCGTGCCATTGCTGCGCATCGACGGTCGCAAGGCGGTGCTCACCGAGGCTGGCGGCGTGTTGTTGCGCCGTTCCCGCCAATTGGTGAAACAGGCCAGCCAGCTCGAAGACCTGGCCCATCACATGGAGCAAGGTTGGGAAGCCGAAGTGCGCCTGGTGGTCGATGCCGCCTATCCGAGCGCCCGCCTGGTCCGTGCACTGACCGCGTTCATGCCGCAAAGCCGTGGCTGCCGCGTGCGCCTGCGCGAAGAGGTGCTGTCGGGTGTCGAAGAGGTGCTGCTCGAAGGCGTGGCCGACCTGGCCATCAGCGGTTTCAGCATTCCCGGTTACCTGGGCGCGGAGTTGAGCGACGTCGAGTTCGTCGCGGTCGCCCATCCGGAACACCCGCTGCACCGGCTCAATCGCGAACTGAATTTCCAGGATCTGGAAAGCCAGCTGCAAGTGGTCATCCGCGACTCCGGTCGCCAGCAGCCACGGGACGTCGGCTGGCTCGGTGCCGAACAGCGCTGGACCGTCGGTAGCCTGGCCACCGCCGCCACGTTCGTTGGCAGCGGCCTGGGATTTGCCTGGTTGCCAAGGCACATGATCGAACGGGAACTCAAGGAAGGCACGCTCAAGCTGCTACCGTTGGACCAGGGCGGCAGCCGCAACCCGAGTTTTTACCTGTATTCGAACAAGGACAAACCGCTCGGCCCGGCGACGCAGATTCTTATCGAGCTGTTGCGCACATTCGACACCGCCCCCCTGGACGCACCGTTCGCCGCCCCAGAACAAGCCTGACACGGAGGTAACGCATGGCCTATTTCGAACACGAAGGTTGCAACCTGCACTATGAGGAATATGGGCACGGCACGCCGTTGCTGCTGGTCCACGGCCTGGGTTCCAGCACCCTGGACTGGGAAGAACAGATCCCGGCGCTGGCCGCCCGCTACCGGGTGATCGTGCCGGACGTGCGCGGCCACGGGCGCTCCGACAAACCCCGCGAGCGTTATAGCATCGCGGGGTTCAGCGCCGACCTGGTGGCGCTTATCGAGCACCTGAACCTGGGGCCGGCCCACTACGTAGGGTTGTCCATGGGCGGCATGATCGGCTTTCAATTGGGCGTGGACCAGCCGCAATTGCTCAAGAGCCTGTGCATCGTCAATAGCGCACCCGAGGTCAAGCTGCGCAGCCGCGACGATTACTGGCAGTGGTTCAAGCGCTGGAGCCTGATGCGTGCGCTCAGCCTGCGCACCATCGGCGAAGCCCTGGGCGGCAAATTGTTTCCCAAGCCGGAGCAGGCCCAATTGCGACAAAAGATGGCCGATCGCTGGGCAAAAAACGACAAACGTGCTTATCTCGCCAGCTTCGATGCCATTGTTGGCTGGGGGGTTCAGGAACGACTGTCGAAGGTCACCTGTCCAACCCTCATCGTCAGCGCTGACCGTGACTACACGCCGGTCGCGCTGAAGGAAAACTACGTAAGACTGCTGCCCAATGCTCGGCTGGCAGTGATCGCCGATTCGCGTCACGCCACCCCGCTGGACCAGCCCGAACGCTTCAACCAGACGCTGCTGGAGTTTCTCGCCGCAGTCGACACTACCCCTCAGGATCACTGACCCATGCTGAAAAAAATCGCCCTCGCCGCTGGCTCCGTTCTGTTTGCCGCCAACCTGATGGCAGCAACGCCTGCCAAGGCGCCGCACGTTCTGCTGGACACCACCAACGGCCAGATCGAAATCGAACTGGACCCGGTCAAGGCCCCAATCAGTACCAAGAACTTCCTTGAGTATGTGGACAGCGGCTTCTACAACAACACGATTTTCCACCGCGTGATTCCGGGCTTCATGGTCCAGGGCGGCGGGTTCACTCAACAGATGCAGCAGAAAGAAACCAAGGCGCCGATCAAGAACGAGCACAAGAACGGCCTGGTCAACGTGCGTGGCACCCTGTCCATGGCCCGTACCTCGGTGCCTGACTCGGCCACCAGCCAGTTCTTCATCAACGTCAAGGACAACGATTTCCTCGACCAGGGTGACGGTTACGCGGTATTCGGCAAGGTGGTCAAGGGCATGGACGTGGTGGACATCATCGTCAATTCGCCAACCACCGTGCGCAGCGGCATGAAGGATGTGCCGGCAGACCCGGTGTTCATCAAGTCGGCCAAGCGCATCGACTGAAACCAAGCTGGACAAGGATGTCCGAGCCGTTGCCGGTTTCTCCCGGCAACGCTCAAACCGTTGAAGGAGAGCCCGTTCGCGGGTGAATAACCGATGCTTTATCGCCGCTTTGAAAAACTGATCGACGTATTCCGCGACGCCCCGACAGCCGCCCCGCCAGATCGGGTCCTGCCGTTCTATACCTACTACCTCAAGCAAGTCTGGCCGAGTTTCGCCGCCCTGCTGATCGTCGGCCTGTTCGGCGCATTGATCGAAGTGGCGCTGTTCAGCTACCTGAGCCGCATCATCGACCTGGCCCAAGGCACGCCAAACGTCGACTTCTTCAAGGAACACGGTCTCGAACTGACCTGGATGGTAGTGGTGGCGCTGGTGTTGCGCCCGGTGTTTGTCGGCCTGCATGACCTGCTGGTGCACCAGACGCTGAGCCCCAGCATGACCAGCCTGATCCGCTGGCAGAACCACAGCTACGTGCTCAAGCAGAGCCTGAATTTTTTCCAGAACGACTTCGCCGGTCGTATCGCCCAACGCATCATGCAGACCGGCAACTCCCTGCGCGATTCAGCCGTGCAGGCGGTGGACGCGCTGTGGCATGTGCTGATCTACGCCATCAGCTCCCTGGTGCTGTTCGCCGAAGCCGACTGGCGCCTGATGATCCCGCTGCTGACCTGGATCGTCGCCTTCATCAGCGCCCTTTATTACTTCGTGCCACGGGTCAAGGAACGTTCGGTGGTGTCCTCCGATGCGCGCTCCAAACTCATGGGGCGGATCGTCGACGGCTACACCAACATCACCACCCTGAAGCTGTTCGCCCACACCAATTTCGAGCAGCAGTACGCCCGCGAAGCGATCAAGGAGCAGACCGAAAAAGCCCAGCTGGCCGGCCGTGTCGTCACCAGCATGGACGTGGTCATCACCAGCATGAACGGCCTGTTGATCGTCGGCACCACAGGCCTGGCCTTGTGGCTGTGGACGCAGTCGCTGATCAGCGTGGGCGCCATTGCCCTGGCCACCGGGCTGGTGATCCGCATCGTCAACATGTCCGGCTGGATCATGTGGGTGGTCACCGGCATCTTCGAAAACATCGGCATGGTCCAGGACGGCTTGCAAAGCATCTCGCAGCCAGTCAGCGTCACCGACCGTGACCAGGCCAAACCGCTGGCGGTGGCCCGTGGCGAAGTACGCTTCGACAACGTGGACTTCCACTACGGCAAGCGGAGCGGGATCATCGGCGGGCTCAACCTGACGATCAAACCCGGCGAGAAGATCGGCCTGATCGGTCCGTCCGGCGCGGGCAAATCGACCTTGGTCAATCTGCTGCTGCGCCTCTACGACGTCGAGGGCGGGCGCATCCTCATCGACGGCCAGAACATCGCCGACGTCAGCCAGGAAAGCCTGCGCGAACGCATCGGCATGATCACCCAGGACACGTCCCTGCTGCATCGTTCGATCCGCGACAACCTGCTTTACGGCAAACCCGACGCCACCGACGCCGAACTCTGGGAGGCGGTGCACAAGGCCCGGGCCGACGGTTTCATTCCCACCCTCTCGGACGCAGAAGGCCGCAGCGGTTTCGATGCCCATGTCGGGGAACGCGGGGTGAAGCTTTCCGGCGGCCAGCGCCAACGCATCGCCATCGCCCGCGTGCTGCTCAAGGATGCGCCGATCCTGATCATGGACGAGGCCACGTCGGCCCTGGATTCAGAGGTCGAAGCGGCCATCCAGGAAAGCCTCGAAACCCTGATGCAGGGCAAGACCGTGATCGCCATCGCCCACCGGCTCTCGACCATCGCCCGGATGGACCGGCTGGTGGTGCTGGAAAACGGCAGGATCGCCGAAACCGGCAGCCACGCAGAATTGCTGGCCCATGGCGGTTTGTATGCGCGGTTGTGGCAACACCAGACTGGGGGTTTTGTCGGGATCGATTAGGCCCTGCACCCGCTAAAAAACCGCCACGCCCGCTACCCCGGGCGCTGGCGGTTTTTTTATGCCCACTGGAACTTTGGAAAAACAGTGCTGTACTCAGCCAAGGTTCTGGAGGTGGTTCTGCAGTCCATCTGCTGGATGCACAAGGCAGCAAAATCTCGAAAGGACACTCTCTCATGTCTCTGTTCAAACGTTCCGCTACAGAGTTGGTAGGTACCTTCTGGCTGGTGTTGGGTGGTTGCGGCAGTGCGGTGCTGGCCGCTGCTTTCCCGGACGTCGGCATCGGTTTGCTCGGGGTTTCCCTGGCGTTTGGCCTGACGGTGCTGACCATGGCATTCGCCATCGGCCACATTTCCGGTTGTCACCTCAACCCGGCGGTGTCGCTGGGGCTGGTGGTCGGCGGACGGTTTCCGGCCAGTGAACTGCCGGCCTACATCATCGCCCAGGTGCTTGGCGCGGTGATCGCCGCCGCCCTGCTGTACTTCATTGCCAGCGGCAAGCCCGGTTTCGAACTGGCGTCGGGCCTGGCGTCCAACGGCTTCGGTGAACACTCCCCTGGCGGCTACTCGATGGCGGCGGGATTTGTCTGTGAGCTGGTGATGACCGCCATGTTCATCCTGATCATCCTTGGCGCCACCGACAACCGTGCGCCAGCGGGGCTCGCGCCGATCGCCATTGGCCTGGCACTGACCCTGATCCACCTGATCTCGATCCCGGTCACCAACACCTCGGTCAACCCGGCACGCAGCACCGGCCCGGCGCTGATCGTCGGCGGCTGGGCGATCCAGCAGCTGTGGATGTTCTGGGTCGCGCCGCTGCTCGGCGCAGTGGTCGGCGGCGTGCTGTATCGCTTTCTCGGCAAGGAAAGCAGCTGACCGGCAGTACCGCGAAGATCAGCCTTGCCGGTAAGGCAAGGCGGTCTTCGCCTCATCCGCGTAGGCCAATACCCCGACCCGTTCCTGCTGCAAAAAGTCCTTCACGGCTGCTTTCAAACCCGGATGGCGCAAGTAATGCCAGGAGTGCGTGATGACCGGCTCGAAACCGCGAATCAACTTGTGCTCACCCTGGGCTCCGGCGTCGAAACGCGCAAAGCCATTGGCGATCGCGTAGTCCATCCCCTGATAAAAGCACGTCTCGAAGTGCAGCCGATCGAACTCCGCCAGGCAGCCCCAGTAACGCCCGTAAAAACTGTCGCCGCCGATCAGGCTGAACGCCATCGCCACGGGACGGGACCCTTGCCTGGCCAATACCACGCGAATGGATTGCGGCATGCGCTCAGCCAGCAGACTGAAAAACGCCCGCGTCAGGTAGGGTCTTTGCCGACGCACCGCGTAGGTATTGGCGTAGCAGGCGTAGACGAAATCCCACTGCGACTCGGTCAATTCCCGGCCTTCGAGCCATTCGAAATCGATCCCCTGCCCCGCCACTTGCTCGCGTTCCTTGCGCATCTGCTTGCGTTTGCGCGAACTCAGGACGTCGAGAAAGTCCTGAAAATCCCGATAACCACGGTTCTGCCAGTGATACTGACAGCCGATGCGCTGCAACCAGCCCGTATGTTCGGCCAGTGCCGCGTCGGTGAACGGGTCGCTGAAGTTGATGTGGGCACTGGAGAGTTGTTCGATCTCCAGGTAACCCGGCAGGCTCTTGAGTAATTCAAAACCATCCTCCACCCGCGCCGCCAGCAAGCGCGGGCCGCTGACCGGACTGAATGGCACTGCGGTCAGCAGCTTGGGGTAGTAATCGATGCCCGCGCGTTCGCAGGCATCGGCCCAGGCGTGGTCGAACACGTACTCGCCATAGGAATGCCATTTGCGGTAGCTGGGCAATGCCGCGATCAGCCGATCCCCTTCCATGTGCAGCAAATGCTCGGGTTGCCAGCCGGAATGGGGCCCGACACTGCCGCTGTCTTCCAGCGCGCCGAGAAACCCGTGACGCAGGAATGGTTGATTCTCGGGTACCAGCGCGTCCCAGGTGTGCGGGTCGATTTCGGACAGACTTTGCAAGCGTTGCAACGGCATCACCATCCTCACTCTTCATGGCGTGAAAGCCTCGCGAGTATCGCCTATCGGTGTGCATTGCACACGGGCATTTCGACGACAGCGCTCTAGATCAAGGGTTCGCAACGACTGTACATCGTCATAGACATGCCATCACTCTGCCACTGCACTGTAATAAACCATCGCGATACTGGCGCCTGTTTTTAGAGCGCCGGGTTATATCCGGCCACTGTTTTCCGTCCACCCCCATGGTCGGTTGTGCCCAGGATGGTCCAGCCATCCACTCTCATCTTCGGAGATTGATATGCGTCTTGCTTCCACGAAAACTGCGGCGGCCTTGTGTGGCGGCCTGTTGCTGGCCATGAGTGTTCCGGCCAGCGCCGCAGTCGACGCCAAACTGCTCGACATGCTCCGGGCTAACGGTTCGATTACCAACGCCCAGTACAGCGAATTGCAAGCCGAGTTGGCAAGGGATCAGAAGGACCAGCAAATCGCTCGTCAGGCCCAGCAAGAGACCAACGAGCAGATCGCGGCGACCGCGAAGAAAACCAATGAGCTGAGCACCTTCGACCAGAAACTGGCGTGGGCCGCCAAGACCCAATTCAAGGGCGACGTGCGTTTCCGTCAGGAAAACGTCCACAACGACGGCGTTTCCAACAACAAAGACCAGGACCGCCAGCGCATTCGTGCCCGCCTGGGTGCGTTCAGCGAAATCAACCCGCAAGTGGACACCGGCATCCGTATCGCCACCGGCAGCAGTGACGACGCTCGTTCCACCAACCAGGACCTGAACAACTACTTCGACAAGAAGCAGATCTGGCTGGACCTGGGCTATGTCGACTACCACCCCGACGCCATCAAGAACCTGCACGTGATCGGCGGCAAGATGCTGCAACCGTGGGTGAGCATGGGCGACATCATCTGGGACAGCGACATCAACCCTGAAGGCCTGGCCCTGACCTACAAGTACCCGCTGGGCAATACCGAACTGTTCGGCAGCGCCGGTCACTACACCCTCAAGGACAACGTCGATGGCGACGGCGTGCAGTTCAAGCACGACCTGCGTCTGTACGCTGGCCAGCTGGGTGCGCGTTTCGCCATTACCGACAACCTGAAATTGACCGTCGGCGGCAGCCTCTACAACTACGACAACGACGAAGACAGCACCTGCACCGCCACCACCTCGCCATGCGCTCTGGCCGTCAACGGTAACAGCCCGGGCGAAGAGTTCCGCCTGTGGGAAGGTTTCAGCCAGATCGATATCGGCGGCCTGCCAATGCCGCTGTCGCTCTACGGCCAGTACGTACACAACGCCGAAGCCAGCAACAATCAGGACACTGGCTGGCTGGCCGGGGTCAAGACCAAGCTCTACGGCTTCGGCCTGGACTACAACTACCGCGATATACAGCAGAACGCGGTGGTGGGTGCCTTCACCGACTCCGACTTCGCCAACGGCTTCACCGGTTCGCGCGGCAGCAAGCTGAAAGTCAGCTACGAGCTGGACAAGAACTTCACCCTGGGTGCGACGTACTTCATGGCGACTTCCGACTACACCAACGCCAGCGTCAACCTGAAAGACTCCGACATCAACACCCTGCAACTGGATGCCGAAGCGAAGTTCTGATGACCCCGCTACACGACTCCGGCATGGATGCCTGAGCCCCTTTTACAGCCTGGCGTTGATCTATCGGTCCCCATCATCCTCCGATATTTCAACGCTGGGCTGTTTCTATTGGCGCAAAAAAAATCGCAGCCTTCGGCAGCTCCTACAGGATCGGGTTTCAACCGCGATATCGCGATTGAACATCGATCCATGTAGGAGCTGCCGCAGGCTGCGATCTTTTCGGCGACAGCGAAAAAAATCAGCGCTTGCGCAACAGCACGCTACCAATCGAATAACCCGCACCAAACGAGCTGAGCACCGCCAGCGAGCCGGCAGCCAGATCATCCTGGTGCTTGTGGAACGCAATCACCGAACCTGCCGAACTGGTGTTGGCATAGGTATCGAGAATCACCGGCGCCTCCTGCTCGGTGGCTTCACGTCCCAGCAGCTTCCTGACGATCAGGTGGTTCATGCTGAGGTTGGCCTGGTGCAGCCAGAAGCGTTTCACGTCATTGACGTTGAGTTGGTTCTCTTCCAGGTGCGCAGCGATCAGCTCGGCGACCATCGGGCAGACTTCCTTGAACACCTTGCGGCCTTCCTGCACGAACAGCTTGTCCTTGGCTCCGATGCCCTCTTCCGCGGCGCGGTTGAGGAAGCCGAAGTTGTTGCGGATGTTGTTGGAAAATTTGGTCAGCAGTTTGGTGCTGACAATGTCGAACTGGTGACTGGAGGTGGCCAGGTCAGCGCGCTCGATGATTACCGCGGTGGCGGCATCGCCGAAGATGAAGTGGCTGTCGCGGTCGCGGAAGTTCAGGTGACCGGTGCAGACTTCCGGGTTGACCATCAGGACCGCCCGGGCCTGGCCCAACTGGACACTGTTGGCCGCGGCCTGGATGCCGAAGGTGGCCGAAGAGCACGCCACGTTCATGTCGAAACCGAAACCCTGGATGCCCAGCGCTTCCTGGACTTCGATGGCAATGGCCGGATAGGCGCGTTGCAGGTTGGAGCAGGCGACGATCACGCCGTCGATGTCCGCGGCGGTTTTGCCGGCGCGTTGCAAGGCTTGTTCGGCGGCGCCGATGGCCATCTGGCAGAGCACCGACCATTCGTCGTTGGAACGCTCCGGCAAGCGTGGCGCCATGCGTTGCGGGTCAAGAATGCCTTCCTTGTCCATGACAAAGCGGCTTTTGATGCCAGAGGCTTTTTCGATGAAGGCTGCGCTGGACTCGGTCAACGCCTCGACTTCACCACGGGCAATGGCCTGGGCGTTGTCAGCGTTGAATTGAGCGACATAAGCATTGAAAGACTGCACCAGCTCTTCGTTGGAGATGCTGTTGGCCGGGGTGTACAGGCCGGTGCCGCTGATGACGACGTTATGCATGGTCGTGTCTCTGATCTGTTCAGGCAGAAAGCATTGGTACAAACGTACCAATGCACAAAGGGTCTATTCCCATCCGTGGACGCAAACCTGGCATCGCTGTATTCCGGCCTGCCCGCGGCGGCGAAGGCTCAAAATCGCGGGGCCGGTGTTTATAGGCGCGAAGTTTGCCATAAACCTTGGATTTTGGCGCCTTTTTGCTGAATGTCGAATCCGCTTAAAGAACGACGCAAACCCTGTAGGAGCCCGGCTTGCCGGCGATGGCGTCTTCATGGGCGATGCAGGGCTCAAGGACGCTTTCGCTGGCAAGCCAGCTCCTACAAGGGTCCGGTCAGGCTTCGACTTGACTCCACTGCTTGCTCAGGCGCTTGTCGGAGATTGGCACTTTAGTCCCCAACTGCTGGGCAAACAGCGAAACCCGGTATTCCTCCAGCCACCAGCGGTACAACTCCAGCTGCGGGTCGCGCTTGCCTTCCTGGGCGTGTTTGTTGGCGCGGGTCTGGTATTGCGTCCAGAGGCCGGACAACTCGCCGCTCCAGACCCGATCCCGTTGCACCTGGGCGCCGATTTTTTCGAAACGCTGTTCGATGGCCTTGAGGTAGCGCGGCAGTTCCTTGAGCCACTGCATCGGCGTTTCCCGGACAAACCCCGGATACACCAGATGGCTGAGCTGCTGCTTGATGTCGTTCAGGGCCACGGCTTGCGCCAGGTCGATCTTGCCCTTGAAGCGTTTTTGCAGGCCGTGCCAGTGCTTGAGGATTTCCAGGGTCAGCCTGGCCACGCGTTCGGCATGTTCGGTCCAGGCCCCGCGCTTGCGTTCGGCCAACGCGGCCAATCCGGCGCCATCCCGTGGCAGCGGGTCTTCACCGTCGAGGATGCAGCTGTCGAGGCTGGCCAACAGAATGTCTTCCACCAATGCATCGACACGCCCCATGTCGCGATACAGCAGGCCCAGCTCGGTCAGGCCCGGCAACTTGCTACGCAGGAACTTCGCCGGCTCCGCCAGTTGCTGCATCAGCAGGCGCTGCAAGGCGCGGCGATGCTGGAACTCGGCTTCGGCCGGGGTCGAGAAACGTCCTTCCTTGACTGTCCCCGCCTCTTCCACCAGCGCCGGATAGACCGTCATCGACAGCCCGGCGATCTTCTGCTGGGTTTTCTCGGCCACGGCGGCAAACACTTTCGGCTCGACCGGCTGCTGGCTTTTCGCGGTTTGCGGCACGGCCAGGGCAGCCTGGCTGGCTTCGGCGAAACGCGCGGTCAGTTCGGCCAGGTCGCGCCCTTCGCCGAGGAACTTGCCCTGGGCGTCGACGATTTCCAGGTTCATCCGCAGATGGCTTTCGACCTGCTGCGCGGCCTCGCTCCAGGCTTCATCGCTGACCCGGGCGCCGGTCATGCGCAGCAACTCCCGACCCAGGGCCTGGGGTAATGAACCTTCAGCGAAGGTCATGCGCTGCAACGCGGCCTTGACGAAATCCGGCACCGGCACGAAATTCTTGCGCAAGGCCTTGGGCAGGTTGCGCACCAGGGCAATGCACTTGGCTTCGATCACCCCCGGCACCAGCCATTCCAGGCGTTCCGGCGGCAGCATCGGCAACAGTGGTGCCGGTACCCGCAGGGTCACGCCGTCGCGCGGGTGGTTCGGTTCGAAGTGGTAGCTCAGGGCCAATTCGAGGTCGCCGATGTGCAGCGTGTCCGGGTAATGCTGGGCGGTGACTTCACTGGCTTCGCGCGCCAGCACGTCCTCTTCGCGCATGATCAGCAGCTGCGGGTCTTTCTGGCTGTTGATCCGATACCAGCTGTCGAACGTCGCGGTCTGGTGGATCTCTGCCGGCAACCGCGCGTCGTAGAAGGCGTAGAGGGTTTCTTCGTCGGCGAGAATGTCCCGGCGACGGGCCTTGGCCTCCAGTTCGTCGAGTTGTTCCAGCAACTGCTTGTTGGCCGTCAGGCACTTGGCTTTCGACTGGATTTCGCCACGCACCAGCGCTTCGCGGATGAACAGTTCACGGGACACCACCGGATCGATCGGGCCGTAATGCACCGGCCGGCGGCCGACCACGATCAGCCCGAACAGGGTGATCTGCTCGAAGGCCACGACCTGGCCACGCTTCTTCTCCCAATGGGGTTCGAAGTGGTTTTTCTTGATCAGGTGCCCGGCCAGCGGCTCGATCCAGTCGGCATCGATCTTGGCCACCATCCGCGCATACAGCTTGGTGGTTTCCACCAGCTCAGCGGTCATCAGCCACTGCGGGCGTTTCTTGCCGATACCCGACGACGGGTGAATCCAGAAACGCCGCTGCCGCGCGCCGAGGTAATCGCCGTCTTCGGTTTTCTGGCCGATCTGGCTGAGCAAGCCCACCAGTACTGCCTTGTGCAGTTTCGGGTAATCCGCCGGCTCTTTGTTAAGGCTCAGCTGCATGTCGCGGCAGATGAGGCTCAACTGGCGATGGGAGTCGCGCCACTCACGCAGGCGCAGGTAATTCAGGAAATTCTTGCGACACCAGTTACGCAGCGGGCTGGCGGTCAGCGCCTGGCGCTGCTCTTCGAACCCACGCCACAGGTTGACCAGCCCGGCGAAGTCCGAGTCGGTATCTTTCCATTGCGCGTGGGCCTGGTCTGCGGCTTGCTGGCGCTCCGGCGGACGCTCGCGCGGGTCCTGGATCGACATGGCGCTGGCGACGATCAGCACTTCCTGCAGGCTGCCGAGCTTGGCCGCTTCGAGCAGCATGCGGCCCATGCGCGGGTCCACCGGCAGTCGCGCCAGTTGCCGACCGAGCGGGGTCAACTGACTGTTGCGGTCCACCGCCGAGAGTTCTTGCAGCAGGTTGTAGCCGTCGCTGATCGCCTTGCCATCGGGCGGCTCGATGAACGGGAATGCGCTGACCTCGCCAAGGCGCAGGTGCAGCATCTGCAAGATAACGGCGGCGAGGTTGGTGCGCAGGATTTCCGGATCGGTGAATTCCGGCCGACCGAGGAAATCTTCTTCGCTGTACAGGCGCACGCAGATACCCGGCTCGACCCGTCCGCAGCGGCCTTTACGCTGGTTGGCGCTGGCCTGGGAAATGGCTTCGATGGGCAGGCGCTGGACCTTGGCGCGATAGCTGTAGCGACTGATGCGCGCGGTGCCGCTGTCGATCACGTAACGGATGCCCGGCACGGTCAGCGAGGTTTCCGCAACGTTGGTCGCCAGCACCACGCGACGGCCCGGGTGCGACTGGAAAATCCGCTGCTGCTCGGCCGGCGACAGACGCGCATACAACGGCAGGATCTCGGTGTGCTTGAGCTGGGCCTTGCGCAGCATGTCGGCGGCGTCGCGAATCTCGCGCTCGCCGGGCAGGAACACCAGCACGTCACCAGGGCTACGGCGTTCGCTGCGCTCGTAGGCGGCAATTTCGTCGAGGGTGGCGAGGATCGCCTGATCCACCGTCAGGTCGTCCTCGACGCGGTTGCCCTCCTCATCCTGTTCCAGGGTCAGCGGGCGATACCAAGTGTCCACCGGGAAGGTACGGCCGGAGACTTCGACAATGGGCGCATCGTCGAAATGCTTGGAGAAACGCTCCAGGTCGATAGTCGCCGAGGTAATGATGACTTTCAGGTCCGGACGACGCGGCAGCAGGGTTTTCAGGTAGCCGAGCAGGAAGTCGATGTTGAGACTGCGTTCGTGGGCTTCGTCGACGATGATGGTGTCGTAGCGTTCCAGATAGCGGTCGTTCTGGGTTTCCGCCAGCAGGATGCCGTCGGTCATCAGTTTTATCAGGGTGTTGGAATCGCTCTGATCCTCGAAGCGCACCTGATAGCCGACCAGCGCGCCCAACGGCGTGCCGAGTTCTTCGGCCACCCGGGCCGCCACGCTACGTGCGGCGATTCGCCGTGGTTGGGTGTGGCCGATCAGGCCATGTTGCCCGCGGCCGATTTCCAGGCAGATCTTCGGCAACTGGGTGGTTTTACCCGAACCGGTTTCGCCAGCGATGATCAGCACCTGGTGCTTTTCCAGCGCTTTCTTGATTTCGTCGCGCTTGGCGGCGATCGGCAGGCTGTCGTCGTAACGAATCACCGGCAGGCTGGCGCGGCGGGCCAGCACCTGGTCACAGGACGCCTGCATCCGCGCCACCCACTGGGCCAGCTTGGCCTCGTCAGGTTTCTTGCGCAGCTCAAGCAACTGCCGCCGCAGCCGGTGGCGGTCGGCAAGCATGGCGTGATCGAGGTTTTTCAGCAGTTTGTCGATGGAGGGCGATTCGTCGGTCATCGGGTACGCAATTCAGTCGTCTAGTGGCGCAGGTCGGGGATTGTCGCAGATTTGAAGGACGAACGAGATCCCTTGTAGGAGCCGGCTTGCCGGCGAAGGCGTCGGCACTGGCGATGCAAGGCTCAGGATTGCCTTCGCCGGCAAGCCGGCTCCTACAGGGGGGATGGGGTTACTCGGTATCGTGGCCTTTACGCCGATACGGAAACACATCGATCACCTTCCCTGCCCGAATCGCCTCCTGCAGGCTTTTCCAGTAGTCAGCGTTGTACAACTCGCCATGCAACTGATCGAACAACTTGCGCTGCCCCGAATCGGCAAACAAAAACGGCGGGAATTCCTCGGGGAACACATCCAGCGGTCCGATCGAATACCACGGCTCGGACGCCATTTCATCTTCCGGCGTACGCGGTTGCGGGATGTGGCGGAAGTTGGCCTCGGTCAGGAAGCAGATCTCGTCATAGTCGTAGAACACCACCCGTCCGTGACGGGTAACGCCGAAGTTCTTCAGCAGCATGTCACCGGGAAAGATGTTCGCCGCCGCCAGTTGCTTGATCGCCAGGCCGTAATCCTCCAGTGCCTCGCGCACCTGCGCGTCGTTGGCGTTTTCCAGGTACAGGTTCAGCGGGGTCATCCGCCGTTCGGTCCAGCAGTGGCGGATCAGCACCGTGTCGCCTTCCACCGACACCGTGGACGGCGCGACGTCCAGCAGTTCTTCCAGGCACGCCGGGTCGAACTTGCTCAGCGGGAAGCGGAAATCGGCGAACTCCTGGGTGTCGGCCATGCGCCCGACGCGGTCGACGCTTTTTACCAGCCGGTACTTCTCGATCACAGTCGCGCGGTCGACGTTTTTTGACGGGGAGAAGCGGTCCTTGATGATTTTGAACACGGTGTTGAACCCCGGCAGGGTGAACACGCTCATGACCATGCCGCGCACGCCGGGGGCCATGATGAACTGGTCGTCGGTGTTGGCCAGGTGGTTGATCAACGCCCGATAAAACTCGGACTTGCCATGCTTGTAGAAACCGATCGAAGTGTACAGCTCGGCGATGTGCTTGCCCGGCAGGATGCGCTTGAGGAAACCGATGAACTCTGCCGGCACCGGCACATCGACCATGAAATAGGAACGGGTGAACGAGAAGATGATCGACACGTCCGCTTCGTCGGTGATCAGCGCGTCGATCTGGATACCGCGCCCCTCCAGGTGCAGCAGCGGGATCGCCAGCGGCCATTGCTCATCGGCGGTGTAGATGCGCCCCACCAGGTAGGCGCCCTTGTTGCGGTAGAGCACCGAGGAAAACAGTTCGACGCCAAGCTCCGGGTCCTTGCACACCCAGTCCGGCAGGTTCTCGCGCAGTTGCGCTTCAAGGCGGCGCAGGTCGCCGGGCAGGTCGGCGTATTCCTCGCTGAAGCGATAGTCGGCAAAGATGCTCGCCAGCATGCCCGCCAACTGGCCCTGGGGTTTGTAGGTGCGGGTTTGCGCAGCGCGGGCCCGGCGCAGGCTCGGCCGCGTGGTGTGGATGAACATGCAGCCGTCGCTGATCAGGTCATGGCTGAACAGCCCGCAGAAAATCGAGTTGTACCAGGTCTCGGACAATTCATCGTCGAAACGCAGGTCGATCAGGCTGATGTAGGCACTCTTGACCAGCGGCCAGCAACTGACGTCCAGGGTGTCACTGTCGAACGCGATGCGCAGCCGTTCCACGGTTTCGCTGACTTTTTCTTCGTAGAGATTGATCCGCGCGGCCGACGCGACCTGCGTCTCCTGCCACTGGGCCTGCTCGAAGCGGGCCCGCGCACCGTCGGTGATCTGCCGGAAATGCTCGCGGTAATCGTCAAAGCCATCGAGGATCATTCGGGCGATATCGGCGGCTGGCCATTGCTGCGGCATGGTGAGACCTCTGCGGGAATTCGTGAGCCCTGAGCTTAGCCAGTGAAGCGGGTGCAGGAGAAGCGTAATTTTGCGCCCGGGTTATTTGCCGGTTTTTCGGTTGCCATCGATCAGCCGCTCGGCAACACTCTCGTCCCCATAAAGGAAGGAGAGCAGCGTGAACCCCGTCGATATTGTCCGTTTACTGTCACTGGCGGCCATCTGGGGTGCGAGCTTTCTGTTCATGCGCATCATCGCCCCGGTGATTGGTACCATCCCCACGGCCTTTTTCCGCGTGTCGATTGCCGCTACCGGCCTGTTGCTGATCCTCGGGCTGATGCGCATCAGTTGGGATTTCAAAGGCAAACTCAAGACCGTGATGCTGCTCGGGGTGATCAACTCGGGGATTCCGGCCACCCTGTATTCCGTAGCCGCCCAGGTGCTGCCGGCTGGGTACTCGGCCATTTTCAACGCCACCACACCGCTGATGGGCGTGTTGATCGGCGGCCTGTTCTTCCATGAGCGACTCACCGGCGCCAAGCTCGGCGGGGTATTTCTCGGCTTGTTCGGCGTTGGCGTGCTGACGCGCGCGGGCCCGGTGGCATTCGATATGCAATTGCTGATGGGCGCCCTCGCCTGCCTGCTCGCCACCACCTGTTATGGCTTTGCCGGTTTTCTAGCACGCCGCTGGCTGGATCAGGCCGGTGGGCTCGACAGCCGTTTGTCTGCGCTGGGCAGCATGCTCGGGGCGACGTTGTTCCTGCTGCCGCTGTTCGGCTACAGCGTGATCAGCCAGCCGCCGGCGAGCTGGGGTGGCTGGGATGTCTGGTTGTCGTTGCTGGGATTGGGGCTGGTCTGTACTGCGCTGGCGTACATCGTTTACTTCCGCTTGCTCAGCTCGGTCGGGCCGGTGAGGTCGATGACCACGACCTTCCTGATCCCGCCATTCGGGGTGTTGTGGGGCGCACTGTTGCTGGGTGAGCCGTTGTCGATGGCGCATGTGTATGGCGGGGTGTTGATTGCGGCGGCGTTGTGGCTGGTGTTGAAGCCTGCGGTGAAGGCAATTGAGGTGGGAGCCAGGTAATTTGTGGTGAGCTTGATGACGCCTTCGCTGGCAAGCCAGCTCCTACAGGTTTCGAGCACGCCGCAAAACCTGTAGGAGCTGGCTTGCCAGCGATAGCGGTCATCCAGACACTACAAGGTTGACTGACTCACCTCCCCATCCACCAACCGCCGAATCCCCAGCGGATTGGCGTTCTGCAACGCCTCGGGCAACAACGCATCCGGGTAATTCTGGAAGCACACCGGGCGCAGGAAGCGATCGATCGCCAACGTCCCCACCGAGGTCCCGCGCGAATCGGACGTTGCCGGATAAGGCCCGCCATGCACCATCGCCTCGCACACCTCGACCCCGGTCGGATAACCATTGAGCAAAATCCGCCCGACCTTTTCCTGCAACATCTCCGCCAGCCAGCGGTACTCCAGCAGCTCATCCGCCTCGCCAATCAAGGTCGCGGTCAGTTGCCCGCGCAACCCCTGCAGCGCCTGCGCCAACTGCGCACGGCTCTCGACTTCCACGACGATGGTGGTCGGCCCGAACACTTCTTCCTGAAGCAGTTCATCACCCTTGAGCAACAGGCTGACATCGGCCTTGAACACTTGCGGCTGCGCCTGACTGCCCTGCTGCGGCTTGCCCGCCAGATGGGTCAGCCCCGGATGTTCGTGCAGCTCGCCCAGGCCTCGGCTGTAACTGGCCAGCGCGCCAGCATTGAGCATGGTTTGCGCAGGTTGCTGGTTCATGCTCGCGCAAAAGGTTTCGAGAAAGGTGCTGAACTGCGGCGAACGCAGGCCGATGACCAGGCCAGGGTTGGTGCAGAACTGGCCACAGCCCAGGGTCACTGAACCGGCAAGCTGCGCCGCGATCTGTTCACCCCGGACGGCCAGCGCCTCGGGCAGCAGGAACACCGGGTTGATGCTCGACATCTCGGCGAACACCGGGATCGGCTGTGGCCGGGTCGCGGCCATGTGACTCAGGGCATTGCCGCCCTTGAGCGAGCCGGTGAAACCCACGGCCTGGATCGCCGGGTGCTTGACCAGCCACTCACCGACGCCACCGCCGTAGATCATGTTGAACACCCCCGCGGGCATTTCCGTGCGCTCGGCGGCGCGGATGATTGCGTCCGCCACCCACTCGGCGGTTGCCATGTGCCCGCTGTGGGCCTTGAACACCACCGGGCATCCGGCGGCCAGGGCCGAGGCGGTATCGCCACCGGCGGTGGAGAATGCCAACGGAAAGTTGCTGGCGCCGAACACCGCCACCGGGCCCAGGGCGATGCGGTATTGACGCAGGTCCGGGCGTGGCAATGGCTGGCGATCCGGCAACGCCCGGTCGATGCGCGCACCGTAGAAATCACCGCGACGCAGGACCTTGGCGAACAGGCGCAACTGGCCGCTGGTGCGAGCGCGTTCACCCTGGATACGCCCGGCCGGTAATGCGGTTTCGCGGCACACGGTGGCGACGAAGTCATCGCCCAGGGCATCGATTTCATCGGCGATGGCATCGAGGAAGGTCGCGCGCTTTTCTGCACTGAGATTACGGTAGATCGGGTACGCCGCGGCGGCGGCTTTGGCGGCGGCATCCACCTCGGCTTCGGATGCCTGGAAGAAGGTGCCGGGCAAAGGCTCACCGGTGGTCGCGTCGAGGCTTTGCAGGTGCAAGTTGCCGTTGGCGCTGCGGCGGCCGCCGATGTAGTTGTGTCCAAGTATCGTGGTCATTGCGGATTCCTTGATCGATTACAGACCTGTAGGAGCCGGCTTGCCGGCGAAGGCCATGGCACGGCAAACATCAACGTCGCGTGAAAAATCGCTTTCGCCGGCAAGCCGGCTCCTACAGGGGTTAAAGCGTGCGCACCTGACCGATTGCCAACGGCT
This sequence comes from Pseudomonas sp. YuFO8, assembly GCF_035065025.1. NCBI lineage: Bacteria > Pseudomonadati > Pseudomonadota > Gammaproteobacteria > Pseudomonadales > Pseudomonadaceae > Pseudomonas > Pseudomonas sp. YuFO8. Next base: position 172,013 of record NZ_JAXDEQ010000006.1, on the reverse strand, counting down.
GGGCACTTTCACCGATGCCGTTCACCAGCGGCGCTCCGAACTCATCGAGGCTGATCTGGAAGCGGTCCCCCGGCTGGGTCTTGATGCCATCGGCAAACGACAGCGTGGCGGTGCCGAAGTAGTGCACGTGCACATCACCGGGACGCAGGAACTGCGCGTACTTGAAGTGGTGGAATTCGAGGTTGGCCAGGCTGTGGCACATGTTGTCTTCGCCGCTGAGAAACTCCTTTTCCCAGATCGTCTTGCCATCGCGCTTGATGCGGCTGGTGCCCTCCAGGTGCCTGGGCAATTCGCCGACGCGCAGCTCCGGGCCATAGGAGCAGCAGCGCAGTTTCGAATGGGCGAGGTACAGGTAGTTGCGCCGCTCCATGACATGGTCGGAGAACTCATTGCCCAGGGCATAACCGACGCGATACGGCAGGCCGTCGTCGCCGATCACGTAGAGCCCGGTCAGCTCCGGCTCTTCGCCGGCGTCTTCGGCAAAGGGCGGCACCGGGAAGTCCGCGCCGGGACGCACGACGATGCTGCCGTCGCCCTTGTAGAACCATTCCGGCTGCGCACCGACCTGCCCGGCCGCGGGCTTGCCGCCCTCCAGGCCCCATTTGAAAATGCGCATGGTGTCGGTCATGGCGGTTTCGACGGCACCTTCCTGCTGGTGCATCTTGTCCCGCGCCGAGGCGCTGCCCAGGTGGGTCAGGCCGGTGCCGCTGATCAGGCAGTGGGCCGGGTCCTCGTGGTCCAGCGGTGGCAGCACCTGGCGCTGCTGCAACAGCTGGGCGTAGTCCGGGCCCGGTTCGGTGCCGCGCAGGGCGACTTCTTCCTGCAGGCTGCGTTGGCCGCGGATCGCCGCGAGTGCCAGTTCACGGGTGCTGCGGGTGCCTTTAAGCACCTGGACCTGTGCCCCGTCGACCAGCCCGACCTGGCGTTCCCCGGCAGTGTTTTCAAATTGAATCAGGCGCATGTCGCCTCCGCAAAGTCATGGACGGCGCCGCCGGATGACGGCGCCTCAAGGTCACTCGATGATGTTGAAGTCGCTCAAATACTCATCGGAGATTTCCAGGCCCAGGCCCGGCTTGTCGTCGTCGAGTTGGATGTAGCCGTTGACTGGTTGCGGTTCGCCCTTGAATACGTAGTAGAAGAGTTCGTTGCCGACTTCGACGTCGAACACCGGGAAGAACTCGGCCATGGGCGACGCCGTGGTGGACATGGTCAGGTGGTAGTTGTGCATCTGCCCGGCGTGGGGGATCACCGGCACCGACCAGGCCTCGGCCATGGCGTTGATCTTGCGCGCGGCGGTGATGCCGCCGACGCGGTTGGTGTCGTACTGGATCACGTCGATCGCACGGCGTTCCAGCAGGTCCTTGAAGCCGTACGAGGTGAACTCGTGCTCGCCGCCGGAGATCGGCATGATGCCCATTTTTTTCAGCTCGATGTAGCCCTCGATGTCGTCGGCGATCACCGGTTCTTCCAGCCAGCGCGGCTCGAACTCGGCCAGTTTGGGCAACATGCGGCGGGCGTATTCCAGGGTCCAGCCCATGTAGCATTCGAGCATGATGTCGACGTCGGGGCCGGCCAGGTTACGCAGGGCGCGCACTTGTTCGATGTTCTTGCGCATGCCCGCCGGACCGTCTTTCGGGCCGTAGCCGAAGCGCATTTTCAGCGCGGTGAAGCCCTGGTTCAGATAGCCCTGGGCCTCTTCGAGGAACAGGTCGAGGTTGTCGTTGGCGTAGAGCTTGGAGGCGTAGGTCCAGATCTTTTCCTTGGTGCGGCCGCCGAGCAGTTTGAACACCGGCTTGTTGACCGCCTTGCCCATGATGTCCCAGATGGCGATGTCGATCGCCGAGATGGCCGCCATGCCGATGCCTTTGCGGCCCCATGCGTGGCTCTGGCGGTACATTTTCTGCCAGATGTATTCGTTGTCGAACGGGTCTTCGCCAATCGCGATGGGTGCCAGGTAGGTGTCGATGATTTCCTTGGCCACACGAGGCGCCAGGGCGCAGTTGCCGATGCCGACAAGACCGGTGTCGGTCTCGACTTCCACCACCAGCCAGCCGTGGAAACGGAACGAGCCCATGGCGTCGCCGCGCTCGAACAGGATGTCGCTGGCGTTGGTGCAGAAGTGCGCTTGAGGTGGGACGACTTTGCCTTTCCACTCGAATACGCGGGTACGGATCGCTTTGATTTTCATGAATACGGTTTCCTTGCGCTGCCGGCTTCTTGTCATTGTTGTGTCGCTGCGTGGAGCCGCTCGGTTGGCGGTTCCAGGCATTCGATGGAGCGACTGTAGCCAGCGCCCGAGGGTGCGGATAATCACTTATGCGTATCCGGCGATAACCTGGGGTGATAGGAAAAAGCAGTAATCCCCTAGATCGAGTTATCGGGGCAATACATAAAACTGTAGGAGCTGGCTTGCCAGCGAAAGCGGCCCGACAGGCACCTCAGGGGTGTCTGTCAGGCCGTCTTCGCTGGCAAGCCAGCTCCTACAGGGGTATTGCGTGTTTTTGAAAATCAGTAGCTGTTGCCACCCATCCGGCAGGCAATCTCGAACGCCTGGCGAGTCGCGCCGACGTTGGCCTTGCCCTGCCCCGCGATATCGAACGCGGTGCCGTGGGCCGGCGTGGTGATCGGGATGGGCAGGCCGCCCTGGACCGTGACACCACGGGAGAAGCCCATCAACTTGATCGCGATCTGCCCCTGGTCGTGGTACATCGTCACCACCGCGTCAAAGGCGCTGGCATCACCCTGGACCTTGAGAAAAATCGTGTCCCCCGGATACGGCCCTTCCGCCGCGATCCCCAGTGCCTGGGCCGAACGCACGGCCGGGCCGATGATGTCCAGCTCTTCGCGACCGAACGAGCCGTTGTCGCCGTTGTGCGGGTTCAATCCACAGACGCCGATGCGCGGTTTTTCCAGGCCGTTGCGCTTGAGCGCGGTGTCGATCAGTTGAATCGCTTCCACCACCCGCGCCTGGCTAAGCAGGCCCGGGACTTCAGCCAACGCCACGTGGGAGGTCACACGGGAAGTCCACAGATTGTCGAGCACGTTGAATTCACAGAACGGCCCGTGGAAATCCAGCAGCTCGGCGAACCAGTGCAACTCATCGTTGTGGGCCATGCCGGCCATGTGCAACGAAGTCTTGTTCAGCGGCCCGAACAATATCGCGTCGGTGGTCCCGGCCTCGGTCAGGCGCAGGGCGACTTCCAGGGTGTCGAGGCTGTAGCGACCACCAATGACACTGGACTCGCTGCGCGGGAATTCACCGACAGTGTCGCCGCGAAAATCGTAGAACAGCGGCGTGTCGTCCATGAATGACAGCTGCTCCAGCGACTCCACCCGGCGATAGGGAAACTCCAGCCCGGCGATGCGCATGCCTCGCCGCATTTCCGCTTCGTCGGCAATCAGGATCACATTCGCCTGGCTGCGTACATCGGGCTCTCCGAGCAAGCGTGCGATCAGTTCCGGACCGATGCCCGCGGGGTCGCCCAGGACCATCGCGATGGTTGTCTTGTTCATGCTTCACTCCTCAAGGATTCAGGCCGCGCCCGGTCAATGGCGCAAGGTTCGCAGCGGTAGATGCGCTGCGCGTTGCTGTAGAACAGTCGCTCCTGATCGGCCACTGGCAGATCGGCGACGATGGATTTGAAACCGCTGTAGATGTCGTTGAACGAGCCACACAGGCTGTCCACCGGAAAGTTACTGGCGAACATCGCCCGCTTGGTGCCGAACATCGCGATGATTTCGCGCACGATCCAGGCGTTGTCGATGGCGCGCCACGCCCGGCCCGCCTGGCCCAGGCCGGAAATCTTGACCTGCACGTTGGGCCACTGCGCCAGCCGCGCCATCGCGGCGCGCCAACCGGCCAGGCCTTCAGCGCTGCGGTCGCTGGGCAAGCCGGCGTGGTTGAGAATCAGGGTGATACCGGGGAAATCCCGGGCCAGTCGCTCAGCTTCGGGCAAGTTCCACCAGGGGGTTTGCAGATCGAAGTGCAGGCCCAAGCCCTCCAGCGCGGCATAACCGCGCCGCCAGTGCTCGTCGCTCATCAGGCTGCGCACCCGGCCGAACTGCGCGGGTGACGTCGGTCCGCCGGGCTTATGCCGCACGCTGCGCACGCACTTGTGACTGGCCTGCTCGCGCAGCACGGCAATGGCGTCCGGGTGGTCGAGCCAGGCTTGCGCGACGATCGCATTCGGCACGCCGTAGCGGGCGGCCAGTTGCTCGATGAAACGGGTTTCGCCAATCGGGTCCTGCGGGTTCCATTCGGTCTCGACATACACCGTTTGCACGACTCGCTGGTCGCCGGCATCGGCGAAGTAATCGTCGGGCAAATAACGGCGCTTGATCGCGGAGTAATCGCCGTAGCGAAACGGGATGTTCGCCTCCGGCGCCAACCACGGATGGTCGTTGATCGTTGGGTCCCAGAAGTGATGATGGGCATCGATGATGGGACCGTTCCACAGTTCACCCATGGCGCACCTCGTCGAGACTGATGAACAACGTAGCCAGCACAAACACTGCCGAGCACACCGCGAAGAATCCCGGCACCGGGGCAAATCCACTGCTCATTTGCATAATCACACCGCACTGGTGACGAGCCATTGCGCGTCCCTCAATTTTTATTGTTGTACAGTTGCAGACATTAACCTGTGCCGCGTTTTTCACGGTGTTGATGAGCACTATCGAAGGCCCGGTGATAACCGTCTAATCAAAACTTGAAATCAGGCGATAGCTTCGGGTTATGGCACGCCGTGCTTTCAACGATCTTTCAATGTTGGACCTTTCTTTTCTGTAGGAGCGAGCTTGCTCGCGATGATCGTCAACGAAAACGCGTGTTTCCTGAATTAGCGCAGCGCTCGTGAGTCCATCGCGAGCAAGCTTGCTCCTACAGAAGTCCTGCTTCGTTTGACTAGCTATAACCCCAGGCTATCGGTGTATGTATTGTTTTGACTAGACGCGGGGGCTGCCTCTTCCCACACTCACTCCAGGCTTGCGGCTTTACCGCTCAAACAAGTCGCTCATAACAATTACAAAAACACAGAAACGAGGCCCTCCCATGCGAAATGCATTCGTCCGTCGCACTTCCCGTCTGTTTCTTGGCTGCACCCTGATCGCCGCCGGCGCCCTTCCCGCGCTCGCTCAAGCCGCCTGGCAGCCGGACAAGAACGTCGAAATCGTCGTTGCCGGTGGCCCCGGTGGCGGTACCGACCAACTCGGTCGCCTGATCCAGTCGATCATCACCACGCATAAACTGCTCGACGTTAATACCATCGTCCTGAACAAGGGTGGCGGCAACGGCGCCGAGGCTTTCCTCGACATGAAAATGAACAAGGGCGATGCCGAGAAGCTGGTGATCGGCACCAACAACATCTACCTGTTGCCGCTGGTGTCCAAGCTCGGCTACCAATGGCAGGAGCTGACGCCGATTGCCGCCGTGGCCGAGGATGACTTCATTCTCTGGAGCTACAAAGGCGCACCGTGGAAGGATGCGAAAAGCTTCTACGAAGCGGTCAAGGCCGACCCGTCGAAACTGCGCATGGGTGGCAGCCAGTCCAAGGATGTCGACCAGACCCTGACCCTGCTGCTGAACCAGACCACCAACAGTAAACTGGTGTACATCCCGTTCAAGAGCGGTAGCGAGGCCGCGACCCAGCTGGCCGGCAAGCACATCGCCGCCAACGTCAACAACCCCAGCGAAAGCATCAGCCAATGGCGCGGCGATCAGGTCGAACCGCTCTGCGTGTTCAGTAAGGAGCGCATGGCCTACACCGAAAAAGTCGCCGGCGACAAATCCTGGGCCGACGTACCGACCTGCCACGAACAAGGCCTGGGCATCGATCAATACCGCTTCCCGCGCACCGTGTTCATGCCTGGCGACATTTCCGCCGAGCAACGCGCGTTCTATGTCGAGCTGATGCGCAAGGTCACCGAAACCCCGGAGTTCAAGGCCTACGTCAAGCAGAACGCGCTGGTGCCGACCTTCCTCGAGGGCGAGCCGCTGACCGCCTACATCGAAAAAGACACCGCCCGCGTCACCCCGGTCTTCAAGGAAGCCGGCTGGCTGAAAAACTAAGTTGTCACGGCCGCTCGCCTGCGGGCGGTCGTCATCTGCTGGAGGTGTCTTCATGTCCCATTCTTCGGATTCACCCGCGCTGGTCGGCACCCGTTGGGTCGAGCTCGGCCTGACCCTCTTCACGGCGCTGATCGGCGTGGTGGTGATGTTCGGCAGTGTCGAACAGGGTATCGGCTGGGGCGATGCCGGCCCCGAGCCGGGTTACTTCCCCTTCTACATCGGCCTGATGCTGAGCGCCGCGAGCGTGGCCAACTTTGTGCTGACCCTGGTGCGCTGGCAAGCGCTGAGCGTTGCATTCGTCAGTCGCAGTGCGTTCAGGCAAGTGCTGTCGGTGTTCATCCCGATTGCACTGTTCGTCGCGGCCATGCCACTGACCGGCATCTATGTCGCCTCGGCGTGCTTCATCGCCTGGTTCATGTGGCGTGACAAGGACCGCGCCAAGCCTTACGGCAAACTGATGATTGCCTGTATATCCCTCGGCGCGGTACTCGCCAGTTACCTGATTTTCGCGCTGTGGTTCAAGGTCCCGCTGGATGCCGGCCCGTTGGGCGACTGGATTGCCCTGGCCGGGAGAAACTTCAAATGAGCGAATTCGATTCCCTGTTGCAAGGCATGAACCTGATCCTGACCCCAGGCCACATCGGCCTGATGGTGATCGGCGTGCTGCTGGGCATCCTGGTCGGCGTGTTGCCCGGCCTCGGCGCCCCCAATGGCGTGGCACTGTTGCTGCCGCTGACCTTCACCATGTCGCCGGTGTCGGCGATCATCCTGCTGTCGTGCATGTACTGGGGTGCGCTGTTTGGCGGCTCGATCACTTCGATCCTGTTCAATATTCCCGGTGAGCCCTCATCGGTGGCGACGACGTTCGACGGCTACCCGATGGCCCGCGAAGGCCGTGCCGCCGAAGCCCTGACCGCCGCGTTCAGTTCGGCGTTGCTGGGTGCACTGGCGGGAGTGTTGCTGCTGACCTTCCTCTCGACGAAGATTGCCGCCTTCGCCATGTCGTTCAGTTCGCCGGAGTTCTTCGCGGTGTACCTGTTGGCGTTCTGCACCTTCATCGGCATGAGCAAGAACCCGCCGCTGAAAACCGTGGTGGCGATGATGATCGGTTTCGCCATGGCGGCGGTCGGCATGGACACCGTGTCCGGCAACCTGCGGTTGACGTTCGATCAGCCGACCCTGATGACCGGCATCAGTTTCGAAGTGGCGGTGATCGGCCTGTTCGGTATCGGCGAAATCCTCTGCACCGTGGAGGAAGGCCTGGTGTTCCGTGGCGAACACGCGCGCATCACGCCGATGGTGATTTTGCGCACCTGGGCCAAGTTGCCGCGCTACTGGTGGACCATTGTGCGCAGCACCCTGGTCGGTTGCTGGATGGGCATTACCCCGGGCGGGCCGACCGCCGCTTCGTTCATGAGCTATAGCCTGGCGCGGCGTTTCTCGAAGAACCGCGACAACTTCGGCAAGGGTGAACTCGAAGGCGTGATCGCTCCGGAAACCGCCGACCACGCCGCCGGCACCAGCGCCTTGCTGCCGATGCTGACCCTGGGTATTCCCGGTTCCGCCACCGCAGCGGTGATGCTCGGCGGCTTGATGATCTGGGGCCTGCACCCTGGGCCAACCCTGTTCGTCGAGCAGCATGACTTTGTCTGGGGCCTGATCGCGAGCATGTACCTGGGCAACGTGGTGAGCCTGATCGTGGTGTTGGCCACCGTGCCGCTGTTCGCCTCGATCCTGCGCATTCCGTTCTCGATCATCGCGCCGATCATCATCATGGTCTGCGCCATCGGTGCCTACTCGGTACACAACTCGTTCTTCGACGTGGTGCTGATGCTCGGTTTCGGCGCGTTGGGTTATCTGTTCAAGAAACTCGGCTATCCGATTGCGCCACTGGTACTGGCGGCGGTATTGGGTGACAAGGCCGAAGATGCGTTCCGTCAGTCGATGCTGTTCTCTGACGGGCACCTGGGGATCTTCTGGTCCAACCCATTGGTCGGCAGCCTGACCACGGCGGCGCTGCTGATGCTGTTCTGGCCGCTGATTTCCAAGGCCCTGGCAGCCCTGATGGGCTTTCGTAAACCCCAGGTCGCCAAGCCAAAATCGGTGCTGTGACACAGCAATGCTGGCAACGCCTGACATTTGTTGTCAGGCTTGCCGCAGTCCTGATTGCGAGTGCGGCCCATGTCCCGAATTCCTGATGCCAATGTAATCCACAGTCGACTGCGGCTGCGCCAGCTGCGGCTGATGCTCGCGCTGGAGGAATTCGGTTCGTTGCGCCGCGCCGCCGACCACATCGGCATGACCCAACCGGCAGCGACCAAGATGCTGCACGAAGCCGAGGACCTGCTCGGCGTCGAGCTGTTTGAACGGCTGCCTCGGGGCATGCGCTCGACCCCGTTCGGTGAAACCGTCATCTACTACGCACGCATGGTCTTCGCCGAGCTCAGCGGCATGCGCGAAGAACTGGTGGCGCTGCAATCGGGCAACCTGGGTCGGGTCGCCGTTGGCGCGATTCCGGCGCTGGCTTCCGGGCTGTTGACCCGCACCATCGCGACCTTGAAGCAAAGCCATCCACGCTTGTCCATGAGCATCCAGGTCGACACCAGCGACGTGCTGGTACAGGCGCTGTTGCAGGATCAACTGGACATCGTTTTAGGAAGGATTCCGCCCGGAGCACGGGCCGAAGAACTGCTGTTCGACAGCCTGGGCGAAGAAGCCCTGTGCGTGATTGCCGGTGCGCAAAATCCGCTGGCGCAGGAGAAGCAACTGGGTTGGGCAGAATTGCAGAACATGACCTGGGTGCTGCAACAGCAGCCAAGCCCGATGCGCGCGATCATCAATCAGGTGTTCCACAATGCGCGGGTCGACATTCCCAGCAGCATCGTCGAAACCACCTCGATCATGACCCTGCTCTCGTTGATCCAGCAGACCGATATGCTCGGTGTCACACCGGTGTCGGTGGTCGAGGATTATCCCGGTCGAGACCTGCTGGCGGTGTTGCCGATCAAATTCGAAGCACGACTGCCACCCTACGGCTTGATCACCCGCCGCCATCGCATTCAGTCCTCGGCGATGCAGGCATTCATGAACTCGGTGCGGGCCGAGCATGCGCTGAGCAAATGAAAAGGCCCCTGTAGGAGCTGCCGGAGGCTGCGATCTTTTGATCTTGCTTTTAAAAGGTCAAAAGATCGCAGCCTCGTTGCACTCGGCAGCTCCTACAGGGAAATGCGTTTACGCGGTTTTACGGAACACGAACACCAGGCCAACGATAATCAGCACCATGCCGAGGATACTCAACAGCGCCAGACGATTGCCGAAAATCAGGTAATCCATCACGGCCGTCACGGCCGGCACCAGATAGAACAGGCTGGTGACATTCACCAGGTCGCCCCGGGCGATCAAGCGGTACAGCAACAGGGTCGCCAGCACCGACACCACCAGCCCCATCCACAACACCGGCACGATGAAACCGCTGCCATGTTCGAAATGAAACGGCTGGAACGGCACGAATATCCCGCAGAGCAACAACCCGGCCAGGTACTGCACCGGGAGCGTGCCGAGGGGATTATCGGTGATGCGTTTTTGCATGATCGAACCGAAGGTCATACTTGCCAGCGCCAGCAGGCCGAAGAGCATCCCGGCCAGCGACATGCCGGCCAGGCCGATGCCCTGATAGACCACCATGATCAACCCGGCCAGGCCCATCGACAGGCCGAACATGCGGCTGGCCGAGCGCTGGCGCTCCATGAGCACCACCGTGAGAATCGGTTGCACGCCCATGATGGTCGCCATTACACCGGGCGTGACCTTTAGGTCGAGCGCCAGCAGATAAAAAATCTGATACGCCCCCAGCAACACCACACCAGTCGCCATCGCATACAACATCGGCCTGCCGCCCTTGGGCAACTTCAGCTTCAGCAGCGGCATCAGCAACACCAGGCCGCACAACGCGATGACGAAGCGAATCAACAGAAAGGCAAAGGGTGATGCGTGGGCCAGCCCCCACTTGGAGAAGATCGCCCCGCTGCTCCACAGCAGAACGAACAGGCTCGTGGAAGCCGCCGCGAGCGCGGACTTTTTCGAAAGGACAAACATGAATACCACCTGTAGTCAGGCAAGAAGCCAATTCAGCCGAAGCTGAAATCCAGTAGTTTTTTCAAGCGGGCGCGTTTCGGAGAGGGTCAGCAGAACAATGCTGATCAGCCCGAAATGCCAACACCCGGCGGTGATACGACTGCGTACACCGGCGTGCTACGGACAGGTGGGGGGTAATGACTGATCTGCACAGGCTGCTGGTTCCCGCACGGCACGACGCCAGCGTTGACCGCTGAATCGACTACCGCGTTGATGAGGGTTGCAGGCATTGGGCTGATCTTTTTCGAAAAGTTGAAAAGCAGGTCATGCAGACCTGCTTGAGCTGACTATAACCAGAGGTGTGGCAGGCATCAACTCTCTTGCAAAAGACGGTTGAGGTATTGGCCATAACCATTTTTTGCCAATGGCGCCGCCAGTTTCTGCAGCTGATCGGCATCGATCCATTTCTGCCGGAAGGCAATCTCTTCAGGACAAGCGACTTTGAGGCCCTGGCGACGCTCGAGCGTGGCAATGAACTGGCTGGCATCGAGCAATGAGTCGTGGGTTCCGGTATCCAGCCAGGCGTAACCGCGGCCCATGATTTCTACCGACAGGTTGCCCTGTTCCAGGTAGAGACTGTTGATATCGGTAATCTCCAGCTCACCCCGCGCCGATGGCTTGATGCTCTTGGCCATCTCGACAACGTCGTTGTCATAGAAATACAGCCCGGTGACCGCAAAATTCGACTTGGGCTTGAGTGGCTTTTCTTCGAGGCTGATCGCCGTGCCCTGGCTGTCGAACTCGACCACGCCGTAACGCTCCGGGTCATTGACGTGATAGGCAAAGACACTCGCCCCCGCCTGACGCGCCATGGCACTTTGCAGAATATTGATGAAGTCGTGGCCGTGATAGATGTTGTCACCCAGGACCAGGGCGCTGGGGTCGTTGCCGATAAAGTCTTCGCCGATGATGAAGGCCTGTGCCAGGCCATCGGGCGAAGGCTGCACCGCATAGGCAATGTTCAGGCCCCAACGGGTGCCATCCCCCAGCAGCTGTTCGAAGCGTGGGGTGTCCTGTGGCGTGGAGATGATCAGGATATCGCGGATACCCGCCAGCATCAGGGTGCTCAGCGGGTAGTAGATCATCGGTTTGTCGTAGACCGGCAGCAGCTGCTTGGAAATGGACAATGTCGCCGGATGCAGTCGAGTACCAGAGCCGCCGGCAAGGATGATGCCTTTACGATTGAGCATATTCATTTCTCCAGTATTTCTGCGAGCATCCGTGTTACGCCGACTTTCCAGTCAGGCAAGCTCAGCGCAAAGGCCTTTTGCAGTTTATGCGTATCGAGTCGGGAATTGCATGGGCGTCGTGCCGGCGTCGGGTACGCCTCGGTGCCGATCGCGTCGACCATTGCCGGGCCAACCTTGAGCTTCATGCCTGCCCGCTCGGCGTGCTCGAGTACAAAACGAGCATAGCGACACCAGGTGGTTTCGCCAGCGGCTGCCAGATGGTAGATCCCGCTCAACTGCGGGTCGGCCAGCAGGCTACGGATGGCATGGGCGGTCACATCCGCGAGCAATTCGGCACCGGTTGGCGCGCCGAACTGATCGTCGATCACGGCCAGGCGTTCACGTTCCCGGGCCAGGCGCAGCATGGTCGTGGCAAAGTTGTTGCCCCGAGCGGAATACACCCAGCTGGTACGCAGGATCAGATGCGCACAGCCGCTGGCGGCGATCGCCTGTTCGCCGGCCAGCTTACTGGCCCCATAGACACTCAATGGCGCGACCGGATCCTGTTCCTGCCAGGGCGTATGGCCAAGCCCTGCGAACACATAATCGGTGGAGTAATGCACCAGCAAAGCCTTGAGCCGTAACGCCTCGCGAGCCAGCACCGCCGGTGCATCGGCATTGACCCGATGGGCCAGTTGCGATTCGCTTTCAGCCTTGTCGACCGCGGTGTAGGCCGCTGCGTTCACGATAACGTCAGGTGCGAAGCGCTGCACGGTGGCGGCCAGCCCTGGCAAATCCGTCAGATCGCCGCAGTACTCCTGGCTTGCGGAGTCCAGCGCCAACACCTCGCCAAGGGGCGCGAGACTGCGTTGCAGCTCCCAACCCACCTGGCCGTTCCTGCCGAGCAATAGCAGTTTCATGCATTGCGCCCGGCATAGTTTTTCTCGACCCATTCGCGGTAGGCGCCGGACTGGATATTGCGTACCCAATCCTGGTTGTCCAGGTACCACTGCACGGTTTTGCGAATGCCGGTCTCGAAGGTTTCCGCCGGTTTCCAGCCCAGTTCACGCTCAAGCTTGCGGGCATCGATGGCATAACGTCGATCGTGCCCGGGCCGATCGGTCACGTAGCTGATCTGTGCATGGTAGGGCTGGCCGTCGGCACGCGGACGCAGCTCATCGAGCAACGCGCAGACGGTGTGCACGATCTCGAGATTGGTTTTTTCGTTCCAGCCACCGACGTTGTAGACCTCACCCACGTTGCCGGCCTCCAACACGCGGCGGATGGCACTGCAGTGGTCCTTGACGTACAACCAGTCGCGAATCTGCTGGCCATCGCCATAGACCGGCAATGCCTGGCCGGACAGCGCGTTGACGATCATCAGCGGAATGAGCTTTTCCGGGAAGTGATACGGACCGTAGTTGTTCGAGCAGTTGGTGGTCAGTACCGGCAGGCCATAGGTGTGATGGTAGGCGCGCACCAGGTGGTCGCTGGCGGCTTTGCTGGCCGAGTAAGGGCTGTTGGGTTCATAGGGGTGGTTTTCGTTGAACGCCGCTTCGTCCTTGGCCAGTGAGCCGTAGACTTCGTCGGTGGACACATGCAGGAAGCGAAAGGCCTGCAGCGCATCGGGCGCCAGCCCCTTGGCGTAGGCGCGCACGGCTTCGAGCAAGCGGAAAGTGCCGACGATGTTGGTGTCGATGAAGGCCTGCGGCCCGTGGATGGAGCGGTCGACATGGGACTCGGCGGCAAAGTTGAGAATGGCACGGGGCTGGTGCTCTTCGAGCAAGCGCTCGACCAGGGCACTGTCACCGATATCGCCCTGCACGAATATATGCCGGGTATTGCCCGACAGGCTGCTGAGGTTATCCAGGTTGCCGGCATAGGTCAGCTTGTCCAGGTTGACTACGGTTTCATCGGAGTGAGCCAGCCAATCCAATACGAAATTTGCCCCAATGAAGCCTGCACCGCCAGTTACCAGGATGGTCATTGATTCAGACCTTTTTCAGTAAGGTTGCGAGGATCGGCCCCCCAATGGCGTTACTGCCAAGGAAACTCTGCTGTCGCAAGGATTTTGGATAAGGGTTTGAACATTCAACCAGCGCATGCCAGCTCTACGACCGGCTCTGTATAGACTCCCCCGACGCCCTGAACGGCATTAACAGGCGACATTCGTAATATAGCTTAGCTCCCAAAAATAAAAAAAAAGATCGCCTGGTGGCGATCTTTTTTCCCGGCCTTTGGCCATCGAGTGCTCAACCTATCAGCCAATGGCCCAGTAACCCCAGCACGCCAATCGCCAAGATCGGCCGCATTGCCCGATACGCCTTGGGGTGACGGCGTTTCCACTGCTTGACCAGCCCGCTGAACCTGTCGCTGAACTGCTTGCTCCAGGCATAGGCCTGGTTGATCCCGCCCACCCGTTCATCCGCAAGGTTCTGCGGCGCGGTGGCGCGCCCCAGCAGGCGGCTGATCCAGCGGTTGATGCCGGTGATCAAGCGGTTACTGAGCGGCCGCTCGATGTCGCAAAACAGAATGACCCGGGTCTTGTCGGTTTGGTTCTTGACCCAGTGCACATAGGTTTCGTCAAACATCACGTCTTCACCATCACGCCAGGCGTAGGCCTGACCGTCGACAAAGATGCGACAAGCGTCGCTGTTGGGCGTCGACAGCCCCAGGTGGTAGCGCAAAGAGCCGGCAAATGGATCGCGGTGCGGATTGAGATGACTGCCCCCCGGCAGCAGGGCAAACATGGCCCCCTTGACGTTGGGAATCGCGCTGACCAGCGCTACGGTCTGCGGGCACAGCAACTCGGCCGAGGGCAAGGGTTGGTCGTACCACTTGAGGTAGAAGCGCTTCCAGCCCTTCTTGAAAAACGAACCGAAGCCGGCATCGTTGTTTTTTTCCGCGGCGCGGATGTACCCCTCATCGAACAGGTGCAGCGCTTCTTCGCGGATAACTTGCCAATTGTCCTTGAGCACATCCAGCTCGGGAAACCTGCTGCGGTCCAGGTAGGGTTTTGAAGGCACGCCGGAGAACAGATACATCAAGGCGTTATAGGGGGCAAACAGGGCCGAATGGTTGACGAACTGACGCAAGACCGGCAAGCGCGCCTTGCCACGCAAATGTACATAGAGGGTACTGCCCAGAAACAGCAGCAACAACGACGCTTTCGCGGCAACCGAAACGCTCATTTACAACTCCTTGATCGAAAATCTACGCAACGCCATTCCTCGACGCGGCCGTTGGCATGATAAACATTACCAATCGCGGGAAAAACCCGTGTAACCCGACATACAGTGTTAAGGAATGCGCAACAAAGCATGTCTTAACACAAGGTGCCTGAACGCTTGCTGATCCGCGTCAGGACACCTGATGAAGAAGGGAACTCCCTTCTCCATCCTCAAGCGTTCCCTTCCCCCTACTGCTGGTTCTCCTGCTCGGTAAACAGATCGCTGAACAGCATGCTCGACAAATAACGTTCACCGGAATCCGGAAGGATCACCACAATGGTCTTGCCCTGCATCTCCGGGGTCTCGGCCAGGCGTACCGCCACGGCCATCGCGGCGCCGCAGGAGATGCCGCACAGGATGCCTTCTTCCTGCATCAAGCGCAGCGCCATGGCCTTGGACTCCTCGTCGGTGACCAGCTCCACCCGGTCGACGATCGACAGGTCGAGGTTTTTCGGCACGAAACCGGCACCGATGCCCTGGATCTTGTGCGGGCTCGGCTTGATTTCTTCACCGGCCAATGCCTGGGAAATCACCGGTGATACCGCTGGCTCCACCGCCACCGAGACGATCGGTTTGCCCTGGGTATTCTTGATATACCGTGAAACGCCGGTAATGGTTCCGCCGGTTCCGACACCGGCCACCAGGACATCCACCGCGCCGTCGGTATCGTTCCAGATCTCGGGCCCGGTGGTTTTTTCGTGGATGGCGGGGTTGGCCGGGTTGTCGAACTGCGCCGGCATGAAAAAGCGGGCCGGATCACTGGCGACTATTTCCCCGGCCTTCTCGATCGCGCCTTTCATGCCCTTGGCCGGCTCGGTCAGCACCAGTTCCGCCCCCAGCGCCTTGAGTACCTTGCGGCGCTCGATGCTCATGGATGCCGGCATGGTCAGCATCAATTTGTAGCCACGGGCGGCGGCAACGAAGGCCAGGCCGATGCCGGTATTGCCGGACGTCGGTTCGACGATGGTCATGCCCGGCTTGAGCCTGCCTGTGCTTTCGGCGTCCCAGATCATGTTGGCGCCAATCCGGCACTTGACCGAGTAACCGGGGTTGCGCCCCTCTATCTTGGCCAGGATGGTAACGCCACGCGGCGCGATACGGTTGATCTGCACCAACGGCGTGTTGCCGATGGAATGGGCATTGTCAGCGTAGATACGGCTCATGGCTGGGTCCTTAACGACAGCATTGAAATAGGGCATCAAGGTAAGCCTCTTGCCCCTGGGCGTCCAGTCAGGTCGAACGTCCGGATGTAACCGCAGTCAATGGCTTTAGAACGTCAGAGAATTACCACCATGAAACGTCGATACCGCTGGCCGTTGTGGAGCTTCGCCGGCCTCCTTGTGTTGCTGATTGCCCTGCACTTCGCCCTGCCCTACCTGGTGCGCGACTACCTGAATGACCGGTTGGCGAACATGGGCGATTACCGTGGCCAGATCACCGACGTGGACCTGGCCCTGTGGCGCGGTGCCTACAAGATCAACGGCCTGAAAATCGTCAAGGTCGAGGGCAAGGTGCCTGTGCCCTTCGTCAATGCGCCGCTGATCGATCTCTCGGTCAGTTGGCATTCGCTGTGGTACGACCACGCAGTGGTCGCCCAAGTGACGTTCCTCAGGCCCGAGGTCAACTTTGTCGACGGCGGGGCCAACAAACAGAACTCGCAAACCGGCGAAGGCACCGACTGGCGTGCCCAACTGGGGAAATTGCTGCCGATCACCCTGGATGAAGTGCGGATCGACGATGGCAAGATCAGCTTTCGCAACTTCAATTCCAAGCCACCGGTGAACATGAATGCCACCAAGGTCGACCTGAGCATCTACAACCTGACTAACGTGGTCGATGCCAAAGGCAAACGCGACGCCCGCTTCGAAGGCAAGGCGCTACTGCTGGGTCACGCGCCCCTGGAAACCACGGCCACCTTCGACCCCCTGAGCAACTTCGAAGATTTCGAATTTCGCATGCGGGCCCGGAACATTGAGCTCAAACGCATGAATGACTTCGCTTCGGCCTACGGCAAGTTCGATTTCAATGCCGGCCATGGCGACGTGGTCATCGAAGCCAAGGCGAATAAAGCCAAACTGACTGGCTATATCAAACCGCTGCTGCGGGATGTCGACGTGTTCAACTGGCAACAGGATGTGGAAAACAAGGACAAGGGGATCTTTCGTTCCATCTGGGAGGCTATCGTCGGCGGCTCGGAAACCGTGCTGAAAAACCAGGGCAAGAACCAGTTTGCCACCCGGGTCGAGCTCAGCGGCAACGTCCATCAAAAAGATATCAGCGCGTTCCAGGCGTTTTTGCAGATTTTACGCAATGGTTTCATCCAGGCATTCAATGCGCGCTATGAACGACCCAAGCCGGAGGCCGATTAATTTTTACGCGTGACAGTGTAACGCCCGGTGTCTTCGGCTGCCCGTAGCGGATTGGCTTGCTGTTGCAGGAAATCCCATCCCAGGCAGGCCAGGGCCAGTGACCGCGGTACCGCCTCTCGGCCACTGCTGTAGCGACTGATGCTGCGGGCGCTGACGCCCAACGCCTCGGCGGCCTGATTCAGCGGCAATCCGGTTCGAGCGCGCCAGTCGATGAAAATCCGGGTATTTTCGTCCGACGCGTTTTGCGCCAGCGCATCCAGGTACAGGGTGTCGGCACCGATCTGGATGTCCAGCTCAGGCCACTCCACGCACCAGCCATCGTCACCCAGCATGGCCCCCTCGAACGCACTGCCACGCAAAGGCTGCAGGCCGGCAAAAACCTGCAGGTCGCGACTCAGGTCCAGGGTCAGTTGTTGACCGTCGATGAACGTCAGCGCCAGGCGATAATCCGGCAGTACTTCCACTGCTGATAGTCGTGGTCGCTTCATGGGTAACATCGTTTCCAATCCTCCAGCAATTGCGCCTGATGGGCTCTGATCCACCCGAGCGCTTCCTTGATAATCAACGGCGGTGCCTTGCCTGCCATCACTTCGACGGTTTCCAGGCTCAGCATGACATCCAGCCCGCCACCGGTCAGGTGAACGTGGGGCGGCGGGTGATCCTTCTCTCGCAGCGGAATGCGATACGTATCTCGAAATCGGTATTTAGTAGACATGCCCGGCAAGCTATCGCCAAAATGGCGATATCTCAATACTGGCCAGCCGCCGAGACTGAGTCAAGATGTGACGCTCCATTCAGAGACTGAATAAGCCGTCTGCGTTCACAGCCGACCGGACACCGCGTTATAGTCGGGGCTGACCATTTTATTGCACCTTTTATTGCACCTTTCATTGCACCCCTGCGCCCTGCCTCGCTCAGGCCGGCGTTACCGTTCGAGGATTAGCAGATGAAGTTCGAAGGCACCCAGGCCTACGTCGCCACCGATGACCTGAAGCTGGCGGTCAACGCCGCCATCACCCTGGAGCGGCCGCTGCTGGTCAAGGGCGAACCTGGCACCGGCAAGACCATGCTCGCCGAACAACTGGCCGACTCCTTTGGCGCCAAGCTGATCACCTGGCACATCAAGTCCACCACCAAGGCTCACCAGGGCCTCTATGAGTACGACGCGGTCAGCCGCCTGCGCGATTCGCAGCTCGGCACGGAAAAGGTCCACGACGTTCGCAACTACCTGAAAAAGGGCAAGCTCTGGGAAGCCTTCGAATCCGAAGAGCGGGTCATCCTGCTGATCGACGAAATCGACAAGGCCGACATCGAGTTCCCCAACGACCTGCTGCAAGAACTCGACAAGATGGAGTTCTACGTCTACGAGATCGACGAGACCATCAAGGCCAAGAAGCGCCCGATCATCATCATTACCTCCAACAACGAGAAAGAGCTGCCGGACGCCTTCCTGCGCCGCTGCTTCTTCCACTACATCGCGTTCCCGGATCGCACGACGATGCAGCGGATCGTCGACGTGCATTACCCGGACATCAAGAAAGACCTGGTCAGCGAAGCGCTGGATGTGTTCTTCGACGTGCGCAAGGTGCCGGGCCTGAAGAAAAAACCATCGACTTCAGAACTGGTGGACTGGCTGAAGTTGCTGATGGCCGACAACATCGGCGAAGCGGTGCTGCGCGAACGCGATCCGACCAAGGCCATCCCGCCGCTGGCCGGCGCTTTGGTGAAGAACGAACAGGACGTGCAACTGCTGGAGCGTCTGGCGTTCATGAGCCGTCGCGGCAGTCGATAAGAGGCTGATGCCATGCTGCTCAACCTGTTCAATGAAATGCGCGCAGCCAAGGTGCCGGTCTCGGTGCGCGAGCTGCTGGACCTGATCAACGCGCTGAAACAGCGCGTGACCTTCGCCGACATGGACGAGTTCTATTACCTGTCCCGGGCGATCCTGGTGAAGGACGAAAAGCATTTCGACAAGTTCGACCGGGCCTTCGGGGCCTACTTCAATGGCCTGGAAAAGCTCGACGATCACCTCCAGGCCCTGATTCCGGAAGACTGGTTGCGCAAGGAGTTCGAGCGCTCGCTGACCGATGAAGAACGGGCAGCGATCCAGTCCCTTGGCGGCCTCGACAAGTTGATCGAAGAATTCAAGAAACGCCTGGAAGAACAGAAGGAACGCCATGCCGGCGGCAACAAGTGGATCGGCACCGGTGGTACCAGCCCGTTCGGTTCCGGCGGTTTCAACCCGGAAGGCATTCGGGTCGGCGATGCCGGCAAGCGCCAGGGCAAGGCCGTGAAAGTCTGGGACCAGCGCGAGTACAAGAACCTCGACGATTCAGTCGAGTTGGGCACGCGCAACATCAAGGTCGCCCTGCGCCGCTTGCGCAAATTTGCCCGCCAGGGCGCGGCGGAAGAGCTGGACATCGATGGCACCATCGACCACACCGCCAAGGATGCCGGCTTGCTGAACATCCAGATGCGACCGGAGCGGCGCAATACGGTGAAGCTGTTGCTGCTGTTCGACATCGGCGGCTCGATGGACGCCCACGTGAAGATCTGCGAAGAGCTGTTCTCGGCCTGCAAGACCGAATTCAAGCATCTGGAGTACTTCTACTTCCACAACTTCATCTATGAGTCGGTGTGGAAGAACAACATGCGTCGCACTTCCGAACGCACCTCGACCATGGACTTGCTGCACAAGTACGGCGCCGACTACAAAGTGATCTTCATCGGTGACGCCGCCATGGCGCCCTACGAAATCACCCAGCCGGGTGGCAGCGTCGAGCACTGGAACGAAGAAGCCGGTTATGTGTGGATGCAGCGGTTCAAGGAGAAGTACAAGAAGCTCATCTGGATCAATCCGTATCCGAAGGACACCTGGGGTTATACCTCGTCGACCAATATTGTGCGGGATTTGATTGAGGACCAGATGTATCCGTTGACCCTGCGGGGGTTGGAGGAAGGGATGCGGTTTCTGTCCAAATGATCGGGTGACGGTCTAAAAGATCGCAGCCTGCGGCAGCTCCTACAGAGATCGGTGTAGGAGCTGCCGCAGGCTGCGATCTTTTGATCTTCAAACAGTAAAACGGTGCAAATACTCGACCTGCTCGCGATGGGCGACATCCTGCACCACCGGTTTCAACCGCACCTGCGCCCCCGGCAGACACTGCGCCAGCCGCGCCAACGCCAACGGCGTCAACGCCCCCAGCCGCGGATAACCGCCAATGGTCTGCCGATCATTGAGCAGCACAATCGGCTGCCCGTCCGGCGGCACCTGCACCGCCCCCAGCGGAATACCTTCGGAGATCATCGGTTTTCCCTGGTACTGCAAAGCTGTGCCCAACAAACGAATGCCCATGCGATCGGCACGGCTGTCCAGGCTCCAAGTGCTGTTGAACGCATCGAACAGGCTCTGCCCGCTGAATTCACCGATCTGCGCACCGAGCACCAGGTCCAACGGGGCCTTGAGGTTCAGGTCCGGCCGCTGGTCTGCGGTCAACTCTCGCAGCAACATCACTGAGTTACCCGAATAGCTCAAGCACGCGCCTTTGCCCAGCGCACGCCCCATGCCATCCAGTCCGCCCAGTTCCTCACGAACCACCGTAGCGCTGCTACCCAACACCTTCGGCGCATCGAAGCCACCCGGCGCGGCCAGATAGGCTCGGGCGCCAAGCAATGGCTGGGTGAATTGCAGACGCTGGCCCTTTTGCAGCCTGAAGCTGCGCCACGGTGCCAAGGGTTCACCGTCCACGTGCGCGCCAAGATCGGCCCCGGCCAGCGCCAGCACGCATTCGTCCTCGGCCACTACGGTGAACCCGCCGAGGGTGATTTCGATCACCGGCGCATCCAGCCCGTTACCCAGCAACCAATTGGCCCAGGACATTGAACGCCAATCAGCCGCGCCACCCTGGGTCACGCCCAGGTGCCGCACGCCAAAACGACCAGCGTCCTGCAACAGGCACAGCGGCGTACTCGCTTCAATCGTCAGACGGCTCATGCCTGGGCCTCCAGTGGCGTGTCGTCACCGCCCAAATTGATGAACTCGGCACGGCCGACCGCTTCGAAGCGCACGGTGTCGCCCGGTTGCATCAGGCTGTAGCCGTCTCGGTTGCGGTCAAACAATTTGGCCGGCGTGCGACCGATCAGGTTCCAGCCGCCCGGCGATACCACTGGATAGGCGGCCGTCTGCCGTTCGGCGATGCCGACACTGCCCGCAGCGACTTTCTTGCGCGGTGTATTCAGGCGCGGTGCGGCGAGTACTTCTTCCACCAGGCCCATGAAGGCGAACCCCGGGGCGAAGCCCAGGGCGAACACCTGGTATTCACGCCCGCTGTGACGGCGGATCACCTCTTCCATCGCCAGCCCACTGCGTTGCGACAACAGGCTCAATTCCGGACCGACACTCAAGTCGTACCACACCGGCAGCACATGGCATTTGCCGCGAGTACGCGCGTTGGGCGACAAGTCGATCAACGCCTCGGCGATCAATTCCCGGGCCTGCACCGGATTCAGCGCAGTCAGGTCGTAATGCACCATCAAGGTTGTGTAGGACGGCACCAGATCGATCAGCCGGTCACCGAACGCTGCCCGCAGGCTTTCGCTGGCGGCGAGCATCCACGGCATGTTGGCTTCGGCGATCTCATCGAACAGACGCACCATCAGGCAATCGAGCGCGACCACTTCTACCCGCAGTTTCATGACGCGCCCTGCTGGTTCAAGGCTTCACGGATGCGCCGCACGGCGGCCACCGAGCTGGCGTTGTCGCCGTGCACGCAGAGGGTATTGGCCTGCAGGTGCAGGGCGCTGCCGTCACTGGCGGTGAGGTGATCGCCACGGGCAATGATCAACGCCTGCTCGATGATTTTCTCCGGTTCGTGATGCACCGCCCCCGGCAGTTGCCGCGACACCAGCATGCCGGCGCTGTCGTAGGCGCGGTCGGCGAAGGCTTCGAACCACAGGGTCACGCCGTATTCCTCGCCCAACTGCTGCGCGGCGCTGTTGTCGCGGGTGGCCATCAGCATCAACGGCAGGCTGCGGTCATAGGAAGCCACTGCTTGCAGGACGGCGCGCAGCTGAGCCGGGTTGGCCATCATGTCGTTGTACATGGCGCCGTGGGGCTTGACGTAGCTGACCCGACCGCCCTGAGCCCGGCAGATGCCGTCGAGGGCGCCGATCTGGTAATGCAGGATGTCCTGCAGTTCCTGGGTGGCATAGGCCATGGAGCGGCGGCCGAAACCGACCAGATCCTGATAGGCCGGGTGGGCCCCGATCTGCACGCCGTGGCTGAGGGCCAGGCTGACGGTCTTGCGCATGATGCTCGGGTCGCCGGCATGGAAACCGCAGGCGATGTTGGCGCAATCGATGAAGGGCATGACTTCGGCGTCCAGACCCATGGTCCAGTTGCCAAAGCTTTCGCCAATGTCGCAGTTCAATAGCAGGCGGCTCACGCTGAACACTCCTGTAGGCTTTATTCTTTTTAGCTGTGGGACATATCCGTATGACACGCCCGCAGATTACCAGTTACTGGGCGTCGAGTTGCTTGCCACGGGTTTCCGGCAAGCTCAGGGCCGCGAGGATCACCACGCCGTAGGACACCGCCGCAAAGGCACCGATGCCGACGCTCAGCGGCACCGTCTGGCTGAGCAGGCCGATCAGCAGCGGGAACAACGCCGCCAGCGCGCGGCCGATGTTGTAGCAGAAGCCCTGGCCCGAACCCCGAATGCGCGTCGGGAACAACTCGGTCAGGAAGGCGCCCATGCCACTGAAGATACCCGAGGCAAAGAAGCCCAGCGGAAAGCCCAGCCACAACATCACACCATTGCTCACCGGCATTTGCGTGTACAGCAGCACAATGGTGAAGGAGCCGACGGCGAACAGGATGAAGTTCTTCTTGCGGCCGAGGATGTCGGTCAGATAGGCGCTGATGACATAACCGACGTAGGAACCGACGATCACCATCGCCAGATAACCGCCGGTACCGAGTACGCTCAAGCCGCGTTCGTTCTTCAGGAAGGTCGGCAGCCAGGAGGTGATGGCGTAGTAGCCGCCCAGGGCACCGGTGGTCAGCAACGAAGCGCGAATCGTGGTGAAGAGCATGCCGGGCGCGAAGATCTCGTAGAACTTCGACGGGTTGCTGGGTTCCTGTTTGGCTTTGGCTTCGCGGTAGATTTCCGGGTCCTTGACCAGGCGGCGGACGAAGATCACGAAAATCGCCGGCACGATGCCGAGGATGAACAGCGCGCGCCAGGCGTCTTCCGGCGGCATGATCGAGAACAGCAGCGCGTACAGGATCGCGGTCAGGCCCCAACCCAGCGCCCAGCCCGATTGCACCATGCCAACGGCCTTGCCGCGGTCCTGGGCACGAATGACTTCGCCGATCAGCACCGCACCGGCGGTCCACTCGCCGCCGAAACCAAAGCCCATCAGGGTCCGTGCAATCAGCAGTTGTTCGTAGTTTTGGGCGAAACCGCAGAGGAAGGTGAAGAAGGCAAACCACAGTACCGTCAGTTGCAAGGTGCGCACACGACCGATGCGGTCGGAGAGAATCCCCGCCACCCAGCCGCCGATGGCCGAAGCGATCAGCGTGCTGGTGTGAATTAGCCCGGCCTGGCCGGTGGTGATGCCCCACATGGCAATCAGGGTCGGCACCACGAAGCTGAGCATCTGGGTGTCCATGCCATCGAGGCCATAGCCGATCTTGCAGCTCCAGAAGGTGCGGCGTTCCTGCTGATTGATGTTGCGATACCAGTCGAAAGGTCCCGGGCGAGCCGTGGCTTTCGGAATGGCGGTGGTGTCGGGCGCACTCATGGCAAATCTCCGCGCTGATTTTATTGGTATTGTTCTGAGCTCCGACGACGCCTATCGTGGGAACCGGATGTGTCGATTTTTGGACGCGCCAGCGCTCTGCGTCCAACTAATAAAAACCTGCCCTAGCCATAAGAAAAACTTGATCACATGAACCTGAAGTTTCTCGAGACCTTCGTCTGGGTCGCCCGGCTCAAGAGTTTCCGCCTCACCGCCGACAAGCTTTTCACCACCCAGGCGTCGATTTCCAGCCGCATCGCCGTGCTCGAAGGCGAGCTTGGGGTGAAGCTGTTCCTGCGCGACTCACGGGGCGTGAGCCTGACGCCGGAAGGCTTGAAAGTGCTCGAATACGCCGAGCAGATGATGGACACCATGCAAGCGCTCAAACAGTCGATCGAGACCCGCTCCTGCAAGGCCGGTCGCGTGCGCATAGGCGTGATGGACACGGTGATCCACACCTGGCTGAGCCCGTTGGTGGCGCAGATGACCGATCATTACCCGCTGGTGGAAATCGAACTGGTGGCCGATACCTCGCTGAACCTCTGCGATCAACTGCAAAAAGGCTTTCTCGATGTGATCCTGCAAACCGACCTGCTGCGCCAGGAAAGCGTGCGCAGCCTGGAACTGGCCAGCCACCCCATGGGCTGGATCGTCGCCAGCAATTCACTCTACAACCGCGACTACTCAGGCATCGCCGACCTGGCCAATGAGCGGATCATTACCTACTCGAAAAACTCCCATCCCCATCAGGAAGTGCTCGCGCTGATGCAGGCCAACGGCGTCATCGCGCCTCGGCTGAACTGCGTGAACTCGGTCTCGGCGATCACCCGCCTGCTGCGCGACGGCTTTGGCATCGGCGCATTGCCACCGGTGCTGGTGGCCGAGGAACTGGCGCGGGGTGAATTGACCTTGCTGGACATCGACCAGC
Source organism: Pseudomonas sp. YuFO8 (assembly GCF_035065025.1). NCBI lineage: Bacteria > Pseudomonadati > Pseudomonadota > Gammaproteobacteria > Pseudomonadales > Pseudomonadaceae > Pseudomonas > Pseudomonas sp. YuFO8. The sequence continues at coordinate 147,315 of NZ_JAXDEQ010000006.1, read as the reverse complement.
GACCACCGGACCTGCAAGTGGTGGTGTCGTGGCGGGTGGGCGTGGAATGGGTCGAGGAGATTATGGCGTTGTGTCAGCAGGTGCTGGAGGGCTATGCGCGCCGGGTGGGGGAGAATTACATCGTTTTGCAACGTTGACCTGTAGGAGCTGGCTTGCCAGCGAAGGCGCAATGCCTGACACACCGCATCACTTGATTCGCTGGCAAGCCAGCTCCTACAACCCGCGCAAATCCCGCTCTTCGATCGGCCGGCTCTGGCGCAGACGCTTGCCGCCCAACACCACCCAATCGATCAGGCGGAACAGGCACTCGATCCCGAACGACAGCAGCAACGCCCCGCTCATGCCCCAGATCATCGCCTCCGGGGTCAGCAGGATCTGGTAGCTGTAGCCATTCCAGGTTTCCTTGCGAATATCCGGATCAGCGGCCAGCACCACTTGCAGGAAGCGGATGTACCACGGCCCTTGCATCGCCTGGAATTGCTTGTCCAATGCCACCTGGCGGCTCAGCAGGTTGCCCAGGCTGTCGGCGTCGCTGCGAAAGATCGGGTCTTCACTGGCACGATAGTGGGCGACCAGGGCCTGCATGTCGCCCTTGAAGAATTGATTGGCTGTGTTCTGGAACCCGCTCAACCCGGCCTGCGCTTCGATCAGGTGGGCTTCGACCCGCTTGGCGTAATCATTGATGAACCCCGGCACCTGGACACCGATCAACAGGCCCGCCGCGAACAACACCAGCCGTAGATAACTGAGCAACATGGGGGATGATCCTTATTCGGTCCTGCCCTGGCTGACGCATTCGCCGCGTCGCCACAGGCTCCATTGGCCTGGCTCGTAGCGGGTCCAGGTTTCATTTTCGGTCAAAGGCTCGGTAGCAATCACCGTGACCACATCGTTGGGCGTGGTTTCGGCCTGGAAGTCGACGATCACATCGACGTCCTTCAGGCGCGCCGGGCCGAACGGGGCACGACGGGTGATCTGCGCCAGCTTGGTCGAGCAATAGCAGAACAGCCAGTCGCCATCGCTGAGCAGGCAGTTGAAAACACCCTTGCTGCGGTATTCGGCGCAGGCGGCGACCAGGTCCGGTAGCAATTCCTCGACCTCCACCGGCTCCGGAAACGCTGCCCGCACGCGGTTGAGCAAGTCACAGAACGCCGCTTCGCTGTCGGTATCACCAACCGGGCGATAGAAGCTGGTCGTGGGTTGAAAATCCGCCAACTGGCCATTATGGGCGAAGCACCAGTTACGCCCCCACAACTCGCGCACAAACGGATGGGTGTTGGACAGGCAGACCTTGCCGACGTTGGCCTGGCGGATATGCCCGATCACCACTTCGCTCTTGATCGGGTAGCGTTGCACCAGGTTCGCCACTTCCGACTCGCAGCTCGCCGCCGGGTCCTGGAACAGGCGCAAACCCCGGCCTTCGTAAAAAGCGATGCCCCAACCGTCACGGTGCGGCCCGGTACGCCCACCACGCTGCATCAGCCCGGTGAAGCTGAACACGATATCGGTCGGGACATTGGCGCTCATGCCCAATAACTCACACATGCATGGACTCTCGCTTCATGGCAGGGGCACGGTTACAGACGGGGTTCGACGCGCATCCGCTGGGGATTGCCCGGCACAGGCGGACGACCGTAACGATCATCGCCGGCACCGCCGAAGGGGTGATCCTCGTCCGGTTCGTCGGCACGAAGAGCGGCCTGGGTGGCGGCGGCCTGTTCCTTGCGGGCCCTGGCGCCACGTTCGAGGATAAAACGCGCCCCGGCGAACACTAGGTAGATGCCAAAAGCGATCATGCCGTACATGAACAGGTCGGAAATCGCCCGCCATGCGTTGTTGCCGACCTTGAACAACAGGTCAAGGGCCGTGATGGCAAGGGCCGGGGCCACTTTTTCCTTCACCGGGTCGATGATGGTCGGGCTGAACAGCAGTACCGCCACCAGTAAACGCAGGGGCTCGCGCAGCCAGCGCCACATCCAGCGGGTGATCCGCATCCACACCAGCAGGCAGCCCAAAGCGGCAAAGGCGTAGAGGCCCCAAGCGATCAGATAGTCGTTCTCGGTCATGGTGTCCATGGCAAGGCAGGCAAAGAGGCGCTTATGATAACGGCTTTTCGTCCATCAGGCTCTTTCATGTAGGAGCTGCCGCAGGCTGCGATCTTTTGATCTTGAAAAAACAAGATCAAAAGATCGCAGCCTGCGGCAGCTCCTACAGGTTGCGCCCCCCCTATTCAGTATCTTGTTCGAGAGACCTTCATGCCCCTATCCGCCAACGTTTCCGACGCCCCGATTGCCCGCAAGGCCGAAGGATCCGACCCGTACGCCTGGCTGCAGGAGCGCGACAGCGCAGCGGTGCTCGACTACCTCAAGGCTGAAAACAGTTATCAGGAGGCGCAAACCGCCGATCAGGCCGGGTTGCGCGAAACCCTGTTCGAGGAGATCAAGGGCCGGATTCTCGAAACCGACCTGTCCCTGCCCTCGCCGTGGGGACCCTACCTGTATTACACGCGCACCACGGCCGGTGACGAATACGCCCGTCACTACCGCTGCCCGCGTCCGGCCGACGACAGCCTGGTCCTTGATGAAAGCCGGGAGCAACTGCTGCTGGACCCGAATGAACTGGCCCAGGGCGGCTTCTTTTCCCTCGGCGCGTTCAGCATCAGCCCCGATCACCAGCGCCTGGCCTACAGCATCGATTCCACGGGCGACGAGATCTATACGCTGTTCGTGAAGGAATTGTCCGACGGTCGCGTCAGTGAGCTGGAGTTCCAGGACTGCGACGGCAGCATGACCTGGGCCAACGACAGCCTGACCCTGTTTTTCGGTGAGCTGGACGACACCCATCGCCCGCACAAACTGTTGCGCTATCGCCTGGACGGCACGGCGGCCGAAGAAGTGTTCCATGAAACCGACGGCCGCTTCTTCATGCACTGCTACCGATCGAGCTCCGAACAGCAATTGCTGCTGTCGGTGGGCAGCAAGACCACCAGCGAAGTCTGGGTGCTGGATGCCAATCACCCGCAACGGCCCTTTACCTGCGTCGCGCCGCGCCAGGAAAACCATGAGTATGACCTTGACCACGGCGCGCTCGACGGCCAATGGACCTGGTTCATCCGCACCAATCGCGACGGCATCAATTTTGCCCTGTACACCGCCGTCGACAGCGGCATGGCGCCGACCGAAGCCGACTGGCAGAACCTGATCCCTCACAGCGACACGGTGATGATCGATGGCATGAGCCTGAACGCCGGGGCCATGACCCTGAGCCTGCGGGTCGGCGGCTTGCCGGTGATCGAAGTTCACCCCCAGGACCTGCCGAGCTATCGGGTGCAACTGCCGGATGCCGCCTACAGCCTGCACGTGCAGAACAGCCTGGAATTCGTCAGCGAGCGGATTCGCCTGCGCTACGAAGCGTTGAACCGTCCGGCGCAGATCCGCCAACTGGAACTGGTCAGCGGTGCGCAGCAGGTGCTCAAGCAAACCCCGGTACTGGGCCCGTTCGACGCCGACGCCTACGTCAGCCAGCGCCTGTGGGCCACGGCGCCCGATGGCACGCAAGTGCCGATCAGCCTGGTGATCAAGCGCGAAGCACTCGGCAAGCCGGTTCCGCTTTACCTGTACGGCTATGGCGCCTATGGCGAAAGCCTCGACCCGTGGTTCTCCCACGCGCGCCTGAGCCTGCTCGATCGCGGCATGGCGTTCGCCATCGCTCACGTGCGCGGCGGTGGTGAACTGGGCGAAGCCTGGTATCGCGCCGGCAAGCAGGAGCACAAGCAGAACACCTTCAGCGACTTCATCGCCTGCGCCGAACACCTGATCGCCAATGGCCTGACCACCGCGCCACAACTGGCGATCAGCGGCGGCAGTGCCGGCGGCCTGTTGATCGGGGCGGTGCTTAACCAGCGACCGGAGCTATTTGGCGCCGCGATAGCCGAGGTACCGTTCGTCGATGTGCTCAACACCATGCTCGACCCGGAGCTGCCATTGACCGTCACCGAATACGACGAGTGGGGCAACCCTGAAGAGCCGGACGTGCACGATCGGATCAAGGCCTACGCGCCGTACGAAAACGTCCGCGCCCAGGCTTATCCGCCGACCCTGGTGATCGCCGGCTACAACGACAGCCGTGTGCAGTATTGGGAAGCGGCCAAATGGGTGGCGAAATTACGCGCCACCAAGACCGACGACAACCCGCTGCTGCTCAAGACCGAACTGGGCGCGGGGCATGGCGGGATGAGCGGTCGCTATCAGGGATTGCGTGACGTAGCGCTCGAATATGCATTTTTGTTCAAGGTATTGGGTGTTGCCTGAGGAACTTGGCGCGGTGCTCCGGTCTTAATGCCGGACACCGCAAGCCGATTCAACACTGACCCACCTGTGGGAGCGGGCTTGCTCGCGAAGGCGATTTTTCAGTCAACCTATGTGTTGAATATTTTGGCCTCTTCGCGAGCAAGCCCGCTCCCACAGGGTTCCGTACAACAAAAAAGACCGCCCGATATGTCAGAACCCACCTTATTGAACAACGAAATCCGCAACTGGCTGATGGACTGCGGCCTGTTCAACCAACTGCTGCCGGCGGAATTCGCCGCGGCTTCGGGCTATTTCAGCCTCAGCACCATTGTCCAGGGCGAAGAAATCTTCCACGAGGGCGATGCCGGCAGCTTCATGTGCATCATCCATACCGGCCAGGTGGCGGTGCAGAAGACCACCAGCGACGGCCAGCAGGTGACCATCGCGACCCTGCGCAGCGGTCGCTCGTTCGGCGAAATGGCCGTACTCGACGGCGAACGCCGTTCGGCCAGTTGCGTGGCGGCGAGCAACTGCCAGTTACTCAACCTGGGCAAGGATTCGCTGGAAAAGATGCTCAACGAGGCACCGAAAATCGCCGCCAAGATCATCCGCGCCCTCGCCGTCTCGCTCTCCAAACGCTTGCGCATGGCCGATGGGCAACTGCTGTCGCAGCAGGTCTAACCGCCGGGCGACTTGACCTTCGGCGGGTTCTGCTCGATCCCCGGCACCGGCTGGTCCTTGGTCGGCGGGCTCGGCATCTCGATCGGCACCAAGGGTGGCCCGCCACTGCCCGGGCCTACTTTCGGCAGGGGTGCCGGGCTGATCTGCGGATACGGCGTGGGCGTTGCGGTGCCCGGCGAACCGGGCATTGGCGCGGGACTGATCGGCATGGTCTGCAACTGCTGGGCCTGCACTGCAGTTATCGAGAGCGCGGTCAGGGCAATGGCCGTTAGAATGGTGCGCTTCATCAATGGCTCCGTTGGCCTTGTGGTCGATTGCAGGCTACTCCCAACTGCGCCGGTTTGCCTTCCCCTGTGCTGCCATTTTTCCTCAAGTGAGCCCCATGAAACGTTTTGTTCTGCTCGATACCGCCCCTATTCCCGAGAACGGCGGTGCCCTGTGCCTGTTCGAGTACGGCGAGGATTTCGTCATCAAGATCCAGGGTGGTGACGGCGGACAATTGATGAATACGCGCATGCACGGCTCCGAGGATGCCCTGGCCGAGATCCCCTGCCGCAAGGTCGCAGGAAGACCGAACTCGCGGGTGTTGATCGGTGGCCTGGGCATGGGCTTCACCCTCGCCTCGGCGCTCAAGCACCTGGGCAAGAGCGCTGAAGTGGTGGTCGCCGAACTGGTGCCCGGCGTCGTGGAGTGGAACCGCGGGCCGCTGGGCGAGAAAGCCGGCAACCCGCTGCAAGACCCGCGCACGGTGATCCGCCTGGAAGACGTGGCCAAGGTCCTGCAGGCAGAGCCGCAAGGTTTCGACGCGATCATGCTCGACGTCGACAACGGCCCCGAAGGCCTGACCCAGAGAGCCAACAGCTGGCTCTACTCCGCCGGCGGCCTGAGCGCCTGCGCCAAGGCCCTGCGACCAAAAGGCGTGCTGGCGGTCTGGTCGGCCAGCGCCGACCGGCAGTTTTCCGACAAACTGAAGAAAGCCGGTTTCAAGGCCGAGGAAGTGCAGGTCTTCGCCCACGGCAACAAGGGCACCCGCCACACCATCTGGATTGCCGAGAAGCTCAAGGGCTGAGCTAAACTGCGTGTATACCGTCATTAGTCATTCAACAAAGGTGAACCCATGAGTTCGTCCACCCCGACCAACACTTCGAAGCTGGACCGCATCCTGGCCGATAACCAGCGCGACAAGGAAATGGGCTATCGCGACAAGGCCCTGAAGATGTACCCGCACGTGTGCGGCCGCTGCGCCCGTGAATTTTCCGGCAAGCGCCTGAGCGAACTGACCGTGCACCACCGCGACCACAACCACGACAACAACCCCCAGGACGGTTCGAACTGGGAATTGTTGTGCCTGTACTGCCACGATAACGAACACTCGCGTTATACCGACCAGCAGTATTTCGGCGAGGGCTCGCTGAGCACGCCAAAAATCGCCAAGGCGACGCACAACCCGTTTGCGGCGTTGGCGGGGTTAATGAAGAAGGACGAATGATCTTCACCGCCTGACCCGGCCTCATCGCCAGCAGGCTGGCTCCCACACTGGATCTCTGGTGCACTGAAAATCCCCTGTGGGAGCCAGCCTGCTGGCGATGGCGGCCGCGCCTGCACCGTCAATCTCCAATCTGACCGCAGCTCCTCAATCCCCGTATAATCGCGCTTTTTCCTGAAAGGCGCTTCGCTCGTGGCAGACAAACGGTACAGCTGCATTGGTTTGTATAACCCCAAATCACCGGAGAACGTCGGTTCGGTGATGCGCGCCGCTGGCTGTTACGGCGTGGCGTCGGTGTTCTACACCGGCAAACGTTATGAACGCGCCGCCGACTTCGTCACCGATACCAAGCGCGTCCACTACGACATCCCGCTGATCGGCATCGACGACCTGAAGAAAATCCTGCCCCTCAACTGTGTTCCCGTTGCCGTGGAACTGGTCGACGGCGCCCGCCCGTTGCCGGAGTACACCCACCCGGACCGCGCGCTCTACATCTTCGGCCCGGAAGACGGCTCGCTGGATAAAGAGATCCGTGACTGGTGCGAAGACGTGGTCTACATCCCGACCACCGGCTGCATGAACCTCGCTGCCACGGTCAACGTCGTGCTCTACGACCGCATGGCCAAGGGCCTCAACACCCGCTCGGGGCCGAAATTCCGCTGAATCGCCGCACATCCGATGGAACAAGTGGCCTGCTCCGGCAGTCAGCTTATCTATCCACTACTCAAGCCTGGAGTCAGATCATGAGCGAACTCAAACGCGTAGAGCGCATCGAATCCACCCCGTTCCAGACCCCTTCCGAGCAGAATGTCCATGGCTGGGAACGCATCGGTTCATTGGCGGGCGGCGTGGTCATGGTCGGCAAGGGCTTGCGTCGTGGCGGCCTGTTCGGCCTGATTCAGGTGGCCATCGGCGGCGTGGCCCTGGCCCGTGGCATCACCGGGCACAGCTCGGCGAAAAGCCTGCTGGAAAAAAGCCGTCAGGACATGAACAACGTGCGGGCGAAGATTCAGCGCGCGGGCGAAGAGTTGAACCGGCTGAAAGCCAATGCCGAGGCAGCGACCAACACCGCGACCGTCACCGGCAACGATTCCTTGAAGTCGCCTAAAACCGGGGTTTGATCGGGAATTTGCGCTAAGGCTTATGGCCTCATCGCCAGCAGGCTGGCTCCCACAGGGGATCTTCTTTGTTGCACAGATTGTGTGAACAACGAAGATCACTGTGGGAGCCAGCCTGCTGGCGATGGCGGTATTACTGAAGCAACCCGGTATCCAGGACCTTGGAAGACTCACCAAGCACGCTCTCACTGAGCTGTACGAACTCCTTGGTATCAATGCTCCCCAGATGCATCGCCCCGCGCAGCACATCATCCAGCGAACGCTTGTTGCGCGTCTTCAGGCGAATCTCGCGATCCAGCTCCTGTAGCATCAACACCGCCTTGGCCACCTGCGCAGCATTGATCTGCTCGCCGCGTAAGGTGGTGACTTTCTGGCTGTCCTTGACCAGCTTCCCGTGCAAGCCCTCATACCGCTCATCACTCATGCCACCGGCCCGGCGCACCAGTTCGATGGCGTAGTATTCGGCAAAACCTTCACTGATCCAGTCGCTGCGCTGCTGATCGTTGATTCGCCCGAACACCTGGGCCAACTCGCGCACAACCGGGCTGGTCCCGCTTTCGCTGACCAGCGGCAGGCGACTATTCAGGTAGATCGATTCGTGCGCCGACAGGCTGCCGCGCCACATCGGATCGTTGGCGCCGACAATCAGCAACTTGGTCGGGTGACGAGGAAACACCGCCTGTACCTGGGGCCAGACAAACGTCAGCAGCGTCAGCACATCCATGCGCCGCATGCCCTGGCCACGCGGTGAAGCGACGGTGACTTCGGTTTCGCCCAAGCGGGTGCGACGGCTGCCGAGGTGCCCGGCGAGCATCCAGCCTGTGGGCCGATCGAACAGCCGGGAAACGTTATCGATGCGGAACTTGTTCTTGCCGATGCGCGGCCAGGCGGTTTCGACGCTTTGCCAGCCAGTGGGCAACTCGAATTCAAGGCGTGAAACCAGCTCGATGCCGTCCTGCTGATCGAGCCTGGCCGGCGGCACCAGATCGTCACCGCGCATCAGCGCCCAGGTCGGAGTCATGCGGGTGTCGAAGCTGCCGCTCTTGCGCCCGTGACTGATCTTTACCCGCCAGGTCAGGCTGGCCTTTTCGGCCGCCGGGCGCCAAACGCCGCGGGCCGGCTTGCCCTCGGTCAGCTGCCATTGGCCGTCGGCCTTGAAATCGCTGTAGTGGCTGCCGTCGCCGAGCTCGAAATCCAGGCTGCGGACCGCCGCGCCCTGGGCCAGGGTCAGGCGTACTTCAGCCTGGTCGCTTTGCGGCAGCAGGCGCACGTGGTAATCCAGATCGACTTTCTTCGCCGCCCAAACGGGCGCGCTCAGGGCGCACAACCCAACGACCAGCGCCCGCCGCCATCCCACAGCCATACACACTCCTTCGTGAAACCTTGACCTGCGCTGCGCTTAACCTGCGCGGAAAATCAGATGGTCTTCCCAATCCTCTTCGGCCACGCTGCCTTCGGCGAGCATGCGCCCGGACTGGGAAATACGTTCGTGGTGCACCGCGTCGCGATCACCGCACACCAGGTGATGCCACAGCGGCAGGTCCTTGCCCTCGCTGACCAGGCGATAGCCACAGGTCGGTGGCAGCCATTTGAACTCGTCGGCCTTGCCTGGTGTGAGCTGGATGCAATCCGGCACCGAGGCGCGACGGTTGGGGTAATCGCTGCACTGGCAGGTTTTCAGGTCCAGCAGTTTGCAGGCGATGCGCGTGTAATAGACGCTGTTGTCGTCTTCGTCCTCGAGCTTTTGTAGGCAGCACAGGCCACAGCCGTCGCACAGCGATTCCCATTCCTGCTGATCAAGTTGATCGAGGGTTTTGCGTATCCAGAACGGTTCTACTTTGGCGGCCATGGTTCGAGCATCGACATCAGGTGGTGAAAAGGCCGCCAGTCTAGTGCCCGTAGCCCCGCGGGCCAAGCATTGGCGACTGCCGGTAGAACACGCTTGTCAGTTATCGCGCCGCCAAGTAGGGTTTTGCGTCGCTCCCACTTTCAAACGTAGCCAGGAATCTCTTGATGAGTGCCAACCCACGCGTTGCCGATTATGTCATTCACCCTCAGTTCACCGATCGCTGGTCGCCCCGCGCCTTCACCGGCGAAAGCATTCCTGAAGAAACCCTGCTGAGCTTCTTCGAAGCCGCGCGCTGGGCACCGTCGGCGTACAACTCGCAGCCTTGGCGGTTTCTCTATGCGCGTCGCGATACGCCGAACTGGGAGCGTTACCTGGGCCTGCTGAATGAATTCAACCGCAGCTGGGCGCAACACGCCTCGGCACTGGTGATCGTGATCTCGAAAACCACCTTCACCGCGCCTGGCGCCAGCGAAGAGACCCCGGCGCTGTGGCACACCTTCGACACCGGTTCCGCCTGGGGCCACCTGGCGCTGCAAGCCAGCATCAGCGGCTGGCACACCCACGGCATGGCCGGTTTCGACCAGGAACTGACCCGCAAGGAGCTGAACATTCCCGAAGGCTACGCCCTGCACGCGGCCGTGGCAGTGGGCAAATTGGGGGATAAAGCGACGCTGGCGGATTACCTGCAGGCGCGTGAAGAGCCGAGCCCGCGGCGTCCGTTGAGCGAGTTGGCGGCTGAAGGCGACTTCACCCTCTAAGCCACAACGCATATCTACTGTAGGAGCCGAGCTTGCTCGCGATAGCGGTGTCACAGTCAACGATGATGTTGAATGTGATGGCCTCTTCGCGAGCAAGCTCGGCTCCTACAGGTTTAGCGTCAACTCAGTATCCGCGATTGAAATCCACTTCCCCGCGCAACGCTTCACCCGCCTGATACGCCCGCAGGTTCGCGACAAACAGCTCCACCATCAGCGACGGTGAGGTGGGCGCCGAGCTGTGGCCCGTCAGCAGCAGGCCGAAGGCCGTCCAGAACGGATGCCGTTGCGGCAGCGGCTCCTGGCGACAGACGTCGATCACGGCGCCCACCAGATGGCCTTCCTTCAAGGCTTCCACCAGATCCGCATCCACCACCGCCACACCGCGCCCGACGTTGATGAACAAGCCGCTCGGCTTGAACTGCTTGAACAGCGCCGCATCGTAGATATCGTGGGTGTTCGGTGTATTTGGCAGCAGGTTGACCACATAATCCACTTCACCGACCAAGCGTGGCAGATCCGCCAGCGAACCGACTTCGATAAAGGGGGCCTGCTCACGGGCCTCACTGGCGATGCCATACAACTGCACACCAAAAGGCACGAGGAACTGCGCCACCGTCTGCCCGATATCACCGGTGCCGACGATCAATACCTTGCGCCCCGCCAGGCTCTGGCCATGACGACTGTCCCATTTGCGCTCGACCTGGCTGACCAGCCGCGCCAGCACTTCACGTTCGTGGCCGAGCATGTAGGTGAGCACGTATTCGGCCATGACCTGACCGAAAATCCCCACCGCGCGGGTCAGGCGATAGTGCCGAGGCAAGCCGTCGGCCAGCAGCGGCGTGATGCCCGCCCAGGTCGACTGCAGCCATTGCGGCTGATGGCCCTGACGCAGCAGGGTCGCCAGCAGGTCGGGCTGGCCGAGCCAGACCGGGCAATCGGCCGCCAGGCGTGCCAGTTCGGCGGAATCGCCGCTGGTCAGTACTTCCACATCAGGCGCCGTCTCTTGCAACAGTCGGGCGTACACCGGGTGGTCGTGTTCAGCAATCAGGACGCGCATGCTTCAAACCTTTCGAAAAACAGTGCAGACGGCCGCCGACAGAGTCCTGCTCCGTCCGTGCGGCCATCGCCAAAATCATTCCAGTGTTGATCAAGGCTTCGAACCGAAGCCCGTCTATCGATCACATGGGATCGTTGCGTCGCAGCAATTCTTCCGGCAAGTGTTCGATGTATTCCTCTTCCGCCGGCGGCATTTGCAGGTGGTAGCCCTGCTTTTCGAGGTTATCCAGCACGACGGTGATGTCCTCGCGCGACAATTTGCGCTCGGGGCTCAACACCAGGTCGAACGCGTGGATCGCTTTGCCGAAGGCGGCCATCAAGGGTTCCGGTACACGCTCCAGGGCATCGCTCTTGAGCACATAGAGGTACATCTCGTTTTTCTTCGAACTGCGGTAGATCGAGCAAATACGTTTCAAGGCTGTTCTCCGGCGGTGGCCAGGCTGTCGAGCAGCGCCTGGCCCATCAATTCGCGGCGCCAGCCACGCAATGAATCAGGCAATTGGTAGGGACCATTGGGGAAGCCGCTCTTGAGCAAGGCTTCCAGGGTTTTCTTGCGCAGCATCACCTCGGGCGCGATGTTCAGGCGTTCGCCCTCGGCCTGGCCGATGGCCTTGAGCCGCTTGAGCAGCGCGGCGGCGTCCACCGGCAACGGCTCAGGCACGGCGGGCGGCCATTGCTCCGGCGACACACTGCCAGAGCGCTTGATCAGATCAAGCAGAAACTCGCCGTCCTGACGCACGGTACGCGGGTGCATGTCTTCGATTTTCGCCAGTGCACCGAGGTTGTCCGGCTGGGTGCGCGCCAACGGCCACAGCGAATGCTCGCGGATGATGCGGTTGCGCGGCAGGTCGCGGGCACGCGCCTCCTGCTCGCGCCAGGCGCACAGCTCACGCAACACGGCGAGTTGCGCGCGGGACAGCTTCCAGGCCAGCTTGGCGTCGCGATAGACCTCATACGGGTCGATCTCGCGGCGCAGGTTGGCCACCAGCTCCGCTCCGTCTTCCAGGACCCAGGCGTATTTGTCGTCTGACAGTTGCGGGCGCAACTTGACGAAGACTTCCGCCAGGTGCACGGCGTCTTCGGCGGCATAGCTGATCTGGGTTTCGGAAAGCGGACGTTGCAGCCAGTCGGAACGGGTTTCGCCCTTGGGCAGGTCGATGCCCAGCACTTCCTGCACCAGCCGCGAATAGCCCATGGAGAAACCCAGGTTCAGGTAAGCGGCGGCCAGTTGGGTATCGAACAGCGGCGCCGGCAGGCTACCGGTCAGGCGCAGCAGGACTTCGAGGTCTTCGCTGCACGCATGGACAACCTTGACCACCGCCGGATTTTCCAGCAAGGCGGCCAATGGCTGCCAGTTGTCGATGGTCAGCGGATCGATCAGGTAGGCACGTTCGCCATCGCCGACCTGCAGCAGGCCTGCGATCGGATAGAAGGTGTCGACCCGCATGAATTCGGTGTCGAGGGCAACGAACGGCAGCTGCTGCCACTCGGTGCAAAACCGACCGAGGCTTTCGTTGTCGCGAATCCAGTGAATATCGATGGCCACACGGCTCTCCCTTGAAGAATGGCGCGCAGTATATATCGCCCTCGACGATTTCCGCGCATTCACTGAACAAGAGCTTTAGCGAAAATGCCTTCCTGATCGTAAGAATAGTCCGGCAAACAAGGCCTAACCGGCCTTTCCCAGCCATCTAAACCCTCAACCCTTGGCCAGCACGCCATCGATTGCGGCTCTGCGGCACCCGGCAAACATATCCAGGTCCTGGTTATAAACTTGGCTGTTGACCTCCAGCAGCCCCAGCATCGAATGGAACAGGTTGTCCTGGCTCAAGGGTTTTTCCCGACTCAGTTGCAGGCAATGGGTGTCCACCGAAAACGACTTCTGATAGCTGTCGGAGAACCAGGCCAGCATCGCCACATGCTTCTGTTGATCCGGTGCAAGCATGTAAGGCGTGCCATGCAGGAACAGGTTGTATTCGCCCAGGGATTCGCCGTGGTCCGACAGATACAGCATCGCGGTATCGACTTTGTCCTGGTTGCTGCGCAGCAGATCGATCAGGGTCGACAACACATGGTCGGTGTACACCAGGGTGTTGTCGTAGCCGTTGATGATGCTTTCGCGGCTGCAGTTGTTCAGTGCATTGCTCTTGCAGACCGGGGTAAAGCGTTCGAATTCCTTCGGATAACGTTTGTAGTACTCAGGACCGTGACTGCCCATCTGGTGTAGTACCAGTACCGTGTCCTTATCCAGGGTGTCGATAAAATGCTGCAGGCCTTGCAGGAGGATTTCATCGCGGCATTCACTGTTGGCGCACAGCACCGGGTCTTTCAGGTTGCTGAGGTCGTCGAGGGTGACCCGATCGCAAGTCCCCTTGCAGCCAGACTGGTTGTCACGCCAGATCACGTCGAGACCGGCACGCTTGAGCACATCCAGCAGGCCTTCTTCGTTCCTGGCCTTGCTCGCGTTGTAATCCTTGCGTCCCATGTTGGAAAACATGCAGGGCACTGACACCGCTGTTTCAGTGCCGCATGACTTCACGTCGGTAAAGGCGATGAGCCCGGCTTCCTTACCCAGCATCGGTGTGGTGTCGCGGTTGTAGCCCAGAATGCCGAAGTTCTCTGCCCGGGCACTCTCTCCCACGACCAGGACCGTCAGGGACTTGCGAGCATGGGTTTGCCAGGCAGAATCGCGCCGGGCATCTTCACCGACTTTGACAAAGGGCTGGCGTGCCGAGGCGACCTGCTCGCGCAAGTAACCGGCGGAGGCACCAATATAGTTGCTCGGAACCACCATCAGGCGCAGTTCGTGGTGATTGCGAAACAATGAAGACAGGCCCTGATAGTTATCCAGTGCAACACCACCAATGACCGCCGCCGAGGCAACAGTCACCAGTGCCTTGCTTAATAACTCCCGATGCCAGCGGCGGTAATTAACCGGCGTTTTCCACAACAACCAGGACGGCAGCACACCAAGAAAAACAATATAAGCCAGCAACTTCAAAGACAATAAATCGCGCACTTCCGTGGCATTGGTTTGAGCGAAGTTGCGCAACATGCCAATGTCGATCAGGACACCGTATTGGCCCATGAAATAAGCGACGCCGGCACTGATCATGAACAGCAGGGTAAGCAGGGGTTTGAGCACCGGCCGGAAAGCCAGCAAGGTCAGGATAATGTTGAAGGCCGCAAGGATCATCGCCCCGAACGCCACGCGCAGGACGATGCCTTTACCGTCAGCCGCGGTGATATCTAAAAGGTGCTGCCACAGGACAAAATTGCAGGCAGTCAATAAAAAGGCACTGGCATTCAGTGTCACCCATTCCGGGTGCACGGCTTTAATCTTCAACATGATTTTCGGCTGTTCCTGAAAAGAAGTGCCGTCAACAAATGTGAAAATTTCATTTATCGCGGCGACACTAACTGTAGGTAGCCGACCATCAATTTTTCGTGAAAAAGAAGCCAACGATTAGTTGCCTCTCCTACACTCGATGAAACTTTCCGCTTATTTGAGAATGGTTCAGTTCCGGTTCAGCAAGAGCTAAGGTCCGAACATCTGAAGAGGTCTCATCGCAGCAGTATTTAATTTCCCGATAAGGCCCGGGATTTTCTGATTTGCCGCCTGTAAACCACACGCGCCTAATCGGCCCCTGATTCATCAAGGTCCGATCATGGAAAATATTCGCGCTACCTCCCGCCCTGCCCTGTGGTTGATGTTCAGCATTGTTTTGGTCGCGCTGAACCTGCGGCCCTCGATGGCAGCAGTGGGTCCTTTGCTGTCGGCGATTCGCGGCGACATCCCGCTCAGTTTCAGTCTCGCCTCGCTGCTGACCCTGCTGCCGGTCATGACCATGGGGCTGGCGATGTTCTTTGGGCTCGCGATCAGCCAACGCCTCGGCGAGCGCCGCACGGTGGTGTTGTCGCTGCTGGTCATCGGCCTGGCCACTGCATCGCGATTGTTCCTCGATTCGGCGCTGGAACTGATCCTCAGTGCCGTGCTGGCCGGCATCGGCATCGCACTGATCCAGGCGCTGATGCCGACGTTGATCAAATCCCGATTCAGCGACAACGTGGCCTTGTGCATGGGGCTCTATGTCACCTCGATCATGGGTGGTGCCGCCATTGCCGCCTCTTTCTCCCCCCTGGTGATGCTCCACACAGGCAGTTGGCGCATGGGCCTGGCCATCTGGGCGGTGCTGGCCGTGCTCGCGCTGCTGTTCTGGTGCAGTCAACGCGCGGGGGCACCGACGCCGGGTTCAACCAGCCACCGATCTTTCTTCCGCCATCCCCGCGCCTGGCTGCTCGCGGCGTTTTTCGGCCTGGGCACGGCGTCCTACACCTGCGTGCTGGCCTGGCTGGCGCCGTACTACGTGGAAAAGGGCTGGAGCGAACAGGATGCCGGATTGTTGCTGGGCTTCCTGACCGCCATGGAGGTGTTGTCCGGCCTGCTGGTTCCGGCCATTGCCAACCGCAGCCGTGATCGACGCCTGGTGCTGGTGGTGTTGCTGGCGCTGATCATGGTCGGTTTTTGCGGGTTGATTCTCAGCCCGGGAAACCTCGGCCTCCTGTGGCCGTGCCTGTTGGGGCTGGGGATCGGCGGGCTGTTCCCGATGAGCCTGATCGTGTCGCTGGATCACCTGGACGAGCCTCGGCAAGCGGGTGGCCTTACGGCCTTCGTGCAAGGCATCGGCTACCTGATCGCAGGTCTCTCGCCGCTGGCGGCCGGGATGATCCGTGACCGGCTCGGCAGTTTCGAATGGGCCTGGTGGTCACTCACCGGGGTCATGGCACTGATGATCCTGATGGCCTTGCGCTTCGATCCACGGCATTACGCCAGGCACATGCACTGACTCCGAATGCTTGCAGTACATTCTCCTGTTGCCTTCATTGCGCTAGGATCATTCGCTCAAGTTTGCACATGAGCCAGAAAGGATGCTGAACAGCAACGTGCTACGAAAGCTCGACATGCAGGACTTGATGGTGTTCGTCGCCGTGTTTGAGCAAAACAGCGTCTCCGGCGTTTCCGAGACGCTGTGCGTCAGCCAGTCCACCGTGAGCTACTGCCTGAAAAAACTGCGCGCAGTGTTTGACGACGAATTGTTCATCAATACCCGCACCGGGATGCGCCCCACCTACAAGGCCGACGGCATGTACCCCCACGTGCTGAAGATCCTCGACAGCATCAACCTGTGCCACGCCAGTGCGTCGGCGTTCGATCCGACCCTACAACCGACGGTTTTCAACCTCTGCGCCCCGGAATACTTCGAGCAGCTGGTTTTGCCGCGCCTGTTGAAGCGCTTCGCGCTCGCCGAGCTTGCGGTGGTGGTCAATGTCCATAAGCTTGAAACCGACATCCCGGCCCAGGCACTGCGTGAGGGCAGCCTGGATCTGGCGATAGGTTTCGGTCCGGACTTTCATCGAAGCCACGCCGACTTCAAGGTGCGCACACTGCTGGAAGACGATTTCGTCTGCGTCTTCGACAAAGGCGCCACCCCGTCGCAACCACGCCTGAGCCTGCAAACCTTCATCGAGCGCCGTCATGTGTTCCCGACGCCCTGGACCTCCACCAGCAACATGGTCGACGGCTGGTTGGCGCAACAAACCCGCCAACGCCAGATCGTCGCACGGGCCAATAGCTACGGCGCAGCCCTGAAGATGATCAGCGGCACCGACTTCATCCTCACCCTGCCCCGGCGCATTCAGCAATTGCTGGCCGATGACACCGTCTTCGAGCGCCGTGAAGCGCCCAATGGCCTGCCGGGTTTCACCCTCGACATGCAGTGGAGCCAGGGCGCCGATCAGGACAGCGCGAACATCTGGTTACGTGAGCAAGTGATCGAGGCCTGCGCCGAACTGGACACGACCTGAAACTCAGACGCCGACGGTAGTCTTGGCATAGGATTCGCGATCGATGTCGAGAATCTCCACGCACAACTGCACCTCCACTCCCGTCGGCCATTCGCACAGATCCTTGACCACGGCCAGCAGGCTGTCGGACAGCTGCTTCTTGATCTCCGCGGAGCGACCGCTCAGCACGGCCAGTTTCACATGCACAAACGCCCGCTCGGCCAATGCCGTGCCGACCTTGAACGTCTGGAGCTTCACCGCGCGACTCTTGATGTCGAATTCGGCACCGAATTGACCGGAGCCCACCAGCACATTGTTCATACGCATCAACGCCACGTCAGCGTTCAGATCAGGCAGGTTGGCGGTGTATTCCAGGTGCAGGTGAGGCATGGCGTAACTCCTGTAGGTTGGTGGAAAAGTTCATAGCATAGCGCTGCCTTGGTCAATGGGGCAGCGACAACAGATTTCGCTCGCCCATGAACGCTTCGAGTCGTGAGCGCAACCAGCGCTCGGCAGGGTCGCTGTCGACATGGCTGAGCCAGACCATGGACAACTCGAGGGTCGGCGTACTGAACGGAAACGGTTCCATGAACACCTGACCGGACGCCGCCATGGCCTCTGCCGTGTAATCCGGCAGGCTGGCAATCAGGTCGGTCCCGGCGAGCAAGGCTGGCAACGAACTGTATTGCGGCACCGAGAGCACCACCTGGCGCGTGCGGCCGATTGCTGACAGCCACTCGTCAGCGAAACCACTGACGTTGGCGATATGCGACACCAACACATGGGGGCGCGAGCAGTACTCATCGAGCGTCAGCGGTGTATCGCTGGCGTCGGCGCGTAAAACGCTGGGACGGATGTGCCGCAACAACTTGCGCTTGGCGTTGGCTGGCAGGCCGCGGGTCTGGGTGACGCCAACCGTGATGTCGCCAGACGCCAGCAAGTCGGGAATGCGCCAGTAATCGACATTCTGCACCACGAACACCACCTTCGGCGCTTCCTGGCGCAGCGCTCGCAGCAACGGCGGCAACAGGCCGAACTCGACATCGTCCGACATCCCGATGCGAAAGGTCATGGTGCTGCTGCTCGGGTCGAAATCATGGGTCAGGCTCAACGCCACCGACAACGAATCCAGCGCCGGCGACAGATGCCGAAAGATCTCTTCAGCCCGCGCCGTCGGCTCCATGCGATGCCCGACGCGGATGAACAACGGGTCGTTGAACATGGTACGCAAGCGATTGAGCGCCGAACTGATGGTCGGCTGACCGAGAAACAGCTTCTTCGCCACCTTGGTGACATTGCGTTCGAGCATCAGCGTTTCAAACACCACCATCAGGTTGATGTCGGCCTTGCGTAGTTCGTTGCGATTCATCCATTGACCCCGCGCTGTAAAACTATCGACAGTTTAGGAAGATGTAACAATCGGCGTCTATGCGACTGAACGAATGCCTCAAGTGATTTGTGTTTAATGCCAACAGGCTCACGCGACGGGTCCTACAGCCCCTTCCTGATTTCGTCGCACCCCTGGCGGTACAGCCTCGCGCCCCTAAGCTCAGGGGGCTTCGGGCAAAACCGGCCCGTACCTATAACCTTCGAACACAACAGGAGAGTTTCAATGGCTAGAGACAAAGCGAAAGACGACAAGCACTTCAACTGCACCCAGGCGCATGAAGCCGACTACGTCGCCGGTCTTTATCCTCACGCCAGGGACGAAGTGAAAAACTTCCTGGCATCGGCCTGCCAGGACAAATCCCTGCACAACTCAACCCACAAGGACGTCTACGACTTGATCAAGAGAAAACTGGGCCACTCGCAGCCGTAAGACTGCCCGGGCAACAGGAAGCTGCTCTTGACGAGCAGCTTCACCGACTTGCTCGATCAATTCAGCTTTTAACGCAATGCTCCATACCGTGACCGCCGCCACTGTATTCAGGACCATAATAATACTTGGTGAACGACACTTTCCCCTCCGGCGTTGAAACAACCTGTGCAACACCGACTCCATAATCCTTCAATGACGGATCGGTATGCGCAAAATAAATGGCCAGCGAGTCGGACGTGCCGGCAGCGAATCCGTCATACCTGGACTTGTCCTCCAGCGTCAGTACAAAGTTATAAGCGCCATACTTCCCGGTACTCTGTTCGGCATTGAGCGTCATGTCGACCACCCCTTTAAATCCCCCAATATGGCTGTCCTTGCCAATACATTCATAGCGCCCGCTATAATCGGTACCGGTAAAGGACGCAGGGGCCTGCGCAGCCCACGCGGGAACGGAAACAACCAGGATGGCAGCGGCAATGCTCCTGAGCATATGTGACCTCTTTGTAATTGTAGGAAATCATTAGATATTGCGTAGGAATATTCTGCAGATTAGTGCACTACAACCTCCTCATTGCGCACCATCCATCCATTATGAAACTTGCCCCTTAAGTTTACTTGAAACTTTTGAAACAAGATCTTTCGCCAAACAATAAACGACAATGGAGTCAAACATCGCGATACACTCCAACGGATGATAAATAACTACCGTTCTTACAGAATGCTCCAGCGTCATCCAATCCGGATAACGGGAGCACATTCGCTCATTTCATTATCGCAAGGAAGCTATACATGACTATCGATTTGAATCAACACCTGGAAACTGCCAAACAGTACATCG
This sequence comes from Pseudomonas sp. YuFO8, assembly GCF_035065025.1. Lineage (NCBI taxonomy): Bacteria > Pseudomonadati > Pseudomonadota > Gammaproteobacteria > Pseudomonadales > Pseudomonadaceae > Pseudomonas > Pseudomonas sp. YuFO8. Next base: position 127,577 of record NZ_JAXDEQ010000006.1, on the reverse strand, counting down.
GTCAGCCATACACCGAGGAGCTTCGCGCCGATCTCGCCAAGAAGACCGGCCTGAAAGTTCGGCCGATAGGTATCGCGTTCAGAATGACCAAGGACTACAACCCTGCACGAATCAATCTGAAGGTCGAGAACGAAATCATCACCCACGCCACCATGGGTAACTGATTCGTCCTGCGCGCGGCTGAAAACCTGACAGTTTTTTGCACAATCGGCATAGGGGGCGGCCCTTCATAGGCCGCTCCCCTGCCACACCACCCGGCATGCGGGTCCGCACCGGGCGGTTCGAGAGATTGAGGTTAGGAGAGTCGCACCAATCCCAGCCTGTCGAACCACGCAATATCCAGCACTCGATTCAGCTCAAAGCGACTGTTGCGCCACCAACTAAACGAGTTGGCCGCCACTTTTCGCGCCGATTGGCCTACGGGGCTATTTATGTGATGGCGCAGCGAAGGATTCGAAACTCAATTGATCATTTTTAAAGCCCATCTACGGATTATAAGTACCGAAACAGGCACGAAATAACACTTCAAGCACTAAAAAATTGCCTCTCACGCTACTGATTTTGGTCGGTACTTCACCCTTTGGATAACGTCGAACAGTTGGCAGCTCGAGACAGCGAAAACCCAGTTTCGGCGCCCGATACGAAAGATAAGCCAACAATTCATAAGTCATAAACACATCACGAAACGGGGCCACTCCCGGATCCAGTAGCAGTTTACGGCTATAGGCGCGAAAGCCCTGAGTGGTGTCGGACCAACTAAACCCAGAGAACAAGCTCAACATTGGCGCATGAATAAACCGAATGGCGAAATCTCGCGACTTGGGCGTGTTCTCGGCCACGCCACCTGCGACGAAGCGCGAGGCTTGAACAAAGTCCACGCCCTGCTTCAATGCCTCGATAAAAGTCGGGATTGCTGCAGGATCATCTTTATCATTACCATCGATTGTAATGATGCCTTCGTAGCCTTGATCGAGCACAAAGGCGTATGCGCAACGAAGCTGGGCGCTCAGCTTACCCGGTGCCGTCTTGACCAGCAGCCCACGCACGCCGAACTGTTGCAATGCTGGCAACTCCAGCGAGCCGTCCGTGGTACCGCCATCGACGATGATGATATCGGCAATATCTGCGATGTTGAGCGCCGTCATTCGTACCAGCAGGCTTTTGATTCGCTCCCCCTCATTGATAACCGGTATCACCACGCACCAAGGGTGTCGGCGGCCCAGCCAGAGCGGCGAATCGAAGGCAGGTACTTGCCACGATTCGCGTACAGTGGATGCGATATTAAAAGAGTTCATCATATTTACCATCATGCAACGCGAGCGGTGATCAGCCCTACGCCGGCGATTACTAGTACGATCCCTGCCCCTGTTGTCCAGTGGAAGGACTCACGAAAAAACACCATCGAAAACACCGCGACAGTCGCCACCGCTCCGGCGGTCAGAACCGGGTGCGCCACATTCAGCGGAAGACGCGCCAAGGCTGCGGCATAGAGCAGAAAGGCTGCTCCGTAAAGCCCCAGCCCCAGCCAGAACGGCCAATTACTCAACGCCGCTTCGGGGTCGCCAAGAGAGGGAAATTTACGCGGGGGCATCATGGCCATCTTCACCAATACACTGGCAGATGCATTGGAAAGAATGCCAAGAACGAGAATCAGCCATTTCATACTCATACGCCCACCTCAACCCCAGCCCTGCGATAATGCTGCATCGCCACCTTAAGTGCTCGTTCAATCGACACCACATGTGCCTCATCCTTGGTTGCTACCATTTCGATGGTGACTACATGAGCAGGCAGGTACTGCGCCAGGCCGGCAGCCATTTGCGCATGGGCAGTGCTGCCATCGCCCAACGGCAGCAAGTCAGGCTCGCTGGCATGTACGTGTCCGATCCATGGGGCACAGTCGCGCAGGACCACCAGAGGGTCTTCACCGTTAATCGTGAGCGCCCCGGTATCCAGCTGCATCCGGATGGCAGAATGGGCGACGGACTCCACTACCTGGAGGGTTTCCGCACTGGTGGTCATGAAATTTGCGCCATAACATGTGGGGTTGGGCTCAAGGCATATGGTCACACCAGAGGCCTGAGCGATATCCCCTAACCGCCGAAAAAAAGGAACCGCCACTTCCAGGGTTTCCTGATCATTCAACCCGTTGCGATCGCGATTCTTCGGGGAGCCAAAAACGATCCGAGAAGCGCCCAGGCCAGCGCCGATGCGGCAAATGCCCTCCAAATGCGTTAGCAGGGCCGCCTGGCCTCCAGCAGAGCAAAAGACGTTCAACCCACTGGTTCCAAACAGCAGTGCCTGCATCCCCGTGATTTCAATACCACGCTCAACCCACCAGCCTTTGACGCGAGCAATCTCCACGTCCGTTGCTTTAGCGGGTTCCGGGAAATACTTGCCAGGAGCAACATCGATAGCATCAACCGCAAAGTGCTGCAGCAACTTGGCGATCGCCTCATCTTCTGAGATATCCCACGCAATATTGGAAATCGCCAGTCTCATGCCTTCGACCCTCCATCGTTTTTGATCGCAGGTGCCTCGGACTGCGCATAGGTTCTTACCGCCTGAAGCGTCTCGCGGGCGCTGTACTGATAGCGACCCGATGCGCCAAACACTTGGGCGTGCTTGGTCTGCAGGTCATAGGCTGCCGCAGGATTTGCCAAGACATTGGTAAAGGGCTTACCAAAGCCCTGTTGCGAAACGTCAGCCACACTGATCGGCTCTGCCGTGAGGTGAACCAACTTCAATCCGGCATCGAGTGCCACTTGAATGTCATACCACAGGTTAACCATCGGATAGAACTGGAAGACCCCTCGGCTATCAATCGCCTGAAGGTTATTGTCGTTCAAAAAGTCAAAGATGATGTTCTTACGCAGCCCTGGACCGATGAGGCCAGGCAGTCGAACAATCAGATGATTAGGGAAATGGCTCTCGACGAACGTCTCTATCAACCGGCGATTCAATCCATAAGCATGCAGCCCTGACTCATCAACCAGCGTGTCTTCATCGACACCTATGGAACTCTTGAATACATCAACGGTACTGATCAGAATGAAAGTTTTGCAGTGGATGGTTTTAAGGTGGGCGATCAGCGCTTCGATTTTTTTTCGATCCGCTTCTGGTTCTCGGTTGGCAATCCACTTCTGTGCAGGAGCGCCGGCACACACTACTGTGTCGAACGTTTTACCGTCAATTTCTCCAATATCGGTTGAACGATAACGGGACATGAATTTTTCTTGCTTGATCAACGTGCTTCCAACAAACCCTGAAAATCCAATAATGGCAGTCATAACACCTCCCGTTTCAAAAACCATGACGATGGGGTTTTTTTCGCAGCGTCTAGACAAACGCCTTACTTATAATCCAGCAAAGGCCAGCAAATCACCCCCCTCCAAACTTAACGTCAAACTGCCACAACGGAGAAAGATTCAGATCAACTTGACCTGTACTTATTTTTTTTATCTTATAAGCGGGAAGATCAACAATAGCAACGCAGGAGCCATCGTATTTAGAAAAAAATCCAGGCTCTGAAATCTTGTGATTAACAAAACTAAAATCAAAATTATTAAAACCGTATCCTTGGTAGCTCAGATTCTTTCCATCCTCGGGATAAATGTGAACAAAGAACGGTTCACTATAATCTGCCGGGCTACAATCCTTTTTAAAAAAAGCAATTTCGCCTCGTTTCGAAAATAAAACCTCGAATACTTGATTAGACGTGTATTCACCACCCGCGGGTTTTGAAAACCGATCAATTTTCTTATCAAATTTTCTTGCATCAACAAAAGAAAACACACTTACACCGAAAAATGCAGCGGTGCAAACCAGCAAACATTGCAAGGAGAATTTCTGAAGGCCAACCTGCATTTTATACGAATTCGCAACACGCATCAGTTCCAAAAATGCAATACAAAAAACTACCAACGAACAGAAATAGAAATAATACAAATATCTATAGTCTGAAGCAGGGACAATAAGGAAATGCGAAAATAAGAAAGTTACCCCCGAACCACCTATAAAAAACACAACAAGCCTATTACGCTTGATTAAAAAAACAACAGCCATCGCCACTAGCAAAAGACACAAGTAAATCCAAGGATAGAAAACCCATGAATTTCGAGCTACTTGCCCATAGAGCCAATCCGAAATATTATTCCTCTCAAAACTAAACCCATAACCATTTTCAATCATCGTAGGCAAGGCAACGTGCGATGCTACTTTTTTGTTCCAACGAAGCAATGTCAAAAACACATCAAGTCTATGAGCAAAATATAATTTTGGATGTGCCTTGATCGCGCTCAACCATAGACTATTGAGCTCCGACAGATTATCTTGATCTGTCGTAAGCATGCTTCCCGCTGACGACATATAAAACAACTGATTATTCCCTTCAGTAGTATACAACCCCTTTAGATCAACAAAGTTAATGCGCTCCTTTATGTATGTTGGTAGTAAATTTTCTCCCGACCTCACTGAAATACCAAGCAAATCATAAGTTTGGGTATACTGAAAAGGACTCGTTTTAATTATCCTCTCTTGAAAGATAACCATATAACAAACTGCCACTGCTGCCAGCGTAATAAAAAATGACAATAGGATTTTTTTAATCCATGAATTTTTCACCCAGCCTTCGGCATGCAACCAGAATCCGAATAAAAAAGGCAAAACAACCAATCCATTTGTTTTCACCCCAAAAGCCAATACTCCCAAAAAAAACACACATAGACGTTCAAACAACACAAGCTTTCTAGCCTGACTGAATGCATTGACAATCACTGCCCAGGCAAAAAAAACACTACACGCGAAAACGACATCTTTCCAAATTTGTCCCAGCGGCAAAAGCAACCCAGGCCAGAATCCAACAAGAGGAATGAGGTAAGAGAACCGTCCGAAATGTCGACGAAACGCCAGCGCAAAAAGGCACCACCCCCCCCAATAAAGAAAAATGTTCTGAATTAAAAATAAGGCTGGCCCTGAGTAAATAGCGTCTAACTTACCCCACCACCACGCCATTAACACCGGATGCCAATCCACGTATCGATCAGTAACCGCATCAACATATTGGGCAAGTGAATCCGTGCTCATCCAGCCCGGAAAAAATGCCCGAATACTAAAGAGCACTCCAAGCAAACCTGGGATGAATATCAACCAATATCTTGAACTATCACGTTCAATATCAGAATGATTGGCTATCAAATCCCGCATCAAACCTCTCCAAAACATCATAAATATTGTCTATTTTTCCACCCATCACCGAATAGCATCCAGGCAACTCGGCATGCTGTTCAAATAAAATAGGTCTGCCGTCATCACCCTCGTTTTTCAGCAGTACGGTTTTGACCTCGAATAATGATTCAATATATTTCGCGTCAAGCACCAAAGGGATATACCGGGCAACATCGCGAACCATCCGATCGACACGAGTGTCTCGCTTGTAATCGCGCAGTTTTTTATAAGGATCAATCCCGAGCTCGTCGTTCCAGTGCAGATGCGGCGTATAGCGAACGTGGGACAACGTGTGGAGACCGCGCGCGGGAAAGGGCATCATCGAAAAGAACGGGCCGTCCATCACGGTTATGCCCAGCCCCTGGAGTGATGCGGGCATCTGCATGAGGGCCATTTCGGTGACTTCTTGCTTGAGACCGGAACGTACACCGGGGAAATCGCCCCTGAACTGGTTTAGGCCGCTGTAGGTGCAGTTGAATATATAGCGGCAAGTGATCAATTCCTGATGCCCCTGCGCCGTTTCCACCACGACCTCCAATGGCGCCTGCGCCCCTTTCGAGATCGTCGTCACCCGGCTTTTGTAGCGGATCTGCACGCCGCTTTCTTTCAGCTCACGCTCCGCCCAACTCGCCAGCAGTGTTGTATCGAACGCAAATTCCTCGACCAGAAACACATCTTCGATCAAGCGCGGTTCAAACAAGGCCCGCATCGCGGGCTCTGCGGGCTGGATAGCCGCGCCAATGTCCCGGCAAAAGCGCTCGAATTGCTTGGCGGTGACCTTGGAGTTTCGCCGGGCTATGGCGTAGAGCTTGGTGAAGTCTTGCTTCACAGCGTGTGGCCAGTCCCGTACAAATTTGGGTAGGTTTACCCGGCTTCGATAAGCGGTCGTGAAGCTGCGTGGATAGTGATAGCCGTTATGCACACGCGCCTGATTGTTGTAAGAGGCACGCATCAGCAGCGCCGGCTCACGCTCAATCAGCAGGATGCGTTTAAGGCCGCGTTGCTTGGCCAGATACACCGCAATAGCGGCACCGTAGAACCCACCACCAATGACTACAGCATCCTGACTGGGTTGGTTTGGATCAAAAACCGGCATCAGGAAACGCGTTCAATCGTTTGTGGTTTCGGGGTGTTCGTCTCGTCTGAATCTGACACGACTTCTTCAATGTTCAACTTTTCAAGTCGGGTCATGTGGGCGCTGGTGAACTCTTGGGCCACATGATAAGGCGGGCCTTCATTCGACAGACTGGCCATGTTCAGGATGTATTCACCCAAGACCAGCAAGACAAGCGAGATTAGAAAGAACATGCCTGACTGTTGCAGCGAAACACTGATCCAACCCGGCGCAACATCGGTTTTTAACACACCCACCGCGAGCACGTAGACGCAGTACAACAGGTTGGCCATCGCGCCAAATAAAGAAAGCGATGTCACCAGGCGCATGGGCGCACGGGTTGTCGAGACCAGCAAACGCATGCTCCGATCGATACTCTCACCCAATCGCTTGGGTCGGGATGCTTGTGGCGCGGTGCTGTAGTTCAGGTATGCCTGTGCAAACCCCCCCGTCGCGGGCAGATGTCGATAGGTCATTGCCGGCTGGGGGTGTCGCAGGATGAAATTGATGACTTGTTTGCTCAGGATGCGGTACTGCGGCGCTTCCTTGGCCAGATGGACACCATTGAAGCGACTGTAGAGACTATGAAAGACGGCGTTTGCCCCACGATAAGCAAGGCTTTGCGCAGGCTTTTGCGCATTGTTGGCAAACACCACATCAGCACCGCTGACCGCTTGATCGAGCATTTCGGGGATAAAGCGGATGTCATCTGCCAGCGGATCGATAACGGCAACGAAGTCGCCTAGTGCATGTTCCAGCCCCACCCACGAAGCGGTGTCTGCATCCACCTCTTTGGTCAGGGCATACACCTGCAAATTTGCCAATCCGTTTTCACCGGTCAGACGCTTCAACACGGAAATGCTATCGTCGTCCGAGGCATTGTCCACCACAATCAATTCGTAATCGCTAACAATGGAGGCAATGACAGCTGCTGCCTCGGACAAGATTTTTTCAATATCCGCAGACTGATTGCGAACCACAAACACGGCAGATAGAAAACACGGGAAGACGTCCATTTTTTACTCTCATTAGGCGGATGCCTTGAAATTTACCAATGTCGAGAACAGCGCAGCGCTGCCAAGAAAAGGATCGGAGTCTCCTCCCTCGGCCGATCGAGACGCATCAAAATGCCGTCGAGATCAAGGAGAAGTAATGGCAGTCTCAAGCTCTAGCAAGAGACGTTAAGACTTTCGTCCATGGAGAATACCTGATGACCCCTCTGGTTTGTAGCAAAAATACCTAGCTTGCTAACTGATTACGGGTAGCCTCATCTCTACTCAGCACCCAATGGTTTAATCGCGGCAGCTCCTTACTCGCCTCCCCCACACACCGATCACTGCGCCCGATAAAATTAAAGACGCCGATGATAAATAGTTAATAGCTCGGCGCAATCTTCGTTTTGTTATCCAGCGTCTCTGGGTTAATCAGCTTCAGCAGGCGCACGCCAGCGATACTCCAGAGCAAGACATTGACGCCTGAAGCAAAAAATCGAGGGGCTGGAAGTTCGAATCGCTCGCCTTGAATGGGAGAAATCCGTTTTAAACAAGGCCGCATTCTTGACGGCGCAAGAGCAGTAGCGCACGCGATGATTGATCAGCTGAATGCACAAGAGCCAGTAAACTGGCTTTGTGGGGTCGTTAAAAACACTCGCTCTAGCTATTTACGTCCATCGCTTAGACGTCGATCTCCAGATGCTGAACAGCCTCGAGCGGCTCAAGATGCGCACCAAGACATCAGCTAGCTGATGCGTCAATACAACTGGATTTCAATTCAAAGGTGACCTGGCCGCAGGTCCGGCCGTGAAAAAACTTCACGTCGTGTCCGGGATTTGTTGACCATTACACTCCATGGGAAGGGTGAAATGCACTACTAGTAGCGATTTGATCTCAGCGAAGCGCGATCAAAAGGGGTTTAGCAATCAGTTTTATGCCCTGAAAATGCCCTAACGCAATAGCCAGAAACGAAAAAGCCCCTGTAATCTCTAACGATTACAGGGGCTTAGTCTTATTCAATAATGGCGGAGAGATAGGGATTCGAACCCTAGGTACCGGTGAAGGTACAACGGATTTCGAATCCGTCCCATTCGGCCACTCTGGCATCTCTCCAACGGCGCGCATCATAACAACACTTTTGCCGAAAGCAAACCCTCTTTCGAAAATTTTTTCTGTGCTATCAGATGCTTGCGTCGATTAAAGCGGTACACCCAGACGATTGGCGACTTCTTCGTAGGCTTCGATGACGTCACCGAGGCCCTGGCGGAAGCGGTCCTTGTCCATTTTCTTCTTGGTGGCCTTGTCCCACAGGCGGCAGCCGTCCGGGCTGAATTCGTCGCCCAGGACAATGGAGCCGTCGTGGAACACGCCGAATTCCAGTTTGAAGTCGACCAGCAGCAGGCCGGCGTCGTCGAACAGTTTGCTCAGGACTTCGTTGACCTTGAGCGACAGTTCCTTCATGCGCGCCAGTTGCTCGGCAGTGCCCCAACCGAAGGCCACGACGTGGGATTCGTTGATGAACGGGTCGCCCTTGGCGTCGTCCTTCAGGAACAGTTCGAAGGTGTAAGGGTTGAGCTTCATGCCTTCTTCAACGCCCAGGCGCTTGACCAGGCTGCCGGCGGCGTAGTTACGCACGACGCACTCGACCGGGATCATGTCGAGCTTCTTCACCAGGCATTCGTTGTCGCCCAGCAGTTTGTCGAATTGGGTCGGTACGCCGGCTTCTTCGAGTTTCTGCATGATGAAGGCGTTGAACTTGTTGTTCACCATGCCTTTGCGGTCGAGCTGTTCGATGCGCTTGCCGTCGAACGCCGAAGTGTCGTTGCGAAACAGCAGGATCAAGCGGTTGGCGTCGTCGGTCTTGTAAACCGATTTGGCTTTGCCGCGGTAGAGTTCTTCACGTTTTTCCATGATGGGCTCCGCTTGCTAAGTAGGTGGGCTAGGCGATGTGTCGCCAGTCGAGCCCTGAATCTTGATCGGCCAGTTGCAGCCAGTCCGGGTCGCACCCGAGGGTGTCGACAAAACATTGCCGGGCCAGCCGCGGCAGGTTGTTCTTGCTGCTCAGATGGGCCAGGACCAGGTGTTGCAGGTCTTTCCAGCCCAACTCGGACACCAGGAATGCCGCCTGATGGTTGTTCAAATGTCCCAGCTCACCGCCCACCCGCTGCTTGAGAAAGTAGGGGTAATGACCGCGAGCCAGCATGTCCCGGCAATGGTTGGCCTCGATCATCAATGCATCGAGGTCGCGATAGCCTTCCAGCACCTTGTCGCAATACGAGCCCAGGTCGGTCAACAGGCCGAAGCGCCGCTCACCGTCACTGAACACGTATTGCGTCGGCTCCTGCGCATCGTGGGCCACGGCAATGACACCAATGCTCAGGTTGCCGATCTGCAGTTGTTCGCCACCGGCCAGGAAGCCCGCGGGTTCGACCGGTTTGCGCATCCCGCGCAGGGTGCCGCGACTGAGGTAGACAGGCAGATTGTAGCGCCGAGACAGCAAACCCACGCCATGCACGTGGTCGGCATGTTCGTGGGTCACGAGTATCGCGCTCAGCTGCGCAGGGTTCACACCCAGGCGCAGCAAGCGTTTTTCGGTTTCCCGCAGGGAGAAACCACAATCCACCAGCACGTACGTATCAGCGCTGGCTATCAGCGTGCCATTCCCTTGGCTACCGCTGCCGAGAACGGCAAAACGCATGTGATCAGCCCAGATTGTCCTGAATCACGCTCAACACTTTGCGCGCCACGTCAGCCGGCGCCACGGTGTTGATGTTTTTCTCGACGGTGACCTGGACGCTTTCGCCGACCTTGCTCAGGCGAACCTGATAACGCTCGGCACGGGACTCGACTTCTTCCTTGCTCGGCGCACTGCCGAACAGGCTGCTGAAGAACCCGGGCTTGTCGTCTTTCTTCTCGGCTTTTTCAGCGAGGTTGATGTAGTACAGGCCCAGGCTGCGGTTGATGTCTTCAACACGCCATTCGCCCTGCTCCAGCGCACGGCCGACGCTCGACCAGGCACGATCCAGGTCGGTGCCGACGTTCAGCACCGGATTGCCGCTGCCGTCTTCGCTCAGGCTGATGCGGCTTGGCGCGTCGAAATCGCGAGAAGCCAGCATGGAGACCGAACCGCCCTTCTCGGAGATGCGGCTCATGCTCGCCAGCATGTCGTCGACCAGTGCCGCGTCCAGGCCAGTGTTGACCGAACGGTTGGTGAAAGCGACGTCGGCCGTGCTGCCGGCAGGACGCTCGGCGGTGACCACGTAGATCTCACTGGTATTGCGCTGCACACCCGGCTCGATACGTACCCGGGCACGGATTTCGCTGTCAGAGGCGACGCCGGCTGCGTTCAGGCGCTTGGCCATGGCTGCGGACAGTTCGTCGGAACGCTGCCAGGTGGTGGTGAATTCGCCAGTCTGAGGGCGCTGTTCATCCAGGCGGAAACCGTTGTCCTGGAAGAACTGTACGGCCACGGGCCAGGCTTCCGCTGGCGGGTTCTGCGCCAGGATCGAGCGCGTATCGCCGCTCTTTTGCAGCGAGTAGGCACTGGCGTCGGCGGCAGCGGTCAATGGCTGCGGACGAGGCACGATGTATTCGCCCTTGGCGGTGTCATCGGCGACGTTGCGCGGAATCGGCAACAGCGGATCCAGACGCTTGGCAGTGGTGATATCCGGTGGCAGTTGCATCGGTGCGGTCTGTTGCGCTTCCAGGTAGTCGCTACCACGGTCACGGAAATAACCATCCGGGCCCCACAGCCATCCACAGCCACTGGTGCTGGAGATGATCAAGGCAAGCGCGGAAAGTCCGGCCATTCGCTTCATGCGTTGTACTTCCTCAATTAAACCAGGACGCCGGACTGGCGCATGGCCTGCCGCAGCGGTTCGTGACATTCGGCGCTGAGCCAGGTGAGCGGCAGACGGATTCCGTCCGGCATCAGGCCCATCTCATGCAGCGCCCATTTCACGGGAATTGGATTGGACTCGATAAACAGGGTTTTATTGAGTGGCATCAGTTTTTGGTGAATGGCGCGCGCCTTCTCGGCTTCGCCGTTCAGCGCGGCAATGCACAGGTCGGCCATGTCACGCGGGGCGACGTTGGCGGTCACCGAAATATTGCCCTTGCCGCCCAGCAGGATCAGCTCGACCGCGGTGGCATCGTCACCGGAAATGACCAGGAAGTTGCTGTCGACGCCGTCGATGATGGCCTTGGCGCGCTGCAGGTCGCCCGTGGCTTCCTTGATCCCGATGATGTTCTTGACGCTCGACAGGCGGATCACGGTCTCGGCCAGCATGTCGCAGGCGGTGCGGCCTGGCACGTTGTAGAGGATCTGCGGGATATCGACGGCTTCGGCGATCGCCTTGAAGTGCTGGTACAGGCCTTCCTGGGTCGGCTTGTTGTAGTACGGTGTGACCAGCAGGCAAGCGTCGGCGCCGGCGGTCTTCGCATTGGTGGTCAGCTCGATCGCCTCGCGAGTCGAGTTGGCGCCGGTACCGGCGATGACCGGAATGCGGCCGTTGACCTGCTTGACTACGCGACGGATCACTTCGATGTGTTCGCTCACATCAAGGGTGGCCGATTCACCTGTAGTGCCGACCGCCACGATGGCGTGGGTGCCGTTTTGCAGGTGAAAGTCCACCAGTTTGCTCAGGCTGTCCCAGTCGAGACGACCTTGTGCATCCATGGGTGTGACCAGTGCCACCATACTGCCCGCAATCATGCAACCGCTCCTGCCGGAAAAAGAGAGCCGTAATGGTACTGGCGCCAAGATGCTTGTACAAGCGAAGTACTGCGCTGCCGCCATTCCCCTTGGCGCCGCTTTTCGCTACCCTTCAGACTTTGATCGATACTGCTAAGCTCGTATTTCGGGTTTGCGCCTCCACTTTCGACATCCCAAGCCCCCGATCCAGGGTTGCCACCCCCGCTCCTGCTACTCTGGAGCCACGTTGCGACCTTGTGCCCGAAGCTTTGGGAGTTCGCATGCGCAGGCTCGCTCCCGGCAAAACCAGCCGATAAAAGTACCGACCGCTCATCGCTTTAGGAATGCTGCATGTCCACCCCCACAGTTCGCGAACAATTCCTTGTCATCAGTGCCCTCGGCGCCAACCCCATGGAGCTGACTAACGTCCTGTGCCGCGCCAGCCATGAAAATCGCTGCGCCGTGGTCACCTCCCGCCTGACGCGTCATGGCGAGTGCAGTGCGCTGGTCCTCGAAATCTCCGGCAGCTGGGACGCCCTGGCTCGCCTGGAGGGCAGCCTGCCGACCCTGGCAAAACGCCACGCCTTCACCGTCAACGTGGTGCGCAGCGCCGCCCTGGAGAACCGTCCCCAGGCCCTGCCCTATGTAGCCTATGTCAGCTCGGCCTACCGCTCGGACATCATCAACGAGCTGTGCCAGTTCTTCATGGACCACAACGTCGAACTGGAAAACCTGACCTGTGACACCTACCAGGCCCCGCAGACCGGCGGCACCATGCTCAATGCCACGTTTACCGTGACCTTGCCGGCCGGTGTGCAGATCAGCTGGTTGCGTGACCAGTTCCTGGACTTCGCCGACGCGCTGAACCTCGACGCCCTGATCGAACCGTGGCGTCCACAGAACCCAATGTAAGGAAGCATTCATGGCCGTTGCACTCGACCAACCGGTTGCCGACTTCGAAGCACCCGCCACCAGCGGGCAAACCGTGCGCCTCGCCGACCTCAAGGGCAAGCAGGTAGTCATCTACTTCTACCCCAAGGACAGCACACCGGGCTGCACCACCCAGGGCCAGGGTTTTCGCGACCAGCTGGACGCTTTCAAGGCGGCCAATACCGAAGTGTTCGGCGTGTCCCGCGACAGCCTCAAGTCTCACGAAAACTTCAAGGCCAAGCAGGCCTTCACCTTCGAGCTGATCAGCGACAAGGAAGAAGCGCTCTGCCAGCTGTTTGATGTGATCAAGCTGAAAAAGCTCTATGGCAAGGAATACATGGGCGTGGATCGCAGCACGTTCCTCATCGACAAGGACGGTGTGTTGCGTCAGCAATGGCGCGGCGTGAAGGTGCCGGGGCATGTGGATGCGGTTCTGGCGGCCGCCCAGACCCTTAACCAAGTCTGATTAATTGGGTGTCTGTTCTGACGCCTTCGCTGGCAAGCCAGCTCCTACAAGGTACGCGCGACCATTGTAGGAGCTGGCTTGCCAGCGAAGAGGCCCTCAGAGCCAGCATTCAAAGCAACGGCGCCACCACCGGCTCTTTACGCGGCCAGGCATCCAGCACGGCCTTGAACAGCGTCGCCAGGGGAATCGCAAAGAACACTCCCCAGAAGCCCCACAACCCGCCAAACAACAACACCGCGCAGATGATCGCCACCGGATGCAGGTTCACCGCTTCCGAGAACAACAGTGGTACCAGCACGTTGCCGTCCAGGGTCTGGATGATCCCGTAGACCGCCATCAGATAGATGAACTGATCGCTCCAGCCCCACTGGAACAGCGCAATCAGGAACACCGGCACGGTCACCACCACCGCCCCGACGTAGGGCACGACCACCGAGATGCCCACCAGCAAGGCCAGCAGCGCCGCATAATTGAGTTCCAGGACGACAAAGGCGATGTAGGTCACCCCGCCGCAAATGAAAATCTCGATGACCTTGCCACGGATGTAGTTGGCGATCTGCCGGTTCATTTCATGGGCGACACGGGTGATCAGCGCCCGCTCACGGGGCAGGTAGCCGCGCACCCACTCGCCGATCATTTGCCGGTCCTTGAGAAAGAAGAACACCAGGATCGGCACCAGTACCAGGTAGATCATGATATTGACCAGCAGCGGCAGGCTCGACAGCGAAAACGTCAGCGCCCATTGGCCAAACTTGCCGATCTCGCCCCGGGCCACTTCAATGGCCTGCAGCACCTGCTCGTCGGACACCAGGTGCGGATAACGCTCCGGCAACAGCAGCAACAGGGTCTGCCACTTGGCGAGCATGCCGGGCAATTCGTTGAACAGGGTGATCAGTTGGTGCCAGAGCAACGGCACCACGACCACGATGAACACCAGCAGCAGCCCCATGAACAGCGCGAAGACCAGCCCCACTGCGACGCCACCCGGCACCCGCAGGCGCTCCAGGCTCACCACCAGCCCCTGCATCAGGTAGGCCAGCACCATCCCGGCCAACACCGGCGCCAGCATGCCGCCCAGGGTCAGCACCGCGGTGAACGCCAGGAACAACAGGACCGCCAGTACCACGGCTTCTTCGTCGGAGAAGTAGCGCTGAATCCAGTCGCGCAACACTTTGAACATCAATAATCCTTAGTAACGAACGCAGCTGGTTTCAGGCTTTTTTCAACCAGTAACGGTAAATGCCCGCTTCATCTTCTTCACGCAGCAGCGTATGACCGGCCAATCGGGCAAAGGTGCGGAAATCACGCTGCGAGCCTGCATCGGTGGCGATGACCTTGAGCACCGTACCACTGGACATCTTATTGAGCTCCATCTTGGCCTTGAGCAACGGCAGGGGACAATTCAGGCCACTGGCGTCCAGTTCAACGTCATGGGCTACAGCGTCGATCATTGCATCACTCCGGGTCAGGTGGCTGAGTTGCCTAGAATATCTGGTCGCAGGGCTGGTGTCCGGCTACAGTAAGCTCTTTGTCGACTAAGGCTTTGTGCATGACTTTTTTGCGCCCTACCCTGCTGACGCTCGCTTGCCTGCTTGCCTCACCGGGCTTCGCCGACGACCTGCCGTCACTCGGCGACGCCAGTTCTGCCATCGTCTCGCCGCAACAGGAGTATCAGTTGGGTCGCGCCTGGCTTGCCCTGTTGCGCAGCCAGGTAGCTCAGCTCAATGACCCGCAGCTCAAGGACTACGTCGAGTCCAGCGTCTACCGCCTGGTGGAGACCAGCCAGGTCAATGACCGGCGCCTGGAATTCATCCTGATCAACAGCCCGCAGCTCAACGCGTTCGCGGCGCCCGGCGGGATTGTCGGGGTCAACGGCGGCCTGTTCCTCAATGCGCAGACCGAAGGCGAGTATGCCTCGGTACTGGCCCACGAATTGGCTCACTTGTCGCAGCGCCACTTCGCCCGTGGCGTCGAGGCCCAACAGCGCATGCAGGTACCGATGATGGCCGCGCTGCTGGCCGGTATCGTGATTGCCGCGGCAGGTGCCGGCGATGCCGGTATTGCGGCGATTGCAGGGACACAGGCGGCAGCCATCCAGGAACAACGGCGATTCTCGCGCCAGAACGAACAGGAAGCCGATCGCATCGGTATCCTCAATCTGGAAAAGGCAGGCTACGACCCCCGCTCCATGCCTACCATGTTCGAACGCCTGGGGCGTCAGTACCGCTTCGACGCCAAGCCGCCGGAATTCCTGCTGACTCACCCGGTGACCGAATCGCGTATCGCCGACACCCGCAACCGCGCCGAGCAGGCCCCGCAGGGCGGCATCGAAGACACCCTGCGTTATCAGTTGATTCGTGCCCGGGTCCAGCTGATCTATGAAGAAACCCCAGGCCTGGGCGCCAAGCGCTTCCGCGCCCTGCTGGATGAAAACCCGAAAAGCGATGTGGCGCGCTATGGTCTGGCGATCGCCCAGATCAAGGGCGGACAGCTGAACGAAGCACGGGAAAACCTCAAGCAGTTGCTGGCCAAGGCGCCGAACGAGATCATCTACAACCTCGCCCAGGTCGATCTGGACATCACCAACAATCGCCTGCCGGATGCACAGTCCAGGGTTGACCGCCTGCTGACGCAATACCCCGGCAATTACCCGCTGAATCAGGTTCGCGTCGACCTGCTGCTGAAACAGAACCGCGCCGCCGATGCCGAAAAGGCCCTCGAAGGCCTGCTCAAATCGCGCCCGGACGATCCGGACGTGTGGTACCAGGTGGCCGAAACCCGCGGCCTGTCGGGCAACATCATCGGCCTGCACCAGGCGCGCGCCGAGTATTTCGCACTGGTGGGCGACTATCGCCAGGCCATCCAGCAACTGGATTTTGCCAAGCGCAAGGCCGGCAGCAATTTCCCGCTGTCGTCGCGAATCGATGCCCGCCAGCGCGAGCTGATGGAGCAGGAACGCATGATCAAGGACATGATGGGCTGACGTTTTCAGCGACAAAAAAAACCGCCTCATTCGAGGCGGTTTTTTTATTCAACCAACAGGCGGGTTATTCAGCCAGCTTGAAGGTGATGAAGCTCGCGCGGTTCTGGCGCAGTACACGCATCGATACCGAACGGTTCTTTGGCAACGCCTTGGCAATGTCCGTGAACTCCTTGGCCGAACCGATCGCCTGATTGTTCAGGTGAGTGATGATATCGCCCGGCTGCAGGCCGATCATCGACGCAGGACCGTCCTGAACTTCCTTGATCAGCACGCCACCCTTGAGGTCGTAGGTTTTCTTCTGCTCGTCCGTCAGTTCGACTACCGAGACGCCAAGGCGGTTGCTGCTGCGCTCGATGCTCGACTGCGGCAGGTCATCAAGCTCCTTGCCTTCTTCCGGGATAGCGCCAACGGTCAGCTCGACATTCTTGCGCTTGCCTTCGCGGATCACTTCCAGATTGGCCTTGGAGCCCGCCTTCAATGCGCCCACCAGGTGTGGCAGATCGGCGGACATGATGATCGGCTGACCGTTCATGGTCAGGATCACGTCGCCTACCTGCAGCCCGCCCTTGGCAGCCGGGCCGTCATCCTGGATCTGCGCGACCAGCGCACCGGCTGGTTTTTCCAGGCCGAACGATTCGGCCAGGTCCTTGTTCACTTCCTGGATTACCACACCCAACCAGCCGCGACTGACCTTGCCACCGCTTTTGAGCTGATTGGAAACGTCCATGGCCACGTCGATAGGGATCGCGAACGATACGCCCATGAAACCACCGGAACGGGTGTAGATCTGCGAGTTGATACCGACTACCTCACCGTTGAGGTTGAACAGCGGCCCACCCGAGTTACCCGGGTTGATCGGCACGTCGGTCTGGATGAACGGCACGTAGTTTTCATTCGGCAGGCTGCGGCCGACGGCACTGACGATGCCCTGGGTCACGGTATGGTCAAAACCGAACGGCGAGCCGATGGCCACGACCCATTGCCCGGCTTTCAGATCCTGGGATTTGCCCAGCTTCAGGACCGGAAGATCCTTGCCTTCGATTTTCAGCAGCGCCACGTCGGAGCGCGGATCGGTGCCGATCAGCTTGGCCTTCATTTCACTGCGGTCGGACAGACGCACGAGGATTTCGTCGGCATCGGCGATCACATGATTGTTGGTCAGGATGTAGCCGTCAGGCGAAATGATGAAACCCGAACCCAGGGATTGCGCCTCGCGCTGGCGGTCGCCACGGGGGGATCGAGGTTGCTGTGGCGGCATGCCGCGCTCGAAAAACTCGCGCAACATTGGCGGCAAGCCTTCGAGGTCAGGCATCTGCTGGTTGACTCTGCGGTCAGGCAATTTTTGCGTGGTACTGATGTTCACCACCGCAGGCGATGCCTGTTCGACCAGTTGCGTGAAATCAGGCAATTCGACCGCCTGGACAGCGGCCGCCTGACCGAGCACCAGCACGGTGGCAAAAATGGAGAGGTAAGACTTCAAGCGTGGTATCGACATACGGCTCCCGTTACGACGAGCATGGTTAAGCGATATGGAGCAAGGAACACCGGGAAAGATACGCCGGTATTTTTGTTCCGGGAACAACAAACAAGGCCAGAGCCGAGGGGCTCTGACCTATAAAAAATATTGGGGGGATTTGCAAATTGAAATGCTCACTAAACATTTCGATTTCAAGTCACTGCTGGGTTGCAGTAGCGTCGGTGCGCATGGACAAGGCGATCCGTTCAGCGGTGCCGATCGGGATCTCACCCACCACAGTCACCATCATCTCGCCTTGCGGCGTGCTCAAGCGCCGGGAGACGGCGGCGGTTGGGCCCAGTTGCGTACGGGTGTCGGTGGTACCTGAACCGCTCAAGGGCTCGAGGAACACTGAAAAACGCGCCAGACCATCGTCATACAGCAGGCTGTTGACCTGGGACTTGGTCTCTGGATCCTTGCGGGTCGTACTGCTGGTCAGTTCGAAACCCGGTGGCAACCAGTCCGAATGCCAGACCCGGGCGTCCTTGACCGCCGAAGCCTTGTCGCTGTCGAGCTTGACCGCCTTGCAGTCAGCGCCCGGTTGCAGGTCACTGTCGGTGGGAACCGTGGCGGGATCGAGTCGAGTGAACTGGAAGCGCTCGAGCAGACGGCCCTTGTCATCAATCAGCAATGACTTCAGGGGCAGGCCGGTTTCCTGATCGAGATGCAGTTCAAAACCGTAACGATGCTGGTCACGGGGTGTCAGGGAAACAATCACTGCCGGGCGACCGGCCACGCGCGACTTGCCGATGACAGCAAGGTCATACCAATTCTTGAGCTTTTGTGGATCGAGTGCACGAGCGGTGGAGTTGGAGGTATCCCCCAGCCCTGCCATCAGGTTGCCGCTGACGCATTGAGTATGCCCATCAATGCGTACGACCTCCTGAGCGGAGCCGTCGAGCTGGATCAAACGCTCGCGGACCTTGCCATCCTGGACGCGGTGCCAGATGTTGTGGGTAGAGAAACTACCGTTACGCTCGTAGACAAAAGTACCTTGGAAGCTTTGCTTCTGCTCGGCCTGGCCCAGACGGGTCAACCAATCTTGAGCCTGATCGGCGTGGGCTGGAACAACGAACCAGCCACTGAGCAAAAGCGTAAGTAGAGGTATGGCGCGCATGATCCTCCTTAACGGTTTTCCAGGCTTGCTGCACGCGCGTAAGGCAGAGCGCTCTCGGTACCTTTCAGTGCAGCCTGTTGAGCATGTTGGCGCAAGTAGCCTGGCAAACGTTGATCGTTCCAGCCTGGCTGACCTTGCAACACACCATTGGCCATGGGACCAGTGGCTTCTGAACTCTCATTGTAGCCTGCCAGAACAGCCGGGCCCTTGACTTGTGGAACCGCCAGGCCAGGTTGGGTGGATTGCTGCGCCAACTCGACGCCTGCGATCTCGTCCTGGTTGTACAGACGAACACCTGCCAGCACCGCCAGGGTCACCGATGCGGCAACGGCCAGACGACCCAGGCTGCGCCATGGACCACGGGTGGCTTTTGCCGGTACGGCTTCGTCGGCCAATGCAGCAGAAACAGCCGCGGCAATGTCCAGGCGTGGAAGCAGCAGGTCCTTGTGCATCACTGCCCGAGCGATCTGATAACGAGCCCAGGTTTCACGGGTTTCAACATCGTCACAGGCACTGAGTACCCGACGCAATTCCAATTCGTCCGCTTCGTTATCCATCACTGCGGACAGCGATTCCTGCAGGGCTTCACGACTCATGGCGTTCCTCTCTTGGCTGTCGCCGCTGTCTTTAGTTTTCCTGCAACAAAGGCTGCAGGGCTTTATCGATGGCCTCCCGGGCGCGGAAGATCCGGGAGCGCACGGTACCCACCGGACATTGCATGACGCTCGCAATGTCCTCGTAACTCAGACCATCGAATTCACGTAAAGTTAAAGCCGTACGCAAATCTTCTGGCAGTTGCTGAATGGTTCGATGGACGGTGCCTTCGATCTCATCCCGCAGCAAAGCCCGTTCTGGCGACTCGAGATCCTTGAGGCCATGATCGCCATCGTAGAACTCTGCATCCTCGGAACTGACATCGCTATCCGGCGGCCGACGGCCGCGTGAAACCAGATAGTTCTTCGCCGTGTTGATGGCGATGCGGTAAAGCCACGTATAAAACGCGCTGTCTCCGCGAAAATTACCAAGTGCGCGGTAGGCCTTGATGAAGGCTTCCTGCGCTACATCCTGGGCTTCATGGGTGTCGTGCACGAAACGCACGATCAACCCGAGAATTTTGTGCTGATATTTCAGCACTAACAGATCGAATGCACGCTTGTCGCCGCGCTGAACGCGTTCGACCAGCTGCTGATCCTCTTCCTGGGTTAGCATGAACACTCCTCGATAAGCTTGGAGGAGGCTTGCATTACTAAACGACCGGGCTTGCAAACATAGACTCGGGCTTTTCGCAAAAGTTCTCCCCCTCCAGGCAAGTTTCCTGCGGGCTCTGATTCGGCACGCACGAAAAACGCAGCTCGAGATTCCCCGGCTGCGCGAATAATCTTGTCATCGGTCTGACCGCCAGGGATCCAACCGCGATCCTGCGATGAAACCGACACTGTCCCTTGATTCAGGCAACCGTCTATTGATCTTGGGCCTTTGGCAAAAGTTCCAAATATTTATAGCTGCACAGAATCGACATTGTGCAACCCTGAAGCGAAAAAGAGTGTTAAATCCACGATACAGTTCGCTTGTCGCCGAACCGGTGGAAAAAACATCCGACGAAGCGTCGGCAGATTTCCGTCACAGTAGTTTCACAATGCCATATCGGCTCGGCTATTGTGCCGCTCCCCCCCTCTATATACTAGTGGGCTGTGCGGTTGCCGGGCATGCCTGTCCAGATGTCTGGCGCCTACCCCGACCCGGGTCGCTTTGAGCGGAATCCTGAAATGAGCCAACAGTTTCAACACGATGTCCTGGTAATTGGCAGCGGTGCTGCCGGCTTGAGCCTTGCGCTGACCTTGCCCGGTCACTTGCGCATTGCCGTATTGAGCAAAGGCGACCTCGCCAATGGCTCGACGTTCTGGGCCCAGGGAGGGGTCGCCGCCGTACTGGATGACACTGACACCGTCGAGTCCCACGTCGACGACACCCTCAACGCCGGTGGCGGGTTGTGTCACGAAGATGCCGTGCGTTTTACCGTCGAGCACAGCCGGGAAGCGATTCAATGGCTGATCGACCAGGGCGTGCCGTTCACCCGCGACGAACAGTCCGGCACAGAAGACGGTGGATTCGAGTTTCACCTCACCCGTGAAGGCGGTCACAGCCATCGGCGCATCATCCATGCCGCCGATGCCACCGGCGCCGCGATTTTCAGGACGCTGCTCACCCAGGCCCAGCAACGGCCCAACATCGAGTTGCTGGAACAGCGGGTCGCGGTCGACCTGATTACCGAAAAGCGCCTGGGCCTTGAAGGTGATCGCTGCCTGGGTGCCTACGTGCTCAATCGTGGCACCGGGGAAGTCGACACCTACGGCGCCCGTTTCGTGATCCTCGCCTCCGGCGGCGCCGCCAAGGTCTACCTCTATACCAGCAACCCCGATGGCGCCTGCGGTGATGGCATCGCCATGGCCTGGCGCTCGGGCTGCCGGGTGGCGAACCTGGAATTCAATCAGTTCCACCCCACCTGCCTGTATCACCCGCAAGCCAAGAGTTTCCTGATCACCGAAGCCCTGCGCGGAGAAGGTGCGCACCTGAAGCTGCCCAATGGCGAACGCTTCATGCAGCGCTTCGACCCCCGCGCAGAACTGGCGCCCCGGGACATCGTCGCCCGGGCCATCGACCATGAAATGAAGCGGCTCGGTGTCGACTGCGTCTATCTGGACATCAGCCACAAGTCCGAAGATTTCATCAAGACGCACTTCCCGACGGTGTACGAACGCTGCCTCGAATTTTCCATCGACATCACCAAACAGCCGATCCCGGTGGTACCGGCGGCGCACTACACCTGCGGCGGAGTGATGGTCGACCAGCAAGGTCGCACAGACGTGCCAGGGCTGTACGCGATTGGCGAAACCAGCTTCACCGGTCTGCACGGCGCCAACCGCATGGCCAGCAACTCGTTGCTGGAGTGCTTTGTCTACGCGCGCTCGGCGGCGGCGGACATCCTGGAGCAATTGCCACAGGTATCGGCCCCTGTCGCCCTCCCGGCTTGGGACGCCAGCCAGGTGACCGATTCCGATGAAGACGTGATCATTGCGCACAACTGGGACGAGTTGCGCCGCTTCATGTGGGACTACGTCGGAATCGTGCGCACCAACAAGCGCCTGCAACGGGCCCAGCACCGGGTGCGCCTGTTGCTCGACGAAATCGACGAGTTCTACAGCAACTACAAAGTCAGCCGGGACTTGATCGAATTGCGCAACCTGGCCCAAGTGGCCGAGCTGATGATCCTGTCAGCCATGGAGCGCAAGGAGAGTCGCGGCCTGCACTACACCCTCGACTACCCGAACATGCTACCTGTCGCCATGGACACTATTCTGGTGCCGCCCACCTACGCCGAGTGAACTTGAGCCGCACCCGCAGGCGTCGGTGCAGATCCGCCGCCTGCGAGTCCCGGGGCACGCAGATTGTCCTGACCCGCCGCTCACCGCGCAGACGAAAGCGCAGCACCACGATCAACGGCAACGCCAGGCTGTCCGGGCGCAACTGCACCGGCTGCCACCCCTTCGCCTGACTCCACAGCTGCCAGCCATCGGCGTCACGACGCAAGCCGCGAAAAGCCTGTGGGTGGGTCAGTAGAATCTGGCGAGGCAACGCCCAGGCGCCGTGCAACAGACAGCACAAGGCACCGGGCAGACTGGCCCAGAGCGGTATGGCGAGCAGGAACAAGGAACCCAGCGCGAACGCCTGGGCCAAAAGGTACGCCGCCAGCAACTGCCGTGAGGCATGCCAGCGGCATTCGAACCCGTTACTTGGGCTGGACACGATCCAGGATCATGCGAACCATGCGCTGAAGTTCCGGATCTTCCGATTCGGCGCGCTCCATGAACCAGCCGAACATGTCCTGATCTTCGCATTCGAGCAGCCTGACGTAGCAGGCGCGATCCACTTCGTTGAGGTGCGGATAAACCTCTTTCACAAACGGCACCAGCAACACGTCAAGCTCAAGCATGCCGCGGCGGCTGTGCCAGTAGAGGCGATTCAGTTCAACATCTTCGACCATGGAGCGCTCCTCAAATAGGCCGCAAGTATACAGCCCCGCGCCCCATCGAACAGTCGGCTTTGGTCGGGCACGACGATCCTTTGTGAACTACCCATTTCAGGGGCAGCCCCTTATCATGTCTGCCAGACTCTTTACCCTGCGATGACCCATGGCCGATTCCGCTTTTTTCTGCACGTTGTCTCATGAAGGTGTCCTGGCGGTCCGCGGCGCGGACGCCGGCAAGTTCCTGCAAGGCCAACTGACCTGCAACCTCAATTACCTGAGCGACAACCGGGCCAGCCTCGGCGCGCGCTGCACTCAGAAAGGCCGGATGCAGTCGAGCTTTCGCATCCTGCTCGAAGGTGATGGCGTACTCCTGGCCATGGCCAGCGAGTTGCTCGAACCGCAATTGGCGGACCTGAAGAAGTACGCGGTGTTTTCCAAGTCCAAACTGACCGATGAAAGCGCTGCCTGGGTTCGCTTCGGCGTCGAGCAGGGCGATGAGGCATTGAAAAGCCTCGGCCTGGAACTGCCGGCAGAGACCGACAGCCTGGTGCGCCATGACGGTTTGATCGCCATTCGCGTCTCGCCCGAACGCGCCGAACTCTGGGTTGCCGCCGATCAGGCCGATGGCATCAAGGGCAAGCTGTCCGCCCTGCTGCCTGAAGGTGAACTCAATCAATGGTTGCTGGGCCAGGTCCGTGCCGGTATCGGCCAGGTGATGCCAAGTACCCGCGAGCTGTTCATCCCGCAGATGCTCAATCTGCAAGCGGTCGGCGGCGTGAGCTTCAAGAAAGGCTGCTACACCGGCCAGGAAATCGTCGCGCGCATGCAGTACCTCGGCAAACTCAAGCGCCGCTTGTATCGCCTGCAACTGGCTGGCGGCGAACTGCCAGAGCCCGGCACCCAGCTGTTTGCCCCGAGTCACGGCAGCTCGATCGGTGAAGTGGTGCTGGCCGCCAATGCCGCCAATCAGATTGAACTGTTGGCCGTGTTGCAAGCCGAAGCTGCAGAAGGCGGCGACATTCATCTGGGCGCACTCGACGGCCCGGCCCTGAATTTGCTCGACCTGCCGTATGAACTGGACCGCGATCGCGAAATCCAGCGTTAACCGCGGTACTTTTTTGCAACACCTAGAGAAGCGTAATGAGTGAGCTGGCGGAAAAGGTCCAACAGGATTTGGTTGAGGCCATCGATAACGATGACCTGGTTCTGCCAACGTTACCGGAAGTGGCCTTGCAGATTCGCAAGGCCGCTGAAGACCCGGAAATCAGTATCGGTAGCCTGAGCAAAGTGATTGGCCGCGATGCCGCGCTTTCAGCACGCCTGATCAAAGTGGTCAACAGCCCACTGCTGCGCGCGGCGCAGGAAGTCACCGATCTGCACACGGCGATCACGCGCCTGGGCATCAATTACAGCAGCAACCTGGCCATCGGCCTGGTCATGGAACAGATTTTCCATGCCCGCTCCGCGGTGGTTGAACAGAAAATGCGCGATGTCTGGCGCAAAAGCCTGGAAATTGCCGGCGTCAGCTATGCGCTGTGCCGCAACTACACCCAGCTCAAGCCCGATCAGGCGGCCCTTGGCGGGCTGGTGCACCAGATCGGGGTCTTGCCGATCCTGACGTACGCCGAAGATCACTATGAACTGCTGGCCGATCCGGTCAGCCTCAACCATGTGATCGACCGCATTCATCCAATGCTCGGCGATAAACTGCTGCGGGTCTGGGAGTTTCCGGAAAAATTGGTGCAGGTGCCGCAGCTCTATCTCGACTTCAAGCGACAGTCCGCGCGAGTCGATTATGTCGACCTGGTCCAGGTGGCCAGCCTGTACTGCCACAAAGGCACCGACCACCCGATTTCGCGCATCGACCCCTTCGGCGTACCGGCCTTCGTCAAGCTGGGGATTGATCCGGAGAACAAGGCGATGTGTGCTGACCTGGAAGAGACTCGGTTGATGTTTTATTGATTGATTGAAGACCGCGTCGCGCCCATCGCCAGCAGGCTGGCTCCCACAGGGATTTATGTAACGCCACAGATCCTTGTGGGAGCCAGCCTGCTGGCGATATGGCCAGAACAGGCCCCATCATTCCCCTGCCATAAAACTCACCCGCACCTTCAACCCCGCCTTCTCCCCATCATGCAGGCTGATCTGCGCCAGGTGCGCACGACAAATTTCGCCAACAATCGCCAACCCCAACCCTGACCCCGCCACCTGCTGATTGCGCCGGTAGAACCGTTCAAACACCCGATCCCGCTCATCAAGGGGAATCCCCGGCCCATCATCCTCGACCTCCAGCACCGCCGGGGCCGACACCCGCAAGATCACGTTGCCACCCGCAGGCGTATGGGCCAGGGCGTTATCCACCAGGTTGCTCAACAGTTCGTTGAGCAGCGTCGGTTCGCCGCGCAACCAGACCGGCTCGTCCGCTTCCAGCGCCAGGGCCACGCCGCGCTTGTGGGCCAGCGGCGCCATGGCCATGCCCAGCTCACGCGCCAACTGACTGAGGTCGAGCAATTGCGCGCCGCCCTCGGCAATCGCCCTGGCACCGTTTTCCACCCGGGCCAGCGAGAGCAGTTGATTGGCCAGGTGGGTCAGGCGATCCGTGCCCTGGGCGGCGGTTTCCAGCGTACTGCGCCAGGTTTGCGGTTCGCTCGAGCGCAAGCCCAATTCCAGCCGGGCCTTGAGTGCCGCCAACGGCGTGCGCAGTTCGTGGGCGGCATCGGCGATGAATTGCGCCTGTTTCTCGAACTGCCCGCGCAGGCGCTCGGTGAAATGATTGAGTGCGCGCACCAGTGGCCACAGTTCGCGCTGCACTTCGACCAGGGGTAACGGCCGCAGGTCATCGGGCTGACGTTCCTCCACCGCGGTGCGCAAACGCTCCAGCGGACGCAGCGCCGCACTGACCGCAAACCACACGATCATCAGGGCCCCGATCGCCAGCATGCCCAGGCGCAGCAAAGTATCGCCGGCCAGACTGCGGGCCATGCTGACGCGGGCCTCGTCGGTCTCCGCCACGCGGATTTCCGCCATGCCGTTCATGTTCGGCTCGCTGACCGCCTTGAGCAGGCTGACCACGCGCACGTTCTGCCCCTGGTAAGTCGCATTGTAAAAACGCGCCAGCGCCGGGTAGTCGTCGGTGCGGGGAGTGCCGGGTGGCGGTGGTGGCAGGTTTTCGTAGCCGGAAATCAGCTTCTGGTTGATGTCGTTGACCAGGTAGAAAATCCGCCCCGCACTGTCGTAGGCGAACGTGTCGAGGGCCACATAAGGCACGTCCAGGCTAAGGCTGCCATCACGCTCGGACAGGCCGGCGGCGATGGTCCGCGCCGAGGCCAGCAACGTCCGGTCATAGGCCGTGTCGGCCGCTTCGCGCCCGTTCCAGTAAGCGCTCAAGCCACTGGCCAGCATCAATACCACCAGCAACAGCGCCAGGTTCCACAGCAACCGCCAACGCAGGCTGCTGGCCTTATGCATCACGACTTTCCAGCAGATAACCGAGACCGCGGAACGTGACGATGGCTACCGGGTGGCCGTCGAGTTTCTTGCGCAAGCGA
This sequence comes from Pseudomonas sp. YuFO8, assembly GCF_035065025.1. NCBI lineage: Bacteria > Pseudomonadati > Pseudomonadota > Gammaproteobacteria > Pseudomonadales > Pseudomonadaceae > Pseudomonas > Pseudomonas sp. YuFO8. The sequence goes on along the minus strand of NZ_JAXDEQ010000006.1, from coordinate 100,965 downwards.
TGTACGTAGATTTCGATGGCGTCGGGACTGGCCTCCTCGTCCAGGCCGAAGACCTGCGAGGCCAGTTGCTCCTTGCTCATCACCCGGCCGGGACGGGCGACCAGGGCTTCGAGTACCGCCTGCTCGCGGGAAGTCAGGGTCAGCAATTCTTCACCGAGGGTAAAGCGCCGGGTCTCCAGGTCGTAGGCCAGCACACCGCAGCGCTGCAGACGCTCTCCTCCCAACACGCTGCGGCGCAGCAAGGCCTTGACCCGGGCTTCGAGTTCGGTGAGCTCGAAAGGCTTGGCCAGGTAATCGTCGGCGCCCAGGTTCAGGCCATGGACCCGATCCTTGACGTCGCTGCGGGCGGTGAGCATCAACACCGGAAGGTTCTTGCCCCGGGCACGCAGGCGCGCCAGCACCTCGAACCCATCCATGCGCGGCAGGCCGACGTCGAGAATCGCCATGGCGTATTCCTCGCTGCCCAGCGCCAGGTCGGCCGCGACACCGTCGTGCAGCACATCCACGGTCAAGCCGGTGCTCTTGAGCGCCTGGGCGACGCTTTCGGCGAGCTGCAGATGGTCTTCGACGAGCAGGACACGCATGGATCATTACCTCGTTCAGGGATGGTCGACGGCATTGTTTGGCGCGGAGTTTACAGCGGCATTCACCTCTGTGAAGCCCGAAAAACCTTGAAACCCCGATGAAAGGTTAGCGAAAGGTTCGACCGTTAGAGTCGAGTTACGGATGGTTTCGATCGCAGCCATCGATCCTGCTTTGAAATGTAGCTCCCGAAAAACGCCTCGATGCGTTTTCGCCAATAAGAACAATAACGAGGTACTTCGCCATGCTGTCCACCCAGCGCCAGATTTGCCCGCCCCGCCCCTTTTCCCGCTCCCCATCGTTTACGCTTGCCGGCGCCGTCGTCGGCTGCGCGAAGCGAAACCGCCGCATCTGAAACATCCCCAAAAACAACAACTCCCGTGGAGACAACAATGAATGGATCACTGCGCCGTTTCGCCCTCGCCGCCAGCGTCATGCTGTTTGCCGGCCAACTGATGGCTGAGCCCAAGCGCCCGGAATGCATCGCCCCGGCCTCGCCCGGCGGCGGTTTCGACCTGACCTGCAAACTGGCGCAGAGCGCACTGGTCAACGAAAAGCTGCTGACCAAGCCGATGCGCGTGACCTACATGCCCGGCGGAGTCGGCGCGGTGGCCTACAACGCCGTGGTCGCCCAGCGCCCTGCCGATGCCGGCACGCTGGTGGCCTGGTCCAGCGGTTCGCTGCTGAACCTGGCCCAGGGCAAGTTCGGTCGTTTCGATGAAACCAACGTACGCTGGCTGGCCGCCGTCGGCACCAGCTACGGCGCCATCGCGGTGAAAAGCGATTCGCCCTACAAGAACCTCGACGATCTGGTGCAGGCGCTGAAAAAAGATCCGAGCAAAGTGGTGATCGGGTCCGGCGGCACCGTCGGCAGCCAGGACTGGATGCAGACCGCCCTGATCGCCAAGGCCGCCGGGATCAACCCGCGTGACCTGCGTTACGTCGCCCTCGAAGGCGGCGGTGAAATCGCCACCGCCCTGCTCGGCGGCCACATCCAGGTCGGCAGCACCGACATCTCCGACTCCATGCCGCACATCCAGAGCGGCGACATGCGCCTGCTGGCAGTGTTCTCCGACAAGCGCCTGGACGAGCCGGAAATGAAAGACATTCCGACCGCCCGCGAGCAAGGCTACGACATCGTCTGGCCAGTGGTGCGCGGTTTCTACCTCGGGCCAAAAGTCAGCGATGAAGACTACGCCTGGTGGAAAGATTCCTTCGACAAACTGCTGGCCTCGCCCGAGTTCGCCAAGCTGCGCGATCAGCGTGAACTGTTCCCGTTCGCCATGACCGGCCAGGAACTGGACACCTACGTGAAAAAGCAGGTTGCGGACTACAAAGTGCTGGCCAAAGAGTTCGGCCTGATCCAGTGATCGTCTCTGTCTAGCGGCTGCGGCTCCGTCTGGCGGAGCCGCGGCACAGGAGTTCCCCATGCTCTTACAACGCATTTTTGCTTCGGTGCTGTTGCTGGCCTGTGTCGGCCTGGCGCTGATGGCCTGGCCGTATCAAGCGGCTTTTTCCTACGAACCGGTGGGGCCTCGGGCCTTTCCGCTGTTGATGCTGGGCCTGATGGGCTCGGCGCTGTTGTACATGGTGTTCCGTCCGGCACCGATCAAGCACAGTGATGACGAGCCGCCGCTGGATCGCGAAACCCTGACCAAGATCGGTATCTGTGTGGTGCTGTTGCTGGTGTTCGCCGGCACTTTCGAACCCCTGGGGTTCATCGTCGCCAGCATCCTGATCGGCGTGCCCATGGCCCGTCTGTACGGCGGTCGCTGGGTGCCAAGCAGCGTGATCATCAGTCTGATGGCCGTCGGCCTCTACCTGCTGTTCGACAAGTTGATGGACGTGCCGCTGCCCCTGGGCGTGCTCGACGTTCTGGAGAACTGATATGGATACTCTTGGCTATTTGGGTCAGGGCTTCGGCGTCGCGCTGAGCCCGTACAACCTGGTGACCGCCTTGTGCGGCACCCTGATCGGCACCGTGGTCGGCCTGTTGCCGGGCCTGGGGCCGATCAACGGCGTGGCGCTGCTGATCCCCATCGCATTCGCCCTCGGCCTGCCACCTGAATCGGCGCTGATCCTGCTGGCGGCGGTGTACCTGGGTTGCGAATATGGCGGGCGGATCAGCTCGATCCTGCTGAACATTCCGGGCGAAGCCTCCACCGTGATGACCACCCTCGACGGTTACCCGATGGCTCGCAAAGGCTTGGCCGGTGTGGCGTTGTCGCTGTCGGCGTGGAGCTCGTTCATCGGTGCCTTCATCGCCACCTGCGGCATGGTGCTGTTCGCCCCGCTGCTGGCGAAATGGGCGATCGCCTTCGGCCCCGCGGAATACTTCGTGCTGATGGTGTTCGCGATTGTCTGCCTTGGCGGCATGGCCGGTGATCGACCGTTGAAAACCTTCATCGCGGCGCTGATCGGCCTCTTCCTGTCGACGGTCGGCATCGACGCCAACAGCGGCGTGTACCGCTTCACCGGGGACAACATCCACCTGACCGACGGCATCCAGTTCGTCGTGCTGGTGCTGGGCCTGTTCTCCATCAGCGAGATCCTCCTGCTGCTGGAGAAAACCCACCACGGCCAGGAAGCGGTGAAAGCCACCGGGCGCATGATGTTCAACTTCAAGGAAGCGGCACAGGTGTTCGTGGTGAACATCCGTTGCGGCGTGCTGGGTTTCATCATGGGCGTGTTGCCCGGTGCCGGTGCAACCCTGGCCAGCGCCGTGGCCTACATGACCGAAAAACGCATGGCGGGCGCCAAGGGCACCTTCGGCCAGGGTGACATGCGTGGCCTCGCGGCCCCGGAAACCGCCATCGGCGGCGCGGCCTGCGGTGCGCTGGTGCCGATGCTGACCCTCGGCGTTCCGGGCTCGGGTACCACGGCGGTGATGATCGGTGCCCTGTCGCTGTACAACATCACGCCGGGGCCGCTGCTGTTCCAACAGCAACCGGACATTGTCTGGGGCCTGATCGCGTCGTTGTTCATCGCCAACGTGATGCTGGTGATCCTCAACATCCCGATGATCCGCATCTTCACCCGTATCCTCGCCGTGCCGAACTGGGCGCTGGTGCCAGTAATCGCGATCATTACCGGGATCGGAGTCTACGCGGTGCACGCCACCACATTCGACCTGTTCCTGATGATCGGCATCGGCATCTTCGGTTACATCCTGCGCAAGCTGGACTTCCCGCTGTCGCCAGTCTTGCTGGGGTTCATCCTCGGCGGCCTGATGGAACAGAACCTGCGCCGCGCCCTGTCGATTTCCAACGGTGCGCTGGACATCCTCTGGTCGAGCCCGATCACGTTCGGTTGCTGGGTCCTGACGGCGATCATGCTGTTGATGCCGATCATCCGCATCTGGCGCAAACGCGCGGCCGCGCAACGCGTTATCGCCGATGTCTGATAGGTCTCCCTTCAAACTCTGGTGGGGAACCCCGCTGGTCGGCCTGCTGGGCGGTTTCCTCGCCAGCCAGGTCGGCTGGCCTTTGCCGTGGATGGTCGGCTCGTTGCTGGCGATCATCCTCGTGCGCTGCCTGACACCCTGGCAACTGGCGGAAATCCCTGGCGGGCGCAAGTGTGGCCAGTGGATCGTCGGCATCGGCATCGGCCTGCACTTTACCCCGGTGGTGATGGAGCAAGTACTGAGTCATTTCGGCCTGATCTTCTTCGGCGCCCTGGTCACCAGCCTGTCGGCGGTGGTCGGGGTGTGGTTGATGCGCCGTACCGGCGAAGATCGCGCCACGGCATTTTTTTCCAGCATGCCCGGCGGCTCCGGGGAGATGGTCAACCTTGGCGCGCGCAATGGCGCGGTACTCAGTCGGGTGGCTGCCGGGCAAAGCCTGCGGGTGCTGGTGGTGGTGCTGTGCGTTCCGGCGGCGTTCAAATATCTGTTGGGCGACGGTGCGCCGATTTCCCACGCGGGCAGCATCGATTGGTACTGGCTGGCGTTGTTGTTTCCGGCGGGGGCGCTGGCGGCCTGGATCTGGGAGCGCCTGCGCCAACCCAATCCCTGGTTGTTCGGCCCCTTGCTGGTGAGCGCAGCGGTAAGCATCGGTTGGGACCTGCACATCGGCTTGCCCAACGGCGGCAGCCAGATCGGCCAATGGCTGATCGGCAGCGGCCTGGGCTGTCACTTCAATCGGCAGTTTTTCCGGCGCGCGCCATCGTTCATGGGGCGGACGTTGATCGGTACGGTGCTGACCATGCTGATCGCCACGGCGGCGGCGCTGGGCTTGAGTGCGTTGACCCATCTGGATCTGCGTTCACTAACATTGGGCATGATGCCCGGCGGGATCGCCGAGATGAGCCTGACGGCGGAAACCCTGCAGTTGTCGGTGCCGCTGGTGACGGCGATGCAGGTGATGCGGTTGTTGTTTGTGTTGTTTCTGGCGGAGCCGTTGTTCAAGTACTGGAACCGCAATCCAGAGTAAAGACCGCGTTGAATTCATCGCCAGCAGGCTGGCTCCCACCTTGATTGTGTGAACACTGAAGATCCAGTGTGGGAGCCAGCCTGCTGGCGATGCTTTTTTCAAATCGGCGGCAACCGCCACTCGATCGGCGTCTCGCCATTCTGCTCCAGAAACTTGTTGGTCCGGCTGAAGTGCCCGCACCCGAGAAAACCACGATAGGCCGACAGCGGTGACGGGTGCACCGAGGTCAGCACCAGGTGCTTGGTGGCATCGATCAGCTTCTGTTTGCTCTGGGCATGGGCGCCCCACAGCATGAACACCAGGTGAGGTTGCTGCTGGCTGACTACTTCGATGATCCGGTCGGTGAAAAACTGCCAGCCCTTGTCCTTGTGCGCATTGGCGTTGGCACGCTCCACGGTCATGGTGGTATTGAGCATCAACACGCCCTGCTCGGCCCAGCTTTGCAGGTAGCCGTGGCTGGGGATGTCGATGTTCAGGTCGCGCTTCAACTCTTTATAGATATTGACCAGCGACGGCGGCGCCGGCACGCCCGGTTGCACCGAGAAGCACAGGCCATGGGCCTGGCCCGGGCCGTGATAGGGGTCCTGGCCGAGAATGACCACCTTGACCTTGTCCAGCGGCGTGGAATTGAGCGCGTTGAAGATCATTGGGCCCGGCGGATAGATTTCCTTGCCCGCCGCCCGCTCGTCCTGGAGGAATTGTCGCAACTCTGCCATGTAGGGCTGGTCGAATTCGGCACGCAGTGCCTCCTTCCAGCTCGGTTCGAGTTTGATACGGTCGTCAGCAGTCATGGTTACATCCGGCAAAAACAATGGGGCGAACCCTAGGAAAGCCCATCACGCTTGTCAATTGATCTGACGCAGATCCGGCACTTTCCCACACAGCGATCATACTTACCCCTCAAATTCCCCAGCGAGGTCACCGATGAATCTGCACTTCGAAGAACTCACCGGCACTGACGGCGCCCGTATCGGCATTGCCACCCTGGATGCCGAGCAATCGTTGAACGCCCTGTCCCTGCCGATGATCAACGCCCTGCGCGACAGGTTGGACGCCTGGGCCAAGGAACCGCAAATCGTTTGCGTCCTACTGCGCGGCAAAGGCATCAAGGCCTTCTGCGCCGGCGGTGAAGTGCGCAGTCTGGTCGAGGCCTGTCGTGCCCATCCGGGCGAAGTGCCACCCCTGGCCGCCAATTTCTTCGCCGCGGAGTATCGGCTGGACTTCAGCCTGCATACCTATCCAAAACCGCTGATCTGCTGGGGGCACGGTTATGTGCTCGGCGGCGGCATGGGGCTGTTGCAGGGGGCGAGCATCCGGATTGTCACGCCGAGCAGCCGGCTGGCCATGCCGGAGATCACCATCGGCCTGTACCCGGACGTCGGCGCCAGTTGGTTCCTGTCACGCTTGCCCGGCAAGCTCGGCTTGTTTCTCGGCTTGACCGGTGCCCACATGAACGGTCGCGATGCGATCGATCTGGACCTGGCTGATCGTTTCCTGCTCGATGAGCAGCAGCCACAGCTGATCGAAGGCCTGCTGCAATTGAACTGGCAGGAACAGACGCCGATGCAGCTCAACAGCCTGCTCAAGGCCTTGCAGCAGGAGGCCGTTGCGCAGATGCCCGAAGCCCAGTGGCTGCCACGCCGCCAGCTGATCGATGAATTGCTGGATGTCAGTGATGTGCGTTGCGCCTGGAAGGCCATCGCCACCCTGCGCGATCACGCCGACCCGCTGCTCAACCGCGCGGCGCGCAACCTGATCGAAGGCTCGCCGCTGACCGCGCATCTGGTCTGGGAACAGATCAAACGCGCCCGCCACCTGTCGCTGGCGCAAGTCTTCGAGATGGAATACACCCTGAGCCTCAACTGCTGTCGCCATCCCGAATTCAGCGAAGGCGTGCGCGCGCGGTTGCTCGACAAGGACCAGAAACCCCACTGGCATTGGCCGGACGTCAACAATGTGCCGGATGCGGTGGTGGAGGCGCACTTTCACAAGGTCTGGGAAGGGCGTCATCCACTGGCGGATCTGTCGAATTACTGAAACTAAATGTGGGAGCGGGCTTGCTCGCGAAGGCGGAGTATCAGTCGACATTACCGTTGTCTGACACTCCGCCTTCGCGAGCAAGCCCGCTCCCACAAGGTATTGCGTTAATGCATGAGACTAGCGGTGGTTGCCGCGACCGTTATGGTCACCTCGACCACCGTGCTTGTTGTTGCGTCCACCCCGGTTATCGTTGTTCCAGCCGCCGCGGTTACGGCCGTCCCAACCATGTGCCCGGTAGTCTGGGCGAGCCTGGTAATAGCGAGGTGCCGGTTGGTAATAGCGTGGCGCCGGTTGATAAACCCGCGGCTGGTGGTAATAGCGCGGCGTTGGCTGGTAATACCGGGCAGGCGGCGCGTAGTACCGGCGTGGTGGTGTGTAATAACCACCGCCGTTGGAATAATAGGAGCCTCCACCGGCGTAATAAGGCGCTGGCGAGGTATAGACCTCGGACCTGTAGTAACCGGCTCCTCCATCGGAATAAGGCACACAACCACCCAGGAACAAACCCAACACGGCAATGAGAAGAATTTGTCGATGCATAGCGGCCTCCTGGACCGCGAATGAGCCAAACCAGCGACGCTGGCAGGCGACAGCCAAATGTTCCAACTGTCGATAGATCAGACCTCGAATCTGAGATCTGGTGCGTTCCTGCAACACGTTGAAACATCTCGCCGATGAAAGGTTTTTCATCTATTAACGCTGGCCAGCACGTCCCATTGCGGTGCACCCACGCACCATCACAAGGCAGGCGCAAGCAGCCTTGCTAGCACTTCAGTCGATCAATCCCGCATGCCAGAGCGCTTCAACCGACTTGGCACGGCTCTCGCTTTAGCAAATGCGTGCAGGAGTCAACACAGGTTCGCGGCACCACAATTTGCAATGGCTGACTAGGGTTCCGGCTCGCAAGCGCGAGTGGCTGGTCCGAGAGTTGGCGACCTCCAGTTGAGGTTACACGGCGGGACAAAAGCCCGGGAGACAAGCCACCGTTCGCGGTGCCGCTGCCTTCCTGTCCGCCCTTGATCAACTGGAGAACCACCATGTCCCAGCATCGTTTACCCGCCCTGCTCGCCGCTGCCTTCGCAGCCCTGGTGAGCCTCTCGTCCCCCGCCGCCCAGAAAGACCAGTTCAGCGTCTGCTGGACGATCTACGCCGGCTGGATGCCCTGGGAATACGCCGGCAGCCAAGGCATCGTCGACAAGTGGGCGAAGAAGTACGGCATCAAGATCGATGTGGTCCAGCTCAATGACTACGTCGAATCGATCAACCAGTACACCGCCGGCCAGTTCGATGGCTGCACCATGACCAACATGGATGCGCTGACCATACCGGCCGCTGGCGGCGTCGACAGCACTGCGCTGATCGTCAGCGACTTCTCCAACGGCAACGACGGCATCGTGCTCAAGGGCGAAGGCAAGAAAGTCGCCGACCTCAAGGGCACCGATGTCAATCTGGTCGAGCTTTCGGTGTCGCACTACCTGCTGGCCAGGGCCCTGGATTCGGTGGACCTCACCGAGAAAGACCTGAAAGTGGTCAACACCTCCGACGCCGATATCTCCGCCGCTTTCAACACCGATCAGGTCAGCGCCGTCACCACCTGGAACCCGATGCTTTCGGACATCAAGGCCCAGCCCGGAGTGACCGAGGTGTTCAATTCCAGCCAGATCCCCGGCGAGATCATGGACATGATGGTGGTCAACTCCCAGACCCTCAAGGACAACCCGGCCCTGGGCAAGGCGCTGACCGGCGCCTGGTTCGAAGTGGTCGAGTTGATGAACGCGAAAAACGCCGCGAGCAAGGCCGCTCTGGAGCACATGGCGAAGGCTTCAGGCACCGACCTGGCCGGTTTCCAGGCGCAACTGGACACCACCAAGTTGTTCGCCACCCCTCAGGAAGCCCTGGCCTTTTCCACCAGCAAGCAACTGCCGGAAACCATGCGCAAGGTGGCCGAATTTTCCTTCCAGCACGGCTTGCTCGGTGAAGGCGCCAAAGACACCAGTGCGGTCGGCATGGCCTTCGCCAACGGCGTGACCAGCGGCGACAAGGGCAACCTCAAGCTGCGCTTCGACCCCAGTTACGTGCAGATGGCTGCCGACGCCAAGTTGTAACCAGAGGACTTGGCCATGCGCCTGATCAATCGCCACCCGGATCGCCCGAGCCGCCTGTTGCTGGTGATCCTGCCCTTCGCCCTGCTGCTGCTCGCCTACTTCATGGGCTCGGCCGAGCGCCTGGCGGATAACCCCAACGACAAACTGCTGCCCAGCGCCGTACAGATGAGCGACGCGGTGCAGCGCCTGGCCTTCGTGGCCGACAGCCGCACCGGCGAATACCTGCTCTGGCAGGACACAGCGTCCAGCCTGCGACGCCTGGCCATCGGCCTGGGCATCAGCGCGCTGGCCGGCCTGTGCCTGGGCATCGCCGCCGGCACGCTGCCGTTGTTCGGCGCGCCGTTGTCACCCTTGCTGACCGTGCTGTCGATGGTGCCGCCGCTGGCGATCCTGCCCATCCTGTTCATCGTCTTCGGTTTGGGTGAGTTGTCGAAAGTGATGCTGATCGTGATCGGCATCACACCGGCCCTGGCCCGCGACCTGGAACAGCGCGCCCGGGAAATCCCCGTGGAACTGCTGATCAAGGCCCAGACCCTCGGTGCCTCGACCTGGACCCTGATGCTGCGGGTGGTGCTGCCGCAATTGCTGCCACGCCTGCTGATCTCGCTGCGCCTGATGCTGGGTTCGGCGTGGCTGTTCCTGATCGCCGCCGAAGCCATCGCCTCCACCGATGGCCTCGGCTACCGGATTTTCCTGGTGCGCCGCTACCTGGCGATGGACGTGATCCTGCCGTACGTGGTGTGGATCACCCTGCTTGCCTGGCTGATGGATTGGGGCCTCAAGTACCTCACCCGCCGTGCCTTTCCCTGGTATGAGGGGGCCGCAAAATGAGCTTCATCACCGTTAAGAACGTCTGGCAGCAATACGCCGATCAAGTGGTGCTCGAAGGTCTGAATCTGAGCGTCAACGAAGGTGAGTTCTGCACCCTCGTGGGTGCATCCGGTTGCGGCAAATCGACCTTCCTGCGCCTGCTGCTCGGTCAGGAAAAAGCCAGTCGCGGCGAGATCCTGCTCGACGGCCAAACCCTGGCCGGCGAACCGGATTCCAGCCGTGGCGTGGTGTTCCAACGCTATTCGGTGTTCCCGCACCTGAGCGTGCTGGACAATGTCGCCCTTGGCCTCGAACTGCCCCGCTCGCCATTGCTCGGGCGCCTGTTCGGCAGCGCTAAAAAAGAGGCTCGCGAACAGGCTTCGGTGCTGCTGCACAAAGTCGGTCTCGGTCACTCGCTGGACAAGTACCCGGCGCAACTGTCCGGCGGCATGCAACAACGCCTCGCCATCGCTCAGGCGCTGATCATGAAGCCGCGGGTGTTGCTGCTCGACGAACCCTTCGGCGCCCTCGATCCGGGCATCCGCAAAGACATGCATGCCCTGCTGCTGGAGCTGTGGCGCGAGACCCGACTGACGGTGTTCATGGTCACCCATGACCTGTCCGAAGGTTTCAGCCTCGGCACTCGCCTGCTGGTGTTCGACAAGGTCCGCCTCGACCCGCACGCCCCAGGTGCCTATGGCGCACGCATCACCTACGACATCCCTTTGAACAGCGACCGCCGCACCTGCCGTGCCGCCGTCGACGCCTTGCCCGTGCAACTGGCAAGCACGCTTCGTATCGCTTAGAGGAATATGAAAATGACCGACTCGACTCAACTGTTCCCGCCCTTCGCCGAAGAAATGCTGCCCGGCGGCGGCCACCGTTCCTTCGTGCTCAAACGCGGCCAGCTGTTGCGCCTGACCGACCTGCGCGGCGGCGCCAACGTCAGCCTGACGTTGCTCAACGCCAACGAAAAAACCGAACGCCTGAACCTGCCCGATAGCCTCAAATGCCAACACACCGCCAAGCTCACCGCCGGCCATTGCCTGTACTCGGACATGGGCCGCGTGCTGGCCGCCATCACCGCCGACACCTGCGGCTGGAGCGATAGCCTTGGCGGCGTGCTCTGTGCTGAAGAAGTGGCGGAAAAATATGGCCAGGGCCGCTATCAGGAACTGCGCAACGGCTTCTTCCGCAACGGCACGGACAACCTGCTGGTGGAGTTGGGCAAGTGGGGGTTGGGGCTGTCCGACCTGCTGATGACCCTCAACCTGTTCAGCCGGGTGAACGTCGACGACGCCGGGCGCTTTCACTTCGTCGAGGGCAACTCCAAGGCTGGCGACTACATCGAGTTGTACGCGCCGATGGACACCCTGGTGGTGCTCACCGCCCTGCAGCATCCGATGGACCCGTCGCCGGAATACGCACCTAAACCCTTGAAGCTCAGCTGGATGAACGCCGACTCCAGCGTCGCCGAACACTGCCGCACCTCGCGCCCGGAAAACGAGCGCGGCTTCATCAATACCGACCGTCTGTTCGCCTGAGGATCGCTGCCATGTCACTCGCTATCGCCACCGCTCCACAGTCGCCTGAAACGGCCGTCTACCGCGCCACGATCCCCGCCGGCGAACCCTGGTTGATGGAGGTCAAGGCCGGCCAGACCCTGCGCATCCTCGACCTGGAAGGCAACCAGGCGGTCGACACCCTGTTCTACAGCGTCGCCAATCCCAAGGAACGCTACGACGTGCAGCGCACCCTGCGCCGCCAGAACAGCGTGTACCTCACCACCGGCAGCGTGCTGTATTCCAACCTCGGCAAACCGATGCTGACCATCGTCGCCGACACTTGCGGCCGTCACGACACCCTCGGCGGCGCGTGCGCGCAAGAGAGCAACACGGTGCGCTACGCCCTGGAAAAACGCCACATGCACAGCTGCCGCGACAACTACCTGCGCGCCTGCGTGCATGACGGGCGCCTGGGCAAAGGCGACATCGGGCCGAACATCAATTTCTTCATGAACGTACCGGTCACGGCGGACGGCGGGCTGACCTTCGAAGACGGGATTTCCGCACCGGGTAAGTACGTCGATCTGCGGGCCGAGATGGACGTGATCGTGCTGATCTCCAACTGCCCGCAACTGAACAACCCGTGCAACGCCTACAACCCGACCCCTGCGGAGCTGCTGGTATGGAACTGAAATTCCCGAAATTGCGCCGCTGGTTGTTTGCCCTGTGCCAGGCCCGCTCAAGCCAGTGCCTTGTAGGAGCTGGCTTGCCAGCGAATGGGCCAGCACATTCAACAATGGTGTGACTGACACTCCGCCTTCGCTGGCAAGCCAGCTCCTACAGGGGGCGGTGGTGTTTGAAGAAAGTTGATTTTCCCGTCGGGGACGACCCTGGCGCTCATCGAAAAACTGCGGGACGGCCCGCATCCCCTCCAGGGGTTATGCCATGTTCGAAAAAGTCCTGATTGCCAACCGTGGCGCCATCGCCTGCCGCATCCTGCGCACCTTGCGCGAACTGCAGGTGGCAGGTGTTGCCGTGTATTCCGAAGCCGATGCCGCTAGCCTGCACATTCTGCAAGCCGACGAGGCCCATTGCCTCGGTGAAGGCGCGGCCGCTGGCACCTACCTCGCGGTGGAAAAAATCCTCGCCATCGCCAAAGCCACCGGCGCCACCGCAATCCATCCCGGCTACGGTTTTCTCTCGGAAAACGCCGCATTCGCCGAAGCCTGCGAAGCCGCCAACATCGCCTTCATCGGCCCGACGCCGGAACAACTGCGGGTGTTCGGCCTCAAGCACACCGCCCGCGCCCTGGCCAAACAACACGGCGTGCCGATGCTCGAAGGCACCGAGTTGCTCGACAGCCTCGATGCCGCCTTGATCGCAGGCGAACAAGTCGGCTATCCGGTCATGCTCAAAAGCACCGCCGGCGGTGGCGGCATCGGCATGCGCGTGTGCCGCAGCGCGGCCGAGTTGAGCGAATCCTTCGAGGCGGTCAAGCGCCTCGGGCAGAACAATTTCAGCGACGCCGGCGTGTTCATCGAGAAGTACATCCAGCGCGCCCGGCACCTGGAAGTGCAGGTATTTGGCGACGGCCGTGGAGAGGTGATAGCCCTCGGCGTGCGCGACTGTTCGGTGCAGCGGCGCAACCAGAAAGTCCTCGAGGAAACCCCGGCGCCGAACCTGCCCGAGGGCATGGCCGATGAACTGTGCGCGGCGGCGATCAAGCTGGCCAAGGCGGTGAACTACCGCAGCGCCGGCACCGTCGAGTTCGTCTTCGACAGCGATGCCCAGCGTTTCTACTTCCTGGAAGTGAACACCCGGTTGCAGGTGGAGCACGGCGTCACCGAGCAAGTCTGGGGCGTCGACCTGGTGCGCTGGATGGTGCAACTGGCTGCGGGTGATCTGCCGCCGTTGAGCGAGTTGAGCCGAGGTTTGAAAGCTGACGGCCATGCGATTCAGGCACGACTTTATGCCGAGGATCCGGGACGGGATTTTCAACCGAGTCCGGGCTTGCTGACCGCCGTTGATTTTCCCGTCGCCGACGGCAAACAGCTGCGCATCGACACCTGGGTCGAGGCCGGTTGCGAGATCCCGCCCTACTTCGATCCGATGATCGCCAAGGTCATCAGCTGGGCATCGACCCGCGAACAAGCGGCTGCCGATCTGCATCAAGCCTTGGGTGACAGCCTGCTGTACGGGGTGGAAACCAACCGTGACTACCTGAGGCAGATTCTGCTCGATGCGCCCTTCGCCAGCGGCCAGCCGTGGACCCGTTGCCTGGAAGGCCTGGAGTACCGGGCCAACACCTTCGAAGTGCTCAGCGCCGGCACCCAGACCAGCGTCCAGGACTATCCCGGCCGCCTCGGCTACTGGGCGGTCGGCGTGCCGCCATCGGGGCCGATGGACAGCCGTGCGTTGCGCCTGGGCAACCTCCTGCTGGGCAATGACGAAGGCGCCGCAGCGCTGGAAATCACCATGAGCGGGCCGTTGCTGCGGTTCAATTGTGATGCGGTGGTGGCGGTGACCGGTGCGCAGATTCCGCTCACGCTAAATGGTGAATCGGTGCCGATGAACACCGCGCTACTGGTTCCGTCCGGTGCGTCTTTGAGCCTCGGCACGATCGCCGGCGCTGGTGCGCGCAGCTATCTGTGCGTACGCGGTGGCTTGCAGGTTCCGGATTATCTGGGGAGCAAAAGCACCTTTACCCTCGGTCAGTTTGGTGGGCATGGCGGTCGTGCCTTTCGGGCGGGTGATGTGTTGCATCTGCCGGCGTTGAACGACCGTAGCGTCGGTGCGCAACTGCCTGAAATCGCAGAGTTGCCCGCCGTACGGCAAATCCGCGTGATCTACGGCCCACACGGCGCACCGGAATACTTCACCGAAAACTACATCGGCACCTTCTTCGCCACGCAGTGGGAAGTGCACTTCAACTCCAGCCGCACCGGCGTGCGCCTGATCGGGCCGAAGCCTGAGTGGGTGCGTGCCGACGGTGGTGAAGCCGGTTTGCACCCTTCGAATATCCACGACAATCCATATGCCATTGGCGCGGTGGATTTCACCGGTGACATGCCAGTGATCCTGGGGCCGGACGGCCCAAGCCTGGGCGGTTTCGTGTGCCCGGTGACGGTGATCGAAGCGGATCTTTGGCAGCTGGGCCAGCTCAAGGCTGGGGACAAGGTGCAGTTCCACCCAGTCGATCTCAAGACCGCCCGCACCCTCGCCTGCAAATGGGAAACCTGTAGGAGCTGGCTTGCCAGCGAAGAGGCCCTAACAGACACCGCATCAACTTCTTCGCTGGCAAGCCAGCTCCTACAGGGGGATGTGTCGCCTGTGGTGCTGGATTTGGGCCAGGGGGATACGCGACTGGTCGCGAGGCTGTCGGGGGATACTCATCTTCTTCTCGAAATCGGCGCCCCCGAACTCGACCTCGTCCTGCGCTTCCGCGCCCACGCCCTCATGCAAGCCCTGGAAAGCAAACACCTGCACGGCGTGATCGACCTGACCCCGGGCATCCGCTCGCTGCAAGTGCACTACCAACCCGAGCAACTTCCGCTCGCCGATCTGCTCGGCATCGTCGCCGGCGAATGGGACGCCGTGTCCGCCGCCAAGGACCTGCAGGTGCCCTCGCGCATCGTCCACCTGCCGCTGTCCTGGGACGACCCGGCCTGCCAGTTGGCGATCGAAAAATACATGACCACCGTGCGCAAGGACGCCCCCTGGTGCCCGAGCAACCTGGAGTTCATCCGTCGCATCAACGACCTGCCGAACCTCGATGAAGTGCAACGCACGGTGTTCGACGCCAGCTACCTGGTGATGGGCCTGGGTGACGTCTACCTCGGCGCACCGGTCGCCACTCCGCTCGACCCGCGCCATCGCCTGGTGACCACCAAGTACAACCCGGCGCGCACCTGGACCGCGGAAAATTCGGTGGGCATCGGTGGCGCCTACATGTGCGTGTACGGCATGGAAGGCCCCGGCGGTTATCAGTTTGTTGGACGCACTTTACAGATGTGGAATCGCTATCGCGAAGTCGCCGCGTTCGATGGTAAGCCCTGGCTGCTGCGCTTCTTCGACCAGATCCGTTTCTACCCGGTCAGCGCCGATGAACTGCTGCGCATCCGCCGGGATTTCCCCCTCGGGCGTTTCGATCTGAACATCGAGCACAGTCAGCTGAACCTGGCGGATTACCAGGCGTTTCTGACGCAAGAAGCCGAGACCATCGCGGCCTTTCGCGATCAACAACAAGGCGCCTTCAACGCCGAACGAGAGCGCTGGATCGCCAGCGGCCAGGCGCATTTCGACAGCGAAGAGCTGGTTCCAGAGGCGAGCGAAGACGCCCCTCTGGCCAACGGTCAACAGAGCGTCGACAGCCACATCGCCGGCAACCTTTGGCAGGTTCAGGTCGAAACCGGCAGCCGCGTCGAGGCCGGTGACGTGCTGGTGATCCTGGAGTCGATGAAGATGGAAATCCCGCTGCTCGCGCCGATGGCCGGCGTGGTGCGCGAGATTCGCGTGCAGCCGGGTTCGGCAGTGCGTGCCGGACAACGCGTCGTGGTGCTTGAACTCGACTGAACCCCTTTCGAAAGGACGAATAGCATGAACATCAATCTGCAACTCGACGCCCTGCGCAACGCCTACCGCGACGGCAGCACCACGCCTCGTCAACTGCTATCAAGCCTGCGCGATAAAGCAGCGGCACTGAACCCGGACTATCACCTGTTCATCCATCTGCTCAGCGCCGAAGAACTGGAACCCTACCTCGCCGCCCTCGACGGCCGCGACATCGACAGCCTGCCTTTGTACGGCGTGCCGTTCGCGATCAAGGACAACATCGACCTGGCGGGCATCACGACCACGGCGGCCTGCCCGGCATTTGCCTACGTGCCGCAACGTTCGGCGACCATCGTCGAGCAACTGCTGGCCCTGGGCGCCGTGCCGCTGGGCAAGACCAACCTCGATCAATTCGCCACCGGCCTCAACGGCACGCGCTCGCCCTATGGCGCGTGCCCCAATAGCGTGTTGCCGGAATACCCGTCGGGCGGTTCCAGCGCCGGTTCTTCCCTGGCGGTGGCGCTCGGTGTGGCGAGTTTTGCCCTGGGCACCGACACCGCGGGCTCCGGGCGCGTGCCGGCGGCGTTGAACAATCTGGTGGGGATGAAAGCCACCAAGGGCCTGATTTCCACCGCGGGCGTGGTGCCGGCCTGTCGCACGCTCGATTGCGTGACGACCTTTACCGCGACCGCCCGGGAAGCGAGTCAGTTGCTCGCATTGACCGCCAAACTCGATCCACGGGACAAGTACAGCCGCGCTAATCCGCTGTGGAATGACGGCTCGGCGTTCGGCGCAGTGCGTGGGTTCCGTTTCGGTGTGCCCCGTGCGCAAGACCTGGAATTTTTTGGCTGCGCTCAAGGCCCGCAGCTATTTTCCGATGCGATCGATCGACTCAAGGCCCTGGGTGGCGAAGCGGTGGAATTGGACCTGTCGCCCTTTCTCGAAGCGGCGCGTTTGCTCTACGAAGGCCCTTGGGTGGCCGAACGCTACAGCGTGGCCGGCGAATTGATGGAACACAATCCCGAGGCCGTACTGCCTGTCATTCGCGCCGTACTGGCCAAGGCCCCGGCCGTCACGGGCGTGCAGACCTTCCGCGCCCAATACCGGCTGCAAGCGCTGAAAGCCTTGTGCGACAAAGCCCTGCAAGGTCTCGATTGCGTGGTCACGCCGTCCATTGGCCGCCCGGTCACCCTGGCAGAACTCGACGCCGAACCGGTACAGCGCAACTCCGAACTGGGCTACTACACCAACTTCATGAACCTGCTCGACTACGCCGCCGTCGCGGTGCCCAGCGCGTTCATGGACAACGGCTTGCCCTGGGGCGTGACCCTGTTCGGGCGGGCGTTCACCGATCAGTATCTGTTGAGCCTGGCCGATGGATTGCAGCGCCAGCAAGGACTGGCGGCCCCGGCACCGACCGCCGTTGCGCGCCATGACCGCGCGCGGCTGGTGGTCTGTGGCGCGCACCTGGATGGCCTGGCGTTGAACTGGCAGCTGAAACAGCGCGGCGCGCGCCTGGTGGAAACCACGTTCAGCTCGGCCGATTATCAGCTGCATGCGTTGGCCGGTGGCCCGCCGTTGCGTCCGGGCATGGTTCGGGTCAAGCACGGCGGCGTGGCGATTGCCGTGGAAGTCTGGGAATTGCCAAGCAGCGAACTGGGTTCGTTCCTCACCGGCATTCCGGCACCGTTGGGGCTGGGCAAGGTGCAGCTGGCGGATGGTCGCTGGGAAAGCGGATTCATCTGTGAGGCTTATGGATTGGAGGGGGCAGTGGATATCAGCCATCTGGGCGGATGGCGCGCCTACCTCAAAACTCTAGCCTGACCCCGCCCCCTGTAGGAGCTGCCGCAGGCTGCGATCTTTTGACTCTGTTTTTGATCGCAGCCTGCGGCAGCTCCTACAGGGATTGTTTGCGTCATGCATGGGAACGACCATTCGCGACGCACATGGAGCAGTTATTTCCCGCGCCAGCCCTTAGAATGCTTGCCATCGGATTGCTGACAATGGAACTGCCATGCCACTTCGTTCGCCGCTGTATTCCCAACGGTCGTTGGTCCTCACGTTGGTCGCGTTGCTGGGCGCAGGCTTCCTGGCCACTTCCTTTCTCAGTTACTACGCCTCGCGAGCGTCGATCCGCGACAACATCGTCAACACCGAGCTGCCGCTGACATCGGACACCGTCTACTCGGAAATCCAGAAAGACCTGGTCCGGCCGATCCTGATTTCCTCGATGATGTCCCGCGACACCTTCATGCGCGACTGGGTGGTCAATGGCGAACGCGACACCGGGCAGATGACCCGCTACCTCGACGAGGTCATGACCCACTACGGTGCCTACACGGCGTTTTTCGTCTCCGACGCGAGCCTCACCTACTACCACGCCAAGGGTGTGCTCAAGCAGGTCAAGGTCACCGAACCCCGGGATGCCTGGTACTTCCGTGTGCGTGACATGAAGGATCCCTACGAGATCAACGTCGATCCGGACCTCGCCAACAAGGACAACCTGACCGTCTTCATCAACTACAAGGTCTACGACTACCACAACCGCTTCATCGGCGCCGCGGGTGTCGGGCTGACCGTCGATGCGGTGATCAAGCTGATCGACAAATACCAGCAGCGCTACCAGCGCAGCGTCTACTTCGTCGACACCTTCGGCCGCCTGGTGCTCACCGGGGCCGAGGGCGGGCCACAAGGCGCCCTGGCCGGGCAGACCCTGGCCGAGCTCGACAGCATGAAAAACCTGCTCAGCCAACTGCCCAAGCCCCACAGCGGCAGCTACGAATATTCCGGCCAGGGCCAGGGCCATTTCCTCAACGTGCGCTTCATCCCGGAACTGAACTGGTACCTGTTCGTCGACAAGCGCGAAGACGGCGACCTCAGCGACATCCGCCGCTCGCTGTACCTCAACCTGCTGATTTGCCTGATCGTCACACTGATCGTGCTGGCCCTGCTCAACCGCGTGATCAAGCGCTACCAGGGACAGATCCAGACCCAGGCCACGCTCGACAGCCTGACGGAACTGCCCAACCGCCGCGGCTTCGACCTGCTGGCCGCGCAAGCGATGCATGAGGCCCAGCGTGAACCCAGGCCGCTGACGGCGCTGCTGCTGGACCTGGACCACTTCAAGGCCTTGAACGACACCTATGGCCACCTGGCCGGCGATCAGGTGCTGATCGGCTTCGCCCGGGACCTGGAAAGCTGCCTGCGCCACTCCGACATCGTCTGTCGCTGGGGCGGTGAAGAATTCATCGTGCTGCTCAAGGACACCGACGGTGACGGCGGACAGGTGATCGCCGAGAAAATACGCCAACATGTGGAGCGACAGCCCTATGCGTACAATGGCCACCGCCTGCAACTGACCGTCAGTATCGGCCTGACCACCCTGCAGCCCGATGACACCTTGCACACCCTGCTGTCCCGGGCCGATCATGCGATGTACCGGGCCAAACAATCGGGCCGCAACCGAATCTGCGTGGAACTGCCTCAACCTGCCTATGAAAAAGCCTGACCTCTGCCCCGCCTGCGGCGCAGCCAACGACTGCACCCTGGCCGACCCGCGAACCGCTGACCGGGCCTGCTGGTGCTACGGCGTCAGCATCGACCCGGCGGTGCTCCAGGCGCTGCCCGCCGAACTGCGCAACACAGCCTGCCTGTGTCCGCGTTGCGCCGAGGTTGAGGCGCAGTTGCAAGCAACGCCGCCGTCGATCAAGTAAGATGCGCGCCCCCTTTCTTCACTGATCCTCACGTCATGCGCGTCGACCGTTTTCTCAGCAACCTGCCCTGCTTCAACCGCAAGCAGGTGCGCCTGTTGCTGGTGGAAAAACGCGTCCGGATCGACGGCAAGACCGTCAGCGATCCCCACACTGACGTGCGCGAATTCAGCCGCGTCGAAGTCGACGACCAGGTGCTGCAAGCCGGCAAGCCGCTGCGTCACTTCATGCTCAACAAACCCGCCGGCTGCGTCAGTGCCACCCGCGACCCGCAGCACCCCACCGTCCTCGACCTGATCGCAGAACCGGACAAGGATGATCTGCACATCGCCGGGCGCCTGGATTTCAACACCACCGGCCTGATGCTCATCACCAACGACGGCAGTTGGTCGCGACGCCTGACCCAGCCGCAGACCAAACTGGCGAAGGTCTACTACGTTGAAACCGAGCAGGACATCGGCCCCGAATACGCGATCACCTTTCGCGAGGGGTTGTACTTCGCCTTCGAAGACCTCACCACCCAACCTGCCGGGCTGGAGCTGCTGGGCCCGAAATGCGCACGCCTGAGCATCGTCGAAGGCCGCTACCACCAGGTCAAGCGCATGTTCGGTCACTTCGACAACAAGGTGCTGCGCCTGCATCGCGAATCCATGGGCCCACTGGTGCTCGACAACGCGTTGAAACCGGGTGAATACCGCCCGCTGAGCGTTGATGAGATCGAATTGATCTAAGCAGCCTACCGCTGAGCAGAAGTTGTCGAACAATTTGCCAAAGGCACTTGCGCGATGACGTGACCCCTGCTTGAATCAGGACGTCGGCCGAAATGTGACCGATGAGTCACAAGCTGTATCTAAGAAACTTTTTGCCGGTAGGGACCCTTGGGTTCCGGCCTCACCCGGCAAACTGCCCGCCAATAACAATACCCGTCGACCGGACTGCATTGGATCGACATGGGCTAACAATTTCCAGGGCGTATGCCTACCTGTCACAAAGCTCGTGCAATCTCTTTTGCGCGCATACCCGCTTGCCAGGAGTCTTATGACATGAGGCCAGAAATCGCTGTGTTGGATATACAGGGTCAGTATCGGGTTTACACGGAGTTCTATCGCGCAGACGCCGCAGAGAAGACCATTATCCTGGTCAACGGCTCGATGGCCACGACTGCGTCGTTTGCTCAAACCGTGAAGAATCTCCACCCGCAGTTCAATGTGGTCTGCTACGACCAGCCCTACGCGGGCCGGTCCAAAGCCCACAACCTGCACGAGAAATTGCTGACCAAGGAAGTCGAAGGGCAGATCCTCCTGGAGCTGATCGACCACTTCGCCGCCGAACACGTGCTGTCGTTTTCCTGGGGTGGCGCCGCAACCCTGGTCGCCTTGGCCCAACAGCCTCGGCGCATCGAAAAAGCCGTGATCAGCTCGTTCTCCCCGGAGATCAATGCGCACATGCTCGACTACCTCGAGCGCGGTGTGGATTACCTGGGCAGCCGTGACGGTGACCGGGTCGGCAACCTGGTCAACAGCACCATCGGCAAACACCTGCCGACGCTGTTCAAGCGCTTCAACTACCGCCACGTCAGCAGCCTGGCCGATCACGAATACGGGCAGATGCACTTCCACATCAGCGACCTGCTGCACAGCGACCGCCAGTGCTTCTTCAAGGCGGCGCAGAAAATCAACGTACCGGTGCTGTTCATGAACGGCGAATGGGACGAATACACCGCCGCCGATGGCGCCCGGTTGTTCGCCGACCACGTGCAAGACGCCACCTTCACGACCCTGGGCGCTACCGGCCACTTTCTCGACATGGAACACAAAGCCGCCTGCCGAGACAGCCGCAACGCATTACTGGGGTTCCTGAAGCCGGCACAGCACGATGCCCGACCGCGTTACCACTACGTTCAGGACCACCATGCATTGTCCCTCTGAAACAGCGTCATCGCGAGCAAGCCCCGCTGCCCTTACGTAATCCGTAGGCGCGAGGCTTGCCCGCGAACGACCGTCACAGGGTCCATGCATGTGCTTCACCCGCGCTAAAGCCATCAAACGCAAAGAAAAACTTCATTTCCACGCGCACATCTGGTACAAAGTCTCCGCTCTGAGCGGGTGTCGTATAATGGCATTACTCCAGCTTCCCAAGCTGATAACGAGGGTTCGATTCCCTTCACCCGCTCCACTATTTTCAAGACCTGTAGCTGTGTCCAGTCTGTACCGCATCCCACTGGGGGCCGTATGGGGGGACGTTTGATGAAATCAGTCGCAAACAGCCGCAAAGCCTGACCCCAACCCCCGTATAGGTGCCAATCCTAAAATCCGTGGAGGTTCGAAAAAAAAGTAATATTAGTAATATCTCATCCGAAAATCGGCTACAGCCCTTGTAAATCAAGGCGTCCAGCCGATTCAGGAAAAGGCGATATTTAAGCGATAGGATGGCGATAGTATTACCTTTCTATAAAGCTATATTTCTATTCTTTAAAACCCAATGAATCCGGGGGTTTGGCAGAAATATTACGTTTCATATCGCTTCATATTACCTTCCCTTGTAATACCGAGAGCCCAGTAAAACCGGGGCCTCCAGTCCCATTGCCACCCCCGTATAGCTGATATCGCTCTTTTTGAAACGACCACCCTCCCCTTAAGAATCAATCTCAATAAAACGACTTTTTTCCACAGCCGCCCGAAGTCTTATTTCCCCCCAAAAAGCGCCTAAACTGGACAAGTCTCTCCCAATGACGGAATTCGGAATGAAATCGTGAACGTAGAATGGGAAAAACTCTCGCCAGTAACGGGATGGACAATCGTTGTTGAGGACGATCCAACACTTCGCATGTTGATGGTCGATATCTTGAGCGAGATCGGACTCCGCTCATTGGACTTCGAAACCGCCGATGACGCTCTGGTCTACCTACTGAGCATGCCGGAGGGTTGTCCGCTGGTGATCGCGGATCACGGTTTGCCAGGACAAATCCAAGGTGCGGAATTCATAGAAATGGTGAAGGCGAAATGGCCCTCTACCGCTACGATTCTCACGTCCGGCTACGCGCTGGATCCCTCAATTGTGCCCTCCTCAACGACGTACTTGGACAAGCCTTGGTCTCTGAATGACTTGGTGATGGCTGTAGCAAACCTGCTTCAACCTGGTCGCCCCCTCGGAAAAACGTCGTGACGGTTTGTGCAATCGGTGCATTTGCCTAAAGTCCCATTCTACAAGGGCTACAGCTCAGAGAACGGCACCTTGGCGTGAGGACCACGCTTCGCAAAACGCAGTCCTTCAGAAATTGAAAACTAGCCAAAAACTAAGTTTTTCAGTTTTTCAATCAATGAAACGGGGCACTCCAGCGTTATCCCTTCCACGACCGCCCCGTGCGCTGCACTGCAATCGCGCTGCATTTCCTTTCAAAACATTGCACTCTGTGAAAATGGCGATCGCCTGCAGAGCCCCAGGGCCCGCGTGGGCTACAGGTTCGTTTGCACTACATCGGAATTTGCACAAAAAACGGACGCAAAGCCCGTCGGCGGGAGGGGGATAAGTGCTTTTTCTTCCACTTTTTTCTTCTCGCCCGCTATTTTTGTCTGGAGCAGCACCTGGTCGTCACCATCGGCCCCCTCATCGGGTGGTTAGAGGCAAAATGCTCTCGTCGTCGTATACTGTGTGTATATACAGTATTCGACTTAAATTGAGAGGATCTCCTGATGATCCAGGAACAGATTGAAACACCTATCGGGAAGGTCGCCGCTCTGGCGAAGTGGAACGATTTGCTGAGTGACGAAGCTGCGTTGCTCGCAGCACCGGGTACCCACCACAAAGCGCTGCTCGATCAGGCCCATCATCTTCACAGGGCTCATGTGATCGACGGGGATGATCTCAGTGATCTCCTGGAACAAGCCGACGGGGCCCTAGCCTACGCAATCGAATCATTGATCAACCACCTGGACGAGTAACTGGCTTATGCACATGCTGGTAACCCCCATGCGACGGCTTGGCGTAGCGCTCGATCCGAAAGAACGGCGTCGCTATCCAGCGATCAAGGGAAATGTGATGGTGAATTCTGCGGTGAGCGCTGAGCTCGGCCGTAGCGCGAACGTAGCCCGCGTAGAAGTAGGTATGCCACTTGAACCCGATCCCTTGCCCCAGCTGCTGGATGCGACACTTTCGGGAATGGCTGTGACTGGCTTTGTACTCAGCGGCATTGAATACATAGATGGCTGCGCCTATGCACAGTCCTGGTGGTGCCGCCTAGAGTGATCCTAGACTTTGTATCCTTCGGATTGAGAGGTAAGCAGACGGTTTTGATTTGCGGCGTTTGGGGGCTCAGCCGTGATAGCTTTGAGCTATGATGCCCCCATCGAATTACCGGTCTTAAGGAAAAGTGATGCTAAACAAAGAAGTGGATCTTCTTATCAATGAAGACAAAGTAATTACTTTCTCCAGCACAAATCAACTTAAAGACTTTATATCAGCCGAACTAAAACAATGGGCTTGGCTCAAGTCGCTTCCAGATGAAATAACTGCAGCAGGCCAAAAGCTATATGAAATTATATTTGCTCGCCAACTGAATCAATGTCTACATGAACAGGCTGACACTCTTGACGATGATCCTAAATTTCACCTAGGTCGACGGTTTCAACCAATAATACTGAGCATCAGTGCTGACGGGCAATTAATAGACAAGATCAAAGATAGATTTGGAACAATTGCAGGATTTATGGCGGTCGTATTCATTAATATGACGAATAGACACGCAATGATTGAGTACCCAATAATCAAGAGCGCCGTAGAGATACCAGGGTTTGCATATGAAAGAATAGCAGCCATACAGGTAATTCTAGCCCATCAGAACGCCGACAAAATTATATCGAATAGTCACATCGAATCCATACACCTACAGTATGCAGAGTTTGAATCGCGCCAAACGGAAGTAATGGGCAGAATGAATTCCAGCGCTGAGTTATTTTCCTCACAAATTGATACCTTAAGGGTGAATGTAGAAAAAGCCGCTTCCAAGGTTAACTTCAACTTTAAACGGCGAATTGGGCTGTGGCGGAAAGTCGCAAGACAAACGTCGACCGATGCTAAAGCGAAGCTGGACGCCGCGCAAAATCACCTTAACTCTGCACAAGCTGCATATAGAGCGCAGATCGACCTAAGCGACTCCGTCAAGCACTGGGAGGATCGAAAAACCTACCATCAGAAACACAAAAACCTCTGGTTTGCGGGAGTTATAGCAAGCATGATTTCGACTTTCGCGGCCATGGTGATTTATTTTAAGTATGGAGGTATGTTAGCGCTTTCCAATCTTCCTGTTTCCAGCATCCAACCAGATTACTCCACGCCAGTCGCGCAAATCTCCGGCGCTCTGCTCCTAATAACTCTTATGGGCATCGTTATCAGAATTACGTTGCGACAGTTTAACTCGCACTCTCACCTAGCGCTGGAGTCACAAGAAAGAATAATCTTCACTAAAACGTATCTAACTTTAATGCGCGACGGAAAGTTAGACTCCGAGCTTGATAGAAGGCTAATTCTTGAAAGCCTGTTCCGTCCAACTCAAGCTAATGGTGCCTCAGAAATAACGTTCTCCCCGCCACTGGAAATGATTTACAAGGCAATCAGCGAAAGGAAATGACAAACTAGTAATAGAAAGCCCGCCATATTGGCGGGCTGGCATTTCACACATTTATCCCTAATCGCAACATGCGCTTGCGCATAGCCGCGGCTACTTCGTTCAGCTCTGCATCCGTGATTACCCTGGAGAAAATGGCAACCGCAGAAATATCAACCTCGCCACCAAAGACAGCTGTACCACTACCAATATGAAACACAGAATCGGCAAGCGCACGGGCCCGAAGATCGGTACCTTGGACCATGGTGTTCCTGGTGAGGTTCTGGACCTTGGTCGCCATCGCCGAGCTGGTTCGCAAAACGCGCAGCCCCCAGTCGGTTGGAACCTCCCCATTTCCCACACTCGTTACCGCCGACGTGGCCCCCCCAGTGTCGTTAGCTCGGGCCGCACCACCGGTGACTGTTGCAGGCTGTACGTGATAGAGCGAAGTACCGTAGGCAGTGCCTGCCACCCCTTCCGTCACCGAGGCCCCGCGATAGTTGCCGACGTAGAATGGAGTAGTTGCGTCGCCCGTCGTAGATGCTCCAGCCGGAATGGGTGCTGCAGCTTTACCGACCACGATCAGCGTTTGCCCGTCGGTTTCCCGCACAGAAGTCCTCAAGTAGTTGACCAGACCTTTGAATCGACCGTGCGTTGGGTACGCTACCGGCGTGCCGACAATGACCGCATCTGGTTTGTCCTTCGCCCGGTTGAAGAAGAAGCGCTTTGCGTCAGTGTCAAAGGTGAACCAGGCCTCCAGCCCTTGCTCAACAGGAACGTTAATCTTGGTGTGCCATGGGCCGATCTGGTTGGACTTGAGTTTGATACCCATCGAGTAATTTCCTTGTGTGAATCGGTCAGATGATGTCCAGGGCTGCGGCTGCCACGAATGGCGCCATTGCCTGATACAGAGCGTGTCGAGAGGCGCCGATCGGATGAACAGCGTCACCCCAGTCGCCAACGTTGAACCCGTCATTAGCGGCGTCCGCTGTCGAGTAGGAGTAGGCAGCCTCGGGATTGGTCATTGCCCACAGCGGCGCAATGATGGTGTCGGGGTCCGCACGATCAGCAGCGCATCGCTGCATGGCGCGGATCAATGGCGCATAGCGGTTCTTCCATAGCTCGTTGCGCACATCGTTGAAGGCAGTCCCTGGAAGTGTGCGAATGATCTTTGCCGCCGGCCAGGCCTTGCGGATCTGGTCATTGATGATCCGGTCGTTGGCATACACGTGGTCGTAGATTGTCGCGTCCGTGCGGTCCCGGACGTCGTTGGTCCCCAGGGCCTGGATCACCACGTCGGGAGCGTCGAAGCCGAATCGGGCCTGGTAGAACGCGGCGTCGAACACATACCCATTGCGCACGATGTCGGCTGAGTCGCCTGCAGTGGCGGCGCGCAGGAACGGGTTGATCGGCCAGCGCTCTTGTTTGCCCAACTCTCGATAGGCTTGTTCTCCCCCGGGCGCGATGATCTTCACGCGATCGGTAATCGCGAAGGTGAAGTCGCCGGTTTCCCAGCCCTCCCGGCATTCACCCCACTCACCGTCCTCGACGGTGTTGGCCGTGGATACAGCCGATCCGCCGATAGTGCCGATGAACGTCGCATCGATGCCCATGGCTGCCAGGTTCTGTTTAAGCAGGGTGCCGCCTTGACGGTTGCCGATGCTGTCGCCGATGAACAGGATCTTGACCGGTACGGCCGGCGATTGAGTCGGGACGTTCTTCAGCGTCAGCGCCATGAAGCGCCGCTGGTCGGCGACGCCTGTGGCGCGCAGGTTCAAGACGGCAGCAGGCCCATAGGTCAAGGCATTCACCGCCAGTGGTTTGCCGGTTGCTGCCATTGCGGTGGTGGTGCTCGATACGGTGGCGACGACGTCCTGCCCCCGCTCGCGATGTGTGAGCAGGCACTGGGGATAGATGTAGGCGTCCTGGTGCTCCGCCGTCGCAATGACCGGGGCAAAGAGCAGACCGTCATCAAACGGCGACTGTGGCTCGACTTCGCTTTCAAGCGGCGGAACCGCGCACAGATCCTGCAGGATGGCGTCCTCTGCATCCACGACCAGGATTCCCGGGCAAAACGTCGGCTCGATCTCCAGACCACCGAGCAAGATCCGACTGCTGTCGGCATACAGAATCAGCTCGCCTTCCGCGCCCTCAATCGTGGTGACGCCATCTTTGGAAGCGATCGAAAAGGCCGGCGTTTGAAAGAGGTCATCGGTGATGCTGACCATCTGGGCGTCTTCATCATCGAAGACCTCCAGGTGCGTGTTCGGAGTACTCGAAGTCTTGACCAGGCGCCGTACGGCCTCGATCGCATCTGCGGTCGGGTAGCGGCGCAGCTCGACAGCAACGCCCGCTTGGTTCTGGTAGGTAATCAGATAGGCACCATCGACCGGGCTCAGTACCTGGAACGTTTCGCCGTTGGAAGTGTTCAGCAGCCCCTCTTCCACGCTATCGGCAGCATTGGCCTCCTGCAGGGCAATGTCTCGTGCCGCTTCCGCCCGATCGGCTGCCTGTTTTACTGCGGCCACGCCTTCGTCCAGGTCATTGAGCTGGACCTGAATACGGTAGTCCCGCACGCCTTGGACTACGCGCAGGTCATACAGACCGTTGGGCGCGGCGAATTGGATCTTGCCGGCGTCATCCGCCTTGAACGGATTGCTCAGGGAAACGCCATTGGCCTTGTACAACCCCTGGACGAGTGATTCCGTACCGCGCTGGTACACATAGCAAGTGGCCCCGGGCAGCGCGTTGCCCTGGTCGTCCTGGGCGAAATAGTTCTTGAGTTCCAAATTAGGCTCCGGTGATGGGCGTCAATTGCCCAGAAAGTTGTGCGCCGGTACCGGCGTGACCGGCGAAGCTCGCCGCGTTGGTTGGGACTGGGCTGGATCCGTGCTGATGGCTGGCGATGTCGGTATTCATCTGGATGACCACGTCGATCAGATCGCACAGCACCTGCAGCACGTTCACCGACTCAGATCCGAGCCAGGTCGTGGGTGCAATGCTGCGGCGGGCGCCTTCGATACGCTCCTGCAGCTGGCCACCCACTGTCAGGTTCAGCTTCTGGCCCACCACCTGGTTGAGGTCGCGACCACTGGCCAGATGCAGATCATCCAAAGCGGCCAGGCTTGCGGCACCGCCAGACAACAGCTTGAGCGCGCCGATCGCCTCGATCGCCTTGATGCCTCCAACTGACTCGGTTGAATGGTCGTCCACCGTCACCGTGCTGCTCTGGTGGCGCTCGACGTTGCTCAGGCTCTCCACCTCGCGATCGATCGACTTGTCCAGGATTCGGCCATCTGTCTGGCGCAACCAGTTGCCGTCGGCATCGACGCGCTGCTGGGCGGCGTCGCTGTGCTGCCACACCTGGTCACCTTTCGGCACCTTGGGCAGGCTCAAGCCGTGCGGCAGGATCGCGTGGATAAATGGCTTGCTTGGCAGGCCGTAGGCAAATGACACGACCACGCGGGTGCCTTCTTCGGGAAAGGCGAAAAACCCCATCTCGTCGCCACCCATCGGCATTGGCAGCGGCACACCGGCCAACACCGGCAGCGCCGGATCCGGCTCGTCGTCCTCGCCCAGCAGCTCGAGGTCCACCGCAAAGCGCGGACGGAAGTCATCGCAGATCCCGGCGCCGGCCGGGGCGTCCGCCACACCGACCACCCGGGCAAAGCGCGGCAGGTGATAACCGCCGGTGAGTTCGGGGAATTGCCGCTCTACGCTGCGGCGGATTGCGTCTTCCATCGGATCGCCATTTGGTTGCCGGTGAGCGTCACCTGAGTGATCCGCTCGCCTTGGTTGATGGATGCACCTGGTCGCAACCCGGGAAGGGCCGCAATCATTGCGCTCTGGTTGTTTTGGTAGCCGTCGAACAGCGCAACGGGCAGCTGCAGCGGCGATCGGGAGCCAAAGAAACTGTCGGCCCAACTGCCCACAAACACCTCACCGTCGCCTTGCTGTTGCCACATGAAGTCAGCGATCCCGAACACCCGGGCCAAGCTGTCCATCGCCTGGTAGCCGGCGGCCAGGTTGTAAAAGAACGGGGCTTTAACCTTGGCGTAGGCCTTGTCTGGAACTCGAAAGCTCAGCCCGGTTTTCTGGTTGATGTCAGCCAGCACGGTGCTCAGGTCCGCATGGCGCAGGTTGATCGGCAACGGCTTGGCCAGGATCGCGGCCAGCTCGCGACAGAACAGCACCTGCTCGATCGCATTGGACGAAGTGCAGCGCTCGACGTAGCCGATGAAATGGCGCTGCAGCGGGTTGTCGTTGTAGCCAATATCCAGTGTCACCAGCCCTTTCACCGGCGCCGCTGCTTGAATGGTCAGCGTGGCGCGGCCGGGGGTGCGCAGTTCAAGGCGCACGTCGTCGCTCACCAGGGGGTAAACGACACCGCCGATGGTCAGCACCTTGTGCAATTTCATGCTCATGACTCACCGCCCAGGTACTTATCCAGTTTTTTCAGGGTGGCTTCGAAGCCGGTGAGCTCCTGACCTGGTGCGTCGGCTCCACCGCCACCTGCACCTGGTGCAGTCACGGACTGGCCCGGGGCGCCTTGTTGTGTCACCGCTTTGCCGGCGCGACGTGCCTCCACCCGCTCAGGGTTGGAGAGCTTTTCCGCCAGCGTGAATTGCACAAGCCAAGCTCTCACCGAGTCGTCTTCACGGGCGCTGACGCCGTCGGTGAACTGCACCTGGCGGACGCCAAACGCAGCCGCGGTGTCGTTGACTACCCGATAGGTTTTCAGCTCGCCACCGGTGCCCGTCGACTCGGCCAGGCTCATCAGGTTGCGCAGGTGCCCCGCATCGACGAAGGGGATCAACAAGGTGACGGCCAGTGTCTTGGGCTTGAATCCCTTGTGCGCCGAATCGGTGTTGCTGGTCTGCCCCGACAGGTCGTCGCTTTCGATTCGCAGGTTGGCGGTGACCTTGAGGTTTTTGCCGCGCACCTCTTCGCCATCGAGCAATAAGGTCATAGGCCCACCAACTCGCGCACGAACGACAACCCCTTCAGGGAGCCGACCAGGAGCACGCCGGCGGACAGTCCCCACTCATGACCAGGGGCTTCGCCCTGCAGCAGCTGGTGACGCAATTCGGCGGCATTCCCGGGACCAATCAGCCGCGCGCGCATGCTGTCGTCGGCGGTACCGCCGGCGAACTGCGACTTGAGGTCGGCCAGTTTCTGCGCCTGTGCCTGGGCCTGGCTGGCTTTGCGGGCAGCCAGCTTTGCCAGATCCGCCATCGGCGAACTGTCCGCATAGCTTTCCAGTGCCGACAGCTGACCGTTCAGGGCTTGCGTGGCGGCCTTGGTCACGGTGCAACGTTCCAGCGGCAACGCGCCCCAGCGCGGCAGTGTGCCGGCGGTGGGCAATTCCCACTTTTCCGCGTCCAGGGCGAACAGGTTTTTCGCTCGGCGTTCGGCGCGCTGCAGGTCTGACATAGGCAGCACGGCATTGAATCGGGACAAGGTCGCCGCGAACTTGTCGTAGCGCGTGCCCAGGAACATCACGGCCAAGGCATATTGCGAACCGGCCGGACGGCTGTCGTCGCCGGTGTCCTCGAGCTTCTCGCCCAGCTGCTGCAGCAGGTTGGGCGCGGACAGGTAACGCTGGTAACCACGGCCCTGCCCCACCCCGCTTTGAAATGGCGTCACCACCAGGCAGGCCGGCACTTCGCCCAGGGCATCGGCCAGACCCGCCCGGCCAGCGGCCACGGCGGATTCTGCTGCAGCACCGACCGGACCTGGTGAAGTGGTGGCCAAGTCAGCCAGACCTGCCAGGCGTTGCCCGGTGCTGGTCAGCTCGCTGCTGGCCAGAGCCTTCGCCGCCTCAAGGTCGTCGAGCCACTGGGTGGACTGCTCCGGCCAGCGCAGGGTGATGGGAGCCCAGGTCATACCGGTGCCGACTCCCACGCCACGGCGTTGATCGCGTCCAGATCCGAAGCCGATCGCGCCGTTGCCAGGGCTTGCTTGAGTTCGTTGGCTTTGCGCAGGCGCTGCAGCTTGAACTCGGTGAATTCGTCGCCGATCTCACGCAGCTGCTCGCTGGTGTGCTCCAGGAAGGCTTTGGTGCCGGACCCATCGCGGCAGGCGTAGAAGCCACCCAAGCCGCGCAGGATCATGCCGGTCAGGTTCAACTGATCTTCCAGCTCGGTGTCGTAGAAAAAGCGATCGCCCAGCACCGACGACCAGAACCCGCCGGTGATCTCCTGCAGACACGCGGTGTTGACCATGGCCAACTGGGCGACGTAACGCAGTTCGATCACAGCCGGGATGTCATCGATCCAGTGACCGTTGCCCCAAATCTGCCCCGGGCCTGGCTTTTCCAAGGTGTACCCCGTCGGCAGCGAACCGGCGCGCTCGATCACCAGTGGTTCGCGGGTCACGATGTTGTACGCCGTCAGCCCCTGGTATGAGTCGACCAGCTGCCAGCGACGACCATCCCAAAACGCTGCCTTCTTTGCCGGTACCGCCGGCGGGGCAACTTCCACACACCCGCCGGGGATCAGCCATACATCCGGTTCCAGCGGCGAACGATCGGCCACGGCGGTTCCGGTGAAGATGCCTAGGTGATCGGTTTGGTAGACGATTTTCGTGTCCATGGGATGGCCTCAGTATTTGATGCACGCGAGGAACGCGATGTTTTGAGGGCGGGTTTCGCCTCCACCGGTCGCGTTGATCGTGATGGCGTGGGAGTGGTCGACCGCAGCGTTGATCGTGATGACGTGGGAGTGATCGCCCGCTGCGTCGACGGTGATGTTGTGGGCGTGCGCGCCTTCGGTGGACGTCGTTGAGAGAGAGCCGGCGACTTGAGTGACGTCATCGCCGGACGCCAAGAGCTCGCCTCCGATCATGCTTGGGTTGGTGGAACCCTCTTTCACCGTGTGAGCGTGGGCGCCTTGGGAATCGCTGGACGCGGTGTGGCCGTGGTAACCGGCCGCACTTGCACTGCCGGTGTGGCTGTGACTGCCTGCCGCGCTGGAGCTGCCTGTGTGGCTGTGGCTGCGAATCTCATCAGCCTGAAAGCTGCCGAGCACTCGGCCGACATCGATGCCCCGGCCATCGTCCAGGACACGGATGAACTTGCCGCGTGGGTCCGGCAGGTTGAACGTGCTGACACCATCGCCGGTGCCGTAAGTGGTACCGATCTTGGCGAACAAGGCTGCATAGACCGTGCGCGATACCGCTGCACCGTTGGCCCGGAACCAACCCGGCGGTGGCGTGGCCATGGCAAAGGTGCCGATGCGGCCGACCTCGGAGTCTTCGATAATCTTGCGCAGCGCCTTGAGCGCCTTGGTGGTGGCCAGGATCTCGCTACTGTCGGTTCCCGGATCGTCGCTTTTGGCGTTGGGCAGGTTGCCCAGCTCGACGTCGTCTTTGGTCGTAGCACGGGCGCGCAGGCCCTCGTAGTCGCCATCGCGCAGGGCGATCCGTTTGACCAGGGCGTCGGTGATGGGCTCGCTTTGACGCTGGTCGGTGATGTCCCCCGACACCGCCACGCTGGCCAGCTCCACCACGTAGTGGGCCGTTCCGTTGCTGTCGGCGTAGTCGGTCTGCGCCTCGCCAAACACCACCTTCCAGACGGCAACGGTGTCACTGCCTTCGCGGGCCAGTGCTACGTCCAGCCAGGCTTTGGCCGGCAGTGCCGGCAATTGCACCTGGACAGGCTCAGGCAGTTCGACGCGGATCCCTTCCACATACGCAGTCCCTGCCTTGAGCTGATACAACCCGAAGCCGTTGCGCTCCATCTGCAGGCTGTTGGCCAAGTAGCAGACACGGCCAAAGACGTCACGATTACTCATGCGCTCGCGCCGATCGATGCCGTTCAGGCGCACTGTGAAGTCGTGTTGCCAGGTGCTGGCATCCACGGTGACGCCGGTCAGCGCCTGGGCACCATTAAACTCCACCAGGAAGTTACGGGTGACGTTGTTGCCGATCTGCAGCGGCGGGATGTTCTTGCGCTTCTGCTGTACCGGGACCGTGGCAACAGCCAGCAGCACGCCTTCGGCGGCTTCCAGGCCGATCCAGTTGAAGTCCCAGTCACCCACATCAGAGCCCACCATCAGGCTGTAGATCACCTGGTTGGGGCTGACATAGCCTTTGCGGTCATAGACTTTGGTGTAAACGATCTGGTCTGCCGGCGGCTTGCCGGCGGATCGATCAACCGGCGCATTCGGATCAAGGCCAGGAACAAGGGCCAGTACGAAGCGAGCGATATCAAGTTTCTCCCCAGCGCCTTGTTTCTGGGCAATGAGGCTTTCGCCGGCAAGGGTAATGCTCGCTCCCATGGGGGCTCCTAAAATGAATCGGTCAGAAAAGTGAGAATGGCGAGCTCGTTGATCACGACCAGGCGGCTTGCGCTGTCATCGAGCGTGGCAATCAGGGTCTGCTGGTCGTCGTTGAAGTCGGCCACGCCGATGTTCAGCTTCACCGGGGTGATCGTGACGAAGTCGTAACGCCGGCAAGTGCGCCCGTATTGCTGCATCAGGACGCGCAGCAGCACCGGGTTCTCGCTCAGTTGCGTGTCGGACAGGTGCAGCAGGACCACGTCCCAGTCCAGATCCGGCAGGCGCTCCTGGATCTCCACATAACCCACGCCCAGACGTTCGAAGATGCGCACCATGCCGGCGGTGCTGCCGGCGTCGACGGCATTGACGAAGGCGTACTTCACCCGCCGGCGATACAGCCCTTCCGGCTCGCCATGAAAGCGCTGAATGTCACGCTGCCAAGCCAGCAGATCGAGCACGCTGAGGTGGCAGGTCTCGGCGTCCAGCTGCAGCAACGGCCAGTTCAGCCAGTTCTCAACCTTGCCCCACCAGGACTGCGCGGCAGCTTTGAGCTTGGCCAGCTCCGGACCGTCCAGCCAAAATGGCAAGCTCAACTTAAGCATTCAGCTCAACCTCAACCCCGGACAGGCGCGGGATAGTCAGTTGGGAAATGATGTCGTCGTTGTCGAAGGCGAGGGAGTCGATCCCGGGGAACTGCTGATGCAATTCCTCGCCCAGGCGGCTGAAAGAAAAACGGGACTGCGGATGGGTCAGCGTCGGCTGATAGTCGTTCTCGCTGCTCTCGCGAAACGCCGCACGGATGAACAGCTCGACGTCCGACTTCAACTTTGGCCTGCGCTCGGCACCGACTTCGGCTTTCGGCCAGACCGTCAAACTCACGGTGTGCAGCGTGGCGGGCATTTCCAGCACCAGCAGGTCGTCACCGTGGCCATGGTTGCCCTGGTCGCGAATAGAGTTGTTGATTTCAGCCAGGTAGGTATCCGCCGGCGAGTCCGCTTCGAACAGCACAAAGGCATTGGCGCTGCCGGGGCCCCGGGGCGCGTTGTGTTCAAAATAAACGCCGTCGGGCTGCACACCGGGGAACGCGGCGATCAAGCTGCGATACACCGCGTCGGTGTGCCATTGGTTGACTGCGGAGAACTGGTTGCGCACGCGCAGGCGCAGCTCGTCATCGGGCTCGGTGTCGGCGCCCGGCTGGCTCAACCAGCCGTCAGCGTTCACCACCTGGACAACCCCGGGCACCGGCTCCGGCAGGATAGAAAAGTAACCTGGTGCAAGGTTGAAGCCGCTGCCGGCCTGTTTCGCTCGAGCCAGCACGCGGATCTGCGATTCGCCATCGGCAAAGCTCGCCGTTGCCACCGTCACCAGCTCGTAGACGTTGCCGTTGATGGCGATCGATTGCACGCGGGTACCGGCCGGCACTTCCAGAAGGCCAGCCAGCGCGCTGCGGGTGAACAGCAGCAAGCCTTCGGCCTTGGTCGCTGGCTTGCGAGTGACGTTCACCGCCCAGGCCAACATGTCCAGCCAGGCGCCGGTCGCCGTCTTCACGAAGAAGTTAGGCAACACGGTGCCGGCAATGAACTCGATCAGCCACATCACCGGCTTGGTCACCAGCGCGGTAATCACCCGCCAGAACGGCGACCAGGCGCTGGTGTTGCTCAGCTTGCTGCCCTGGGCGACCACTTCGAGTTCCCAGGCGGCGCGCAGCTTGGCCTCGGTGGTCGGAATGCCGGCGTCGCTCAACGCCTGTTTGAAGTCCACGTCACTCACAGCACTACCTCGACAGATCCAAATTCAACGGTTTTCGCCGTCACCAGGTACTTGCCTGTCCCCTCGCCAAGGATGCGGACGGTGCCCGGTACCAGGCGCACGTCGGCCTCGACCAGTAGCTCCAGCTGCTGGATGCAGTCGGCTTGGCGAAAGCGATCGCGCTCGGCCACCATCGTTACCAGCAGCCCGCTTTCGCGGATCATGTGACCGATGTCCTGGGCGATGCTGGCCCGATCGTCCACCAGCAGCGGCTGGTTCGAAGGGTCCAGGGTCAGGTCGTTATTGGTGATCAGCAGGTCGATGTAGAGGCTCATCCGCCTACCCCCATCGCCACCATGTTTTCCAGCTCGAGCGGCGTCATCGGCTTGGCGGTGTGGATCTCAACTTTCTCGACATGCGTGCCCTTGTTCTGGCTGCTGTTGTTTTGAATGCTGGTGAGCAACCCGCCCGGGGGCACGGCCGTCGGCCGCGACGGTGAAAGGCTTGGAATGGCGCCGTTGATGCTCTGCTGGGCGTTCTGTCCAACGTCGGCGGTGTTGGCCGCGCTCACTGCAGCATCGACACCTGGTATGTCAGGCATGCCGCCGAAGCGCGCTTCGATGTTCACGCCCGGGATGCTGTTGATCATCTCGATCAGGCTGTTGATGGCCTTGTAGAAAACGCCGACGATGCTGTCCCAGGCGCCTTTG
The DNA here is from genome assembly GCF_035065025.1 of Pseudomonas sp. YuFO8. Classification (NCBI taxonomy): domain Bacteria; kingdom Pseudomonadati; phylum Pseudomonadota; class Gammaproteobacteria; order Pseudomonadales; family Pseudomonadaceae; genus Pseudomonas; species Pseudomonas sp. YuFO8. The sequence continues at coordinate 64,892 of NZ_JAXDEQ010000006.1, read as the reverse complement.
GCCATGGCGGACCAGCCGCCCATGGAGCCAAACCAATCGGAAAGGGTCTTGAACTGATCGCTGACCCACTGGAAAGCCGCGCTGTTCATCAGGGCGGCGGTCCATTCGTCCCAGTAGTAGACGGCGGCGACCACCGCCGCGACCAGGGCGACGATCCCGACAACGATCAACAGCACCGGGTTGGCCAGCAGCGCGCCGTTGACCAGCCAGATAGCGGCCTGCCACGCCACCATCCCGACTTTGACCAGGCCCATCCAGGTGTACAGCAGCACTAGGCCGGCGACGAAGGCGATCGTCATGACGGTGTGGAACATGAACATGGCGATGCTGCGGTAGCCGGTCCAATTCAGCAGCTTCCAGACCGTCAGCATCCCCAGCCAAACCATCTTCGACATGCCGACAGCCAGCGTCAGCAGGGACATGCCGGCGATGATGCCGAAGATGGTCAGCGTGGTGATGCCGATCACGCGGGTGATGTTGGGGAACAAGGTGACCCAGCGCATCAGCGTCTTGCCGATCGCCACCATCTTTTCCATGAACGGCGCCAGGACCGGGATCAGCACCTGGCCAAACAAAGCGCGCATGCTTTCTACCAGGGACGCCCATTGCGCCCACGGATCTACCATGGCCTTGGCCATCTGCTCGGCGCTCTCCAGGCCACGAATCTTGCCCAGTTGATCCATGCCGACGCGCAGGCGATCGGTGTCCTTGGCCAGTGCCGTGATCACACGCGCGCCTTCGCCGCCGAAGGCATCGATCAGCTTGGCCCCCGCGTTGGCACTGTTCAGATCACCAAACTTGCCCTCCAGCTTGCCGAGAATGTCGAGCATCGGCAGCAACTTGCCGTTCTGGTCGACGAACTTCATCCCCAGCTTTTCCGAGGCGCTGCCGATGTTTTCGAAGAACGATTTGTAAATGCCGCCGGCATCGCCGCCTTCCATGGTGCTGCTCAGCGAGCCGATCACCGCGAACTGCTCGGCCAGGTCCACACCCGCCGTGGTCGCGATCGAGCCGACTTCCTTGAAGGCATCCTTCAACTGCGCGCCATCGGTGCGGAACAGCTTCACCGCCAGCGCAGTCTGCCCGCCCAACTTCTCGATCCATTCGGTTTTGCCGAAGGCGTCCGCCTGGCCCTTGAACAGGTTGTACATGGTGCCCACATAGGCGCTGGTGGTTTCGGCATCGGCCTTGGTCGCCTTGGCCAGCACGTTGCTGGTGTTGGTGATCGAGGTCAGCTGGCTGGCGGTCAATCCTTTGATGGCGCCATCGATCGTCGCCGCCGATGCCACAAAATCCCGGGCATTGGCGGCGTAGTCGACAGAGAACTCCAACGCCTTTTGATTGAGCGCGGTCAACGCGTCTTCGGCCACGCCCAGCGATCGGACTTCGCCCAGGGCGCGGTTCATCTCCAACGCAGGCGCCAGTGACTGGGTAATTGCCACACCGGCGCCGACCATGCCGCCCAAGCCCAGGCCCATCGTCTTGATGTTCTTCTCGCTCTGTTCGGCAAGGTCGGAAAAACCCATTTTCACCTTGCCCAGGGGCGCGGTGACCTTGTCGGTCAGGCTCAAGATGAAGGCCAGGCGGGCGGCGCGGTCAGCCATGTGTTTTTATCCTTTCAGTGCATGGACGATGCCGTTAGCCACGGCGATTTCCATGCGTTTCCAGTGTTCGTCTTCCAGCCACCTGGCGGTGCCCATCACCTCGGGTGTGGGCTCCTGACCAGGTAACCAGCGACTGACCAGGGCCAACAGCTGGCCCAGGCCGTCCTCGCTCAGGCGCTCAGCGTGGTCGAGGGCTTTTTTACGATGACTTCAACGTCCGGGGCGTATTCCTCGACCAGCGCGCCGGCGAGTTGCATCACCATCACCGGGTTGCCCAGCAGCGCTTTCAGCGTGGCGCGTTCTTCCTGCTTGACGGTGTTGACCAGCAGGTTGTTGGCCGGGGCGACCTTGTTGTTCTGGCCGAGGCTGTTGAAGTACTTGGTCACGTCCTGGGGTGTCAGGGTGAAGGTGAATTCTTTTTCGCCGACTTCCAGGGTGATATCGCGTGTTTCGCTCATGTTCTTTTCCGTTGTGGGGGTTGGTTAAAAAGGTGCTGCAGGCGTTGTTCCAGCCGGTCCTCCAGCTTTTCCATGGCCTTGTCGATGTGCTCTGCCCGCACGTATCGCTCGGCAACCTCGATACGAAACTCCAGGTGCTCACGACGGGCCGCGCTGATCTGTTTGAAGAGGTACATCTGAAAGCCCACCACTCCGGTCAGAATCAGTTCGGTCAGCATCAGCAGTACGCTCACGGCCATGGCTGAAAGCTCCATTTCACGCGCTCCAGTTGCCACGCCCGCCAATCCGGACGGCGGCGTACATCAGCCAGGCCAGAGGCTTGGGCATGCCCTCCTCGAGCAAGGCGTCATAAAAGACCTGGTCAGCCTCGGCCTTGGTGAAGGACAAGGTGCCGTGGGTGTAAATGAAGTCATGCACCACCGACGGACGCCGGGCGCACTCGTCGTCACGTGGGATCAACCACCAGACCGGCCGGGGCACGCTGGCCAGGTCGGTGCGGTAGCACTTGGGCACCGTCACCAGCTTGTTGCTGGCCGTCAGGTAGAACAGCGGCCTGATCAGCTGCCATTGCTTGGTGCCCTTCACGGCCTTAACGACCAGCTCGCTCCTAAAGGCCATCGGCGGCGCACTCCACGCGGATTGTGTTCGGGGCCGTGTCGCTAGCGATCTGGGCGCGCAGCAGCACGCGCCCGGTCTCCGGCGCCTTGCAATACAACGCCACCAACGTGGAAGCGCTACGCGCCACCACCGCGTGGGTGTCGCTGAAGGCGCAGCCGACCAGGGCGACGAGGGTGAACACGGCAATCATTGACAGGCGGGTCATTCAGTAGCTCCAGATCGCAGGGCTGGGGAATCGACCACCGGCCGGCGCCATGCCCAGGTGCAGGAAACGAGAGTTGCCGCGCTGGCTGATGCCGAAGCGGGTGAACTTCAGGTTCATGGCCAGGCGCAGGATCGCCACCGCGTCTTCGCCGCGACAGCGCACGTCAACTGCCAGGCCGGTGCAGTGCTCACCTGGTGCAGGCTTGTTCACCTCCACCGGGTGTTTCGGGCAGCGGTAAGCGCTGCTCAGCGCCATGGGCCGGCCAAACTGCTGACGCAAGGTCACCAGCTCGGCCATGAACACCGGATCCATCTCGGTGCCGGTGCTGTTGCACTTGCCACATTTGCAGCGCAATTCAGCCGCGGCGAAGTGCGGCCAGGTGATGGTGTTCATCGGCGTTTTCCTTGCTCGAAAAGGGATTGGCACGGCGTGCAACGAGTGATTCCACCAAGCGCCTGGCGCTTCTCAGGGATCAACTCATCACAGTCCAGGCAATGGCTGCGGCTCGGCCCGGTCGGACGTGCCTTCGCGAGTTGGGCGGTAATCGCCTGTTCACGCTGGCGTTGTTCCAGCGCCTGGGCACGATCGAACGGGCAGACCATCAGCGCAGGCCCTCGATCTCGCTCGCGTCCAGGTAAGGCACGCCGTTGATGCGGATGAAGTCCGGACTGGTGACGTCGAACGGCACCTTGTGCTTGGATGTCTCCCCACCCTTCTGATCGATCCCGAGCAGGCTGGAGACCTTCAATTTGCAAGCGAAGGCCTCCACGCGCAGTTCTTCGTCGCCGGCCTTGGCAAAGAAAACAATGTCGAACGCTTCGAGCTTGCGAAAGCTGCCGGCGGTGCGTGCAGCCTCGATCAGCAAGTTAAAGTTGCTGGTGTCGAACTCAAACTCACCACTGGCTGACACGTCGCCGTCGACGTGTCCATTGGGTACGCCCTTGCTCTGTGCCACGGCGGTGTTGTCCGTGATGTCGAGGGTGCAGTTTTGAACGTGAACCAGCAGATCGCCCAGGTTCACGTCGAAGTTCTTGCCGCCAATACGTGACATAGGGGGTTACTCCGAATCGTCGTTGGAAAGGTCGAGGGCGATGTTGGCCGTCAGGTCTTTCGGGCAATTGAGCGGCCGAATCTTGATGTACAGCTCGACCTTGGTTTTGCTGAGCCACACCAGGACGATGTCGCCGTCCTTGGGCGCCTCGATCTCACCAGGGAACACCTGGCCAGCGAACGTGGCCGACTTGGCCATCTGGCGCAGTGGCTTCATGAACGCACTGATGGCGGCGGCCATGCTGTTGGGGGTTTTGTTCAATCGGCGATCGGCCACGCGGCGGATCAGCAGCGGACGCACTTGGCGAGCGGCCTTGTCAGCCAGGCGCAGGTACTCGACCACCTGGAAGTCGCTGTCCGGTGCATCGAGCATGTTGCCGTCGCCCCAGAACACGCCCGGGTAATCGGGATAGGTCTGCGACACGGAGAACCGCGCCTTATCCAGTTCGGCACGGGTCGCCGATGGCAGCGGCACGCCGTCAACATCGGCAGGAATCGCGCCCAAGCCCAGCACGGCGCCGGACGCCACACGCATTGGGCTGTCGGCAATGCTCACCGCCGCGTTGGCCAAGCGACCAGCCAACACGCCCAAGTCATTGCCGTGCAATTGCGGTACGACCAGGACACGCGGCGCGGCCAGGTCCTTGGTGATCGCCCGCTGCGCAATCAGGTATTGGTCCCATGTCTGCAGCACGGTGATGCCGGCGCTCGCGGCCATCACAAAAGCCCGACGGCCGTAGACGTTGTTCAACGCGATGGCGGCGTCATGCATGGCCGACAGCTGCGCTGCAGCGGTCACCGGCTTGGTGATCACCACCGCCTCCACCGAAAAACCCTGCTGTTGGGCGTATTCCAATGCGTCGGACCAATCACCGTCGGCCGCGATCGGCGCAGCCAGGCACGCCCAGCGATCGCCGCCGTTCAGTTTGGCGGCAGTGATCTGGGTTTTCAGGTCACTGGCAGGAATGCCCAGGGCGCTGTCTAGGTCGCTGTCGGTGTTCAAGGGGATCAGTTGGCCGACGCTCTTCGCACCGACGCCGATATAAAGGAAATAGCGCTCGATCTCAGTCACGGCACCCTGGCCTAGATTGAGATTGTTTACGCTGACTTTGCCGAGTGCCATGCAGTGCCTCGCTAGCGGGGTGAATTAAGGATTTGTTGGAGCACCTGGTTCAGCAGCAAGCCGGTGTCTCGTTCGGTGCTGACGCCGATGAACTGGCGCTTGGGCAAGGTGATTTCCCAGCTTTGCGCGCCACTGCTCTCGGTTTTCTCGTCGTCCAGGATGCGGATCAGCAGCCCGGCCTTGGCGTAGTTCACATGTTCTTGAATCCAGGCCACTGATGGCCGGGACAGGGATTTCTTGCCCTCTTGGCGGACCTTGAAGCCCAGCCGGCGCAGGCGCTTGGCTTGCTTTTCCGTGGCTGCCAGTCCGGTGGGAACGTTGTTCCAGCGCTTCATCTGGGCGGCGGTGCGGCGCTCGCTGACGCCGTTGTGCTGCTGCGCCGCGACCCAACTGGTCAGGGCATTCCGCCAGCCCAGCTCGGCTTCATCGGGACTCACGCGGGTGACCAACATCAGCTTGGCCAGCCCCGCTTCCATCTTCTTTTTGCCCTTGCCGGTCCCTTTGCGCGCTTCGAACGGGGTGCCGTCGAGGTTCTGCTGATCGCGCACACGCTTGCGGCTCATCGTCCGCACGCGCTTGGTAACGTTGTTCAGCAGGCGTCGGCGCAGCTGTGGCGGCAGGCTGAGCAACGCCAGCTGCTCGCGCACGCCCAGGTAGCCCCGGGCGTCGAGCTCGAAGGTGCTACGACCGGCCAAGGCTTGACACCTCGCCGTGTTCGGCAATCCACAGATCAAACGGGACAAATGACCAGGTCTTGCCGAAAGCCTCGATCTCGCCGGCAGGATCCTCGGCCAGGTACTGGGGTTCGTTGAACTCCAAGGTGATGTCCACGTCGGCCAGGTCGTTGTCGAGCATGGTGATTTCGAACTTCGGCGCCGACAGTTCGTCGCGATCCTGGTCGTTGCCCTCCAGCCAGCTGCCCACCAACGCCATCAGGCGTCCGGGGTGATCGGCGAAACGCTCCAGGGCGATCGTGGCGCTGTAACGCATGTCACCCATGCGCATGCCGCCGATGTCGGGCTTCCAGATCAGCTCCAGGTTCACCTGGTCGGTCCAGCTGTCGAGCTGCTCCGGCAGCACCAGCTGGCGTGCGATCAGGTAAGTGGTGAGGGCGCGAAGTTTGATCACAGGAGTGCCGCCGTAATGCGGCCACGGCCTTGCAGCGAGCGAACGGCCTGCTGGCTGAACTCAAGGAAGGTTTCACCGCGCTCCGGCAGTTCTTTGCCGGTGTTCTCCGCGCTCTCACGGCGGGTCACAGTGGCGAACTGAGTCAGCAAGGTGGCTTTGGCGCGGCAATACACAGCGCGCTTGTACGTCGCTGCGTGAAACGTGCGCTCCGGCAGCACCATAGGGTCAGCAGATTCCACGGTGGTGACGCCTGCGTTTTGCCATCCGGCCTTTCGTTCAGCGAGGTCGCGGTTGACCTCGGCCATCGCCGTGGCCAAATCAGTGGCCAGCATGTCAACCAGGTACTCCGCCGGCAGGCGGTAACCCTTCTGGAACTCAGCCACGGAGAGGTTCGGCCAGAAGCCGTCGTTCTCGATCGCTTGCTCTACAAAGGTGGTGGGTTTCCCGGAAAAACTCATTGCTGACCGCTCAAATAGGGCGGGGAGCCTGTTTTCAGTGGGACGGTCCATAAATGGGCGGCTCACTTCCACAGGTCCCCGCTGGGGGGGTAGTCGGTTATTGGGAAGCCGGTGCGGCCTGTTGTTTTGCTAGCGCCTTGCGGCACTTGCCGATGCGAGTTTCATTGCCTGCTTTGGAGTGCAACTCGGTGGAGCGCTCAAGATGCTTGATCGCGGTTTCCCACTCTTGAGCGTCCTGGGCACGCATGCCGATCAACTTGTGGTACTTGCTCGGGATCTGCTCCGTCAGGTCCCATTCACCATCGACGCGGGGCAGCAGGTCGGACAGGTAGGGCTCTGGGCTGCGCCCGGCGTTGTATTCGTCGTAAGCCCAGTCGATCACCGTGTCCGCAACAAAGGTCTGGATGTCGCGGCGCTTGAAGCGCTCGGGCATCTGCTGGCCTTGCTCGATCGCAAAGTCGGCCAGCTCCAGGGCATCGTCGAACTGAGCGGTGTCGAACAGCCAGATCATCACCTGCACCAGGATGCGATTCGGAAAGTTCAGGCCCGACTCAATGTAGCGCTGGATGTAGTCCTGGTACTTGGGCAGCAGCTCGTCACGCTTGAGCAACTGGCGACCGGCCAACGCTCCTTTCATTGCGCTCAGGCGCTCCAGATCCTGGTCCAATGCCGCTTCCTGCAGCAGCAGATGCTTGCGGGCATTGGCCGGACTGCTGAGCGCTTCAGCCGGGGAGTACGCCATCGCCGAACCCGAAAAGGCTGCAGCAACAGCGGTTACACCCAAGGCCAGGGTGCGGCGCTTGTGCGCCAAGGCCAGGCTCACGCCACCAGCTCCACGTTCTCGGTTAGAGCGATCTTCTCCAGCTGCTCGATCACATAACCTTCGTTGCGGCTGTTGTAGTCCTCGACGCGGGAGCGTTTCGGGTTATCGACCGTCTGCTTACGCCAGCTGGAGTCTTGGTAGTAGATCGACAGGTTGTCCCAGCTGGTGACCAGCACCGCGTTGACCGGGAAGTTCGGCACGCTGAACGCTGGCAGACCACCATAAGTCGAGATGACCTGGGCGTTCTCGATACGCTCTTTCTCGGACGGGGTATCACCCTGTTTGGTGTACAGCTTGGCCTTGTCAGCCGCCAACAGGTCGGTGCCGATGATCGCGACCAGGTCACCGTCTTCGCGCAGAATCTCGTCGACCATCTGCTTGGTGTCGTGCACCAGGGCATCAAGGTTGGCGTAGTCGCCACCGGCACCCAGCGTAACCTTGCCAGCGGTGGCGCCTTCGTTGAGAACCTGCTGTGGGGCTTGCTCACGCAGCTGCTGCAACCAGCCCTTGTTTACGTCCTGCAGCTTAGGATTCGCCGCCAGATCGGTCTGAGTTGCCGCGCTGGTGCCGTGGAAGCCGATGACAATCCGATCCTGGGCGATGCGCTTCTGCACAGCCGCGGAATAGCGATCCTGGAAGTCCGGGAATTTCGCCCAGGCATCGATCTTGGCGTAGGGAAGTCCCACATCGGACTGGGTATCAGCCAGCTCGTAAGTGGTGTTTTCCAGTGCCGATGCGTCCTTGGCTACGCGGTCGGTGGTCTTGGTGTTGGCTCGGCCAGTGACCGGACCGTTGACACCGATGAACACTTTCTCGCCCTTGATCTCGCTGACCGGGATGACATTGATACGCTCAAGGAAGTCAGCCTTTGCGGTAATCGCGTCGTTCAGCTCTTGGGCGATAGTAGGCTCCACACTGAACATCCGACTGGCGCGCTCGACGCCGTAGGACTCAGCCATTGCCAGCTGCAGTGCGGAAAATTGCTTGGCGCCATTGGCGCTTAGTGGCTGGGCCATGTCAGAGCACCCGCTTCTTGGCAGTGGCTACCGGGCCAGCGTTGCGTGGCAACTGGCGACCGGTGGGCGTGTTTTGCAGCGCGGTGAACTGCTTTTGCAGGCCAGTCAGTGCGGCCAGGACGGCTTTGTTCGATGCGCCACCGTTGCGACTGAACTCGCGCTCTTCCTCCGCAGTCGTGACGATCGCGTCCACGGCTGCAGTGACGTCATCGATCGGGGCTTGATCGGGTTCGGGTGCCTCTTCAGCTGCAGGCTCAATCACAGCCTGAATGCCGGCAGCGACAACCAGTAGCTGTGCCAGCAGGGCTTTTAAGGCCGTTGCGGTAGCTTCATCCATTGGGGGTTTGCTCTCGGTTGGGGTGGTGGGTTCGGCGGGCTCGGTGTCCGCTGCAAAGCGCTTGAAAAAGCCGGTGAGCAAGCCGATCAGCTTGCCGACTTCGCCCTGGGGCTCCTCTTCGAAGGAGCCAAGCTCAACGGGCGCGGCGTAAAAGGCGTCTTTGTGGGTTTTCCTCGAAAAGTACAGTTCCTGGGTACCCAGGCTGGCGGGCTCATCGGTCACACCCAGGCCGGTCAGGTAGGCTTTGCCACTGCCGGCGAAGTTGGGGGTGATCTCGATACTGGAGAACAACTTCTGGCCCTGATCATTCAGGTACAGCAGCCGATCGTTGGGTTTGAGCTGGGCTTCCAGGGCAATTTGTCCCTCTTCGAGGTCGTCGCCCTCCTCCACCAGCCGCACGGCGAATACAGTGCCGTGGGAGCCAGGCCAACGTTCGTGGTCACACCAAATCACAGCCGTGTATTTGGCCGGCTTGTAGGTTTCAGCGATGTCGCGCAGTTCCTGGGGAAGGATCTCGCGACCATCGGCGGTGGTGCCGCTGGTGGCGACACGTTTCCAGTACGAAACAAGGGAACGGGGCATGGGCGAAAACTGCGCTCAATCGGTGATTTGAGTCGCCAAGATATGCACCGCCAGACCACCAAACAAACGGTTCACTTTTGCGTTAGTCCTATTTCGCGAATATAGGTCGAACGCGGATTTTCACCCCACGTTTCTAGCGTTTTCGCCGCATAGACTGCGGCCCATGTACTACTCGACCGAAGTTAAAGAAGCCGCTAAACGCCTGTTTCTGCGCCGCTGTAAGGCCAAGGAAATTCAGGCGCAACTCAACCTGCCCAACATTCGGATCGTCTACTACTGGATCCGGCAGGGTGGCTGGGAGGACATGCTCTCGGACGAAGAACCGCTGACCGCTGTCGGTCGGCGTATCACCCTCCTCCTGGACAAAGTCGGCAGCCTTTCCAAGGACGATCTGAACGAACTGGACCGGCTGACTGCCGTGCGCGAACGGCTGCTCAAGCAAGCGGCCAAACCTGTGCCGGCGGCGGCAACGCCCGGTGACGACCAGGACGAGCCCTCGGAGCCACGTCAACGCTCGCGAGGTGACCGCCCCACGCGCGGTGAAGGTGGAGGCAAGAAAAAAGAGAAGAAGGCCAAGAACGACATCAGCGGCCTGACTGAAGTCGACTTCCTGGATAAGTTCATCAGCAAGATGTACCGCTATCAGCAGGAGCTGTTCGCGGCTAAGCAAAACCCGCTGACATGCCGGATCCGGAATATCCTCAAAAGCCGCCAGGTGGGCCTGACCTACTATTTCGCCGGCGAAGCGTTCATGGACGCTGTGTTAAGCGGCGACAACCAGGTGTTCCTGTCGGCCAGCCGATCGCAATCAGAGATCTTCCGCAGCTATATCATCCAGTTCGCCCAGCAATGGTTCGGCATCGAGCTGACCGGCAACCCCATCACCCTGAGCAATGGCGCCGAACTGCGCTTCCTCAGCACCAACAGCAGCACCGCCCAGGGCTACCACGGGCACGTCTACGTCGACGAATATTTCTGGATCCGTGACTTCGAGAAATTGAGCACCGTGGCCAGCGCCATGGGCACCCACAAGAAGTGGCGAAAAACCTATTTCTCGACGCCCAGCGCCGTATCGCACCAGGCCTATCCATTCTGGTCCGGCGAGGAGTTTCGCAACAGCAAGCGCGGCAAGAAAGCCGGCGGCACTTGGCCGGTGGAGTCGGCATATACCCAGGGCGCGCTGTGTCCGGATGGTCAGTGGCGCAAGACCATCACCATCCAAGACGCGATCGATGGTGGCTGCGATCTGTTCGACCTCCAGCAGTTGCAGCTGGAGTACGACGAGGACAAGTTTCAGCAGTTGTTCTACTGCAAGTTCATCGACAGCACGCAAAGCGCGTTCGGTCTCAAAGACCTGGAGCGTTGCTACTCCGATCTATCGCTGTGGGAGGACTACAAGCCCGACGACGATCGGCCATTTGGCAACAGCCCGGTCTGGCTCGGCTACGATCCAAGCCGCACCCGCGACGACGCTACCTGCGTGGTCATTGCACCACCACTCGAACCCGGGGCGAAGTTCCGGATTCTGGAGAAACACAGCTGGCGGGGACACTCGTTCACCTACCAGGCCGCCCAGGTCAAGAAGCTCACCGAGCGTTTCAACGTCCAGCACATCGGCATCGATGTCACCGGTGTGGGTTACGGCGTGTTCGACCTGGTGCGCGACTTCTACGCGAAAGCCACCCCGATCCACTACAGCCTGGAAGCGAAAAACGCCCTGGTGCTCAAGGCCCAAGACACGATCCAAGGCAGTCGCATCGAGTGGGATGCGGGCTGGACCGATATCGCCCAGGCGTTCCTGACCATCAAGCGCGGTACCACCAACAGTGGTCAGGTCACCTATAGCGCTTCGCGCACCGACGCCACCGGCCACGCTGACATCGCCTGGGCGGTCATGCACGCCCTGGCCAACGAACCCTTGAACACCAACAAGCGGCGCCGTAGCCGCTACGTCACGAGTGGAAACAATGCCCAATCCTCGACACAAAAAACGCCAGGTCAGCCAGCAGGTGCGACAGCCACAGCCCATGCGGGCGTTCACGTTCGGGGAACCCGAACAAGTGTTGTCGGGAAACATCGGCGAGTACGTAGGGGTGTTTCCCAGCGACGACGGCGAGATCTACAAGCCACCAGTGTCGCGTACCGGCCTGGCCAAGCTGCTGCGCGCCAATGCGCACCACGGCGCAATTCCGAAGTTCAAACGCAACCTGTTGCTGCGTGAGTTCATCCCCTCCGACGGCTGCAGCGCCCGAACAATGGGCTGCGCGGGTCTGGACTATATGGTATTCGGCGATGCGTTCTTCTATCGCGACATCAACGCCTTCGGCCAGGTCCTGGAGCTGCAGCACCTGCCGGCCATCAACATGCGGGTGAAAGTAGACGGTGGCTTCCGGATGTTGCTTCCGGATAACAAGTTCATGGACTTCGACCAGGAGGAGATCGAACACGTCATGGACTACGACGTCGAGCAAACCATCTACGGCATTCCGGACTATCTGGGCGGCCTGCAGGCGCTGTTGCTCAACGAAGCCGCGACATTGTTTCGCCGGCGCTACTACAGCAACGGTGCGCACGCCGGTTACATCTTCTACACCAACGATCCCGACCTGACCGAAGAGGACGAGGAGAACCTGCGCGCCCAGATCAGCGCCAGCAAGGGTGTGGGCAACTTTCGCTCGATGTTCGTCAACATCCCGAACGGCAAAGAGAACGCCATTCAGATCATCCCCGTGGGGGATTTCCAAGCCAAGGACGAACTGGAGAAGGTGAAGAACATCACGCGCAATGACGTGATCGCCGCATGGCGAATGAACCCGGCACTGGCCGGCATCATCCCGGAAAACAACGCTGGCTTTGGCGATATCGAAAAGATCGATCGCGTGTACACCAGTAACGAGATCAGACCCATCTGTCAGCTGTTCAATCAATTGAACGACGCGTTACGGGGCGACAGGCGATTCACCTGGAGAGTACCGCCTAAGGCAGCTGATTCCACTACATCGAGTGCATAGCTAAGAGATTGCCACTACATATTGTGGCAATATAGTGGCGATTGGATGCCCTGGGGAGGGACACAATGCGAGTTGTATGCAAATGCGGACATAAGGGACGGATCGCTTCGAGAGAGGAGCTTTCGGTGGATTTCGCGAAGCTGTATTGCCAGTGCCTGAACGCAAAGTGCGGGCACACATGGGTTGCGAACCTAACGTTTTCACACACGCTGAGCCCATCAGCTCAGTCATTCGAAAGGATGTTGTTTGATCGTTTGAGGGACCTGCCCAGGGCTAAACAGCGAGAGCTATTTGATCAGTTGGGATCACAGGCAGTGGCATGATGCAAATCGCCGAACCAAGGGTGTCGGCGATCGATTACGTGAAACGACTATCAGCTTTCGACCGGTTCTTCCGGATGAGTCGCCAGGACCTCTGACATACGACGGAGATGAACTTGTTCCTTTTCATTCAGCAAGCGGTACAGCCGAATGAGGCGACGTTCGATTTTAGTCAGGTTTATCCATTCGAACTCGGTGGTTCCGGTATTGCCAAGTTCGTTTCTCTCGCGATCCAACATGCTTTCTACTCCATAAAGTGCATTGCTGAACCGACGTTGACGGGGCTGGAACTGGCTTTAGTACAAGGGGGCGACGAATGTCATACACGCTTTGTTACAAGTTAATACCGCTGCCGGGCAGCATCGTCGGCCATGGCTTTGAGGAATCGACGGATCGCTTCTTGGTCCCCTGCAGTGATGCTTCTGTATTGCTTGACCAGCAGGTCTTCAATATCGCTGAGAGCGTCCACCGCCAATGTCGTGCGCTTACCATTGAGGATATAGGGAACGTCAAAACCGAATTGGCTAGCGACTTTGCTCAGGTAAGACGCTGTCGCATCACTCGTTCCAGCTTCGTAATTAGCTTGGGTCCGTTTGGCTATACCAAGCGCATCTGCGATCTCGTTCTGCGTCAAAGCGCAACGCTTACGTTCTTCCTGCAGTCGGGAGCCTATCTCTTCGGAAAGGTGCAAAATTATTCATCTCTGATATTTACAAATGCATCGAAGTGCATCATTCTGCATCTCACACCACATGAAAATGCACGGAACTGCACTATGCCCAACTCAAGCATCACCGAGCAAGCCCGACAACAAGCGCGTGAAGCCTTGGATAAGCGCGGTCAATCCGCAAAGGACTTTGCTGAACTGCACAATCTGAATCCCAGCACCGTTTACGCGGTGCTGAGTGGCCAGAGCCGTTGTCGCCGTGGGGAGGCACATCGCGCCGCTGTATTGCTAGGTATCAAAGACGGCGTGATCGAACAGTAATGGCACTGAGCCACAGGGAAAAGCAGAACATGAAAAGTTCAGTTCTAAAGACTCGTCGGGAAGTTGTCAGCGCCATTATCTGCAGTTACCCAGGTGGCCGGGAATGCGCTGCGGCGCGCATCGGTTTGGCGCTGAAAAAATTCGACAACCATGCCTACGAAAATAACAACAGTCGCCCGCTATCAGACGCCCAGCTCTACCAGCTGGAGCAGGAAGCTGGCACCCAACATTTTCCCAACTACGTTGCAGCAATGTATGGGGGTTTGTTCGTTCCGGTTGCAGATCCGGAGAATCTGGACAATGTCGAGATGTACACCCTTTCGGTGAACGTTGCGGCCAAGCGGGGGTGTGTAGACCAAGAGATCGCGAAGGCTTTGGCGGATGGCTGCATTTCCGAAATCGAAGCAGAACACATACTCAATGCTCACAACCTACACATGGCTGCACGCCACGCAGAAGTGCTTGCAGCTATCGACCTGTACCGCAACAAATCAGGGGCTGCTCAATGAACGATCTGCCTGCAGTACAGGAATACCAGGACGTGCTCAAAGCTGCTGCGCTCGCCTTTCTGGAGCGCCACCAATGCGAACACCTGGGTGACGATCAGCAATTGTTCGACCGCGCAGTGCAGCACCTGATCACCGACTTCGACATCTTGACTACTACTGCAGAGAAAGCCGTCCACTTAGCCTGCAGCGATATGTCCGCAATTCGCGATCGGCAGCGACTGGACATCGGCAGTAGCACGTCGACCCACACGGTCATCATTGACCCCGCCACAGGCAAAGCTTGGGCCGTTCCGGTCAGCCTGATCTACGAACGCATTCTTAATGCGCCGGATAACGGTCGTTTCCGCGTAGCCGCACCGTAACACTCACCCACTAAATCGCCTGTCCCACTGCCGTGGGTTTGGGTGAGCTGCGTCCGAAATTGAGGTTTGACGATGGAAAACGCCATGAACATCAACGCAAAACTGACACCAGGTCAGGCCCAGGCGCTCTTGGCCAACCTGCGCGAGCAATACCGTCTCAGCCTCAATGATCTTTGGTACGCAGACGAATATCGAATGATTCCTGATGGCCTACGTCACGGATCGATTCTCGCCAACAGCCCGGTGATGGCTGCTCGAAAACACCTGATCGGTGCCCTCACCCAAAGCCTTGGCCTCAGCCTCAAAGCAGTGAAATAACCATGAGAGAAGATCTGCGTCATGACGTTCTGCAGCGCCTTGAATCGGACTACGGACTGAAACACCGTTCCGGTACCGAGTACATGCGCGGTGGCGAATGCCCTCAGTGCCACAAGCGCGAGCTCTACTCCCGCCACGACAAGCCCTGGCTGGTGATCTGCGGCCGATCGGAGAAGTGCGGCCACACCATGCACGTCAAAGAAATCTATGACGACCTCTTCGAAGACTGGAGCAAGCGTGCGCCGGCAACTGACAGCGCCCCAACCGCGACAGCCCGGGCTTACCTTGAGTTTGGCCGCGGCTTCGACATCGGCTTGATCGCAGGCTGGTTCACGCAGGAAACGTACTACTCAGCCCAACACAACGCCGGCACTGCGACTGTGCGATTCGCCCTGGAGAAAGGCGGCTACTGGGAACGACTGATCGATAAGCCGGCCCGCTTCGGCAAGATGAAAGCGCGCTTCGCACCAGGTGATAGCTATCGCGGCGTGTGGTGGTGTCCACCGTGCGTCGACGTGCTCGAGGCGAAGGAAATCTGGATCGTCGAAGGCATCTTCGATGCCATCGCCCTGGTGCACCACAACATCGCCGCCGTGTCGGCGATGTCCTCCAACGCCTTCCCGGCTGACTCCCTACAGGCTCTTGTGGCAGCTCGCCCGGGCAATCTGCCCAAACTGGTCTGGGCGCTGGATAACGAGCCTGGTGCACATGCCTACACGAAGCGCTGGGTTCGCATGGCCCGGGAATTGGGGTTTACCTGTGAAGCCGCGCAGATTCCCCAGCGAGACGGCCGCAAAGTCGACTGGAACGATTTACACCAGCGCTGGCAGTTCCTGGACGAAGGCGAGAAGCGTGATGCCCAGCACGACAAGGACATCACCATTGCTCGTCATCATGGCGCCCTGCTGATCGCAGAGAGCGCCACCGAGAAGGCGCTGGTGATGTTCGACTGGAAGCGTCGCAGTGAATTCCACCTGGAGTTCGGCAACCGCCTGTATTGGTTCAAGCTCGATCTGGAGAAGTACAACAAGGCGATTCAGGAGCTCGAGGATAGCGATCACCACGACGACCAGCTGCTGAACAACAAACAGATGCGGGCCAAGGCCATGCAGCAGTGCGGCGCACTGCAACGCATTGCTACCTGCAACCCCAAGGCCCTGTACTACCAAGAGAACAAGCTCACCGACGAGTCCTGGTACTACTTCCGGATCACGTTCGCCCACGATGCGGCGCCCATCAAAAACACCTTCACCAGCTCGCAGATCGCCTCGTCTGCAGAGTTCAAGAAACGCCTGCTCGGCATTGCCCCGGGCGGGATGTTCACCGGTACCACCCAGCAGTTGGACGCGTTCATTGAGGAACAAACCGACGCCCTCAAGACGGTGCAGACCATCGACTTCACTGGATACACCCGTGAGCACGGCGCGTACGTCTATGGCGACGTGGCTGTGCGCGACGGCAAGGTGTTCAAGTTGAACGAAGAAGACTTCTTCGACATGGACCGACTGAGCATCAAGACCCTTAGCCAATCGGTCACCCTGAACCTGAATACCGACCTGCAGAAGTTCGACACCGAATGGTTGGACATCATCTGGGAATGCTTCGGCGCGAAAGGCTTGGTGGCGCTCGCCTTCTGGTTCGGCTCGTTGTTCGCCGAACAGATCCGTCAACACCAGAAAAGCTATCCCTTCATGGAAATCATCGGTGAGCCAGGCGCCGGTAAGTCCACGTTGATTGAATTCTTGTGGAAGCTGTGCGGGCGTATCGATTACGAGGGGTTCGACCCAACCAAAGGCACCCCCGTTGCTCGAGCACGTAACTTCGCCCAGGTCGGCAACCTGCCAGTGGTCCTGATCGAATCGGAGCGGGAAAAAACCGATGGCAGCCAGACCAAGCAATATGACTGGGACGAACTCAAAACCGCCTACAACGGCCGAAGCGTTCGCTCGACCGGTGTGAAGAACAACGGCAACGACACCCGCGAGCCACCTTTCCGTGGTGCGGTGGTCATTGGTCAGAACCACGCGGTGAATGCGTCAGAACCCATTCTGCAGCGCCTGGTGCACATCGCCATGACGAAGGACGGACAGACGCCGGCGACTAAATTGTTGGTGGAAAAACTCGAACGTATGCCGGTCGACCGCGTCAGCGGGTTCCTGGTCAAGTCCACCATGATGGAAAGCCAGGTGATGGAGACCGTCCGCGAAAAGGGGCCCAAGTACGAACAGCAGCTGCTGGCCCTGCCCGAGATCCGCACCGTCCGGATCGCAAAAAATCATGCCCAGCTACACGCCCTGGTCGACGCCCTGGTGCACGTTGTCCCGCTGAAAAAACATCAGGTGGAAGCGGCCCACACCGAGATTCGAAACATGGCGAAGCATCGGCAACTGGCAATCAATGCTGATCACCCAATCGTCGTCGAGTTCTGGGAGCTGTACGAGTACCTGAACAGCGCTGCCGGCGGGCTCAACCACTCCCGCAATGACGGCCTGATCGCAGTGAACCTCAACGACTTCGCCAAAGAGGCCGCAGAGAAACGCCAGAAAGTCCCGGATCTGACCGAGCTTAAGCGCCACCTGAAAACAAGCAAGTGCCCAAAGTTCGTCGAGACCAACAGGAACGTCTGTTCGGCGTGGGACACCGATGCCGCCGATAAACCGAAAACCGTGCGGTGCTGGATTTTCCAGGCTGCCTGATCGACATCATCAGAGGAATCACCATGCATAACGCTTCAAGCGTTGACTTATTTGACTTCGGAGTAGCGGGGAGCCGAACGCAGTGAAAAAGTTGGATCGATTTCTGAAAGAGCGAGAGGTCATAGAAGTGACCACGCTTTCGCACGCAACCTTATGGCGGGAAGTAAAGAAGGGAACATTCCCAAAGCCGGTTAGGATTTCTCCTGGACGCGTTGGATGGCGGGAATCAGCCATAGCTCGCTGGCAACACGATCCCGAGAGATGGATAGCAAATGAGGCCGCGTAAGCGGCCTCATCCATTACAGGATCAGGCACTCTATAATCTGTCCCGTTTAGTGATAACCTGACGAAAGTAGCTATTTTATATTTTAGGATACGAAATGCATAAGCCCGGTAAAATATTCACCTCGAAGAAAACCGTTTATTTTGACCACAACATACTCAACCACATCATACGCCACCCCGAGATTTCACTATTTAAAGAAATTGCTACCGACAATCAAGTTGTCTATTCCGATGAGACCTTGAGAGAAATAAAAAGGAGTGTGGGCGGAGAGAAAGCTCTATTGAACATACTAGTCAATCTCAACGCAATGCATTTGAAGGTATATCAAGACGAGAATTTCGACCCGACCGATGACGCAGTCTTATCAGAAGCTGATCCGTTTGCAGCTTTTGAACGAACTTGCGCAGAGGATTCAATAATAGACAAACTGAATGCTGCAACGCAGACATCTTTGAGAAAATTTTATGGAGATAAAAAACTATCGGATTTCGACGAACTAGCGGACGAGCACGGCATAGCATTTCAGACATTGTTGAGCGATTTGGTAGAGGACGTTTGCGAATCCCCCTTGGCTGATTCCTTGTACATAAGTCGCCTAAGGGGATTCGTAACCCGCTTATTAGCCAATCGGGCCAATGCATATCGGCAATCGATCATGATGATGCAGGATTACAAGGGTGATGGGACGAAATCCGCAGTGAAAGTGTACAGAGACACAGTGGGCATTGGCCCCAAGGAATTGAATAATATAGCGCCACCCAACACCATTGAAAAAATCTGGGAGCTTCACAAGCCGTTACCAGGCTATAAAGGAAGAGAATTTACAATTGAAGATTTTTTGGGGATCACTTTAATCCCGCATTCCGTGAAGGGCACCATTACTGACTTCCAAAAAATCATCTCTGCTTATAATGTTTTAAATGTGGTCGGCTACCGTAATGACAGCGACATGAAACATGAACGTCGATTTACTTCCTCAATGAGTGACGCCAACCATGTCGCTTTTGCTTCGTTCACTGACTTTATTTATTCCTCGGATGCCGGCCTGACTTCCAAAGCCGCAGCCATTTATGAATTCCTGAAGATCAATACCAAAATCTGCCGAGTCAATATTATTGATAACCGATAACGGCAGAGTACTGCTTTAATCAGCAATCCAGCTTTACTGTTATTACATTTTCTCTCAGCCAATTTTCCCACTTTGAGAGTCCGGCCAGCTTCTCCTTAAAATAATCGTACCGGTCGTAATGCTTCGATGACACGTCACTGAAAGCATGACCTTGAATCCGGTCCCTCAATTCTTTGTCAAGGCCCGCGACCCCCATGAGTGTTTTACAGGTCCGTCGAATGTCACGAAGTGTGAAGGGTCCTTCAAACTTATCGGCGTGCCGGCCGTACAGCTTTGTCACCGCTCTGGACAGGGAGTTGGCGTGTAGAGATTTGCCCTCCGCCTTACCCTCGAACGGAAAGGGGCTGGCCTCACTGACCTCGTTCATGGTGTGCAGGCAATCAAGCATCAGCTCGTTATAAGGCACCGCATGTATAACCGGCCTACCGTCCTTCGTCTTTTTATTCCTGATCAGCACGTGATCGTCGTAGTACTGCTTTCTTGGCACGGCCAAGAGCTGCTCTGGGCGCTGGCCACCGGAAGCGACTAGGAACTTAATCAGTTCGGACGTGACCAGCGATAAATGCTCGGGCAGCATCTGCCATAGGGTGGCCAGCTCCTTCTGCGTTAATGCACGCTCACCTGGGTTCTCCCAGTCACTCTGCACGGGTACGCTGGCAACTGGGTTGCTCACCAAGCCGAACTTTGTCGCACTTTGCTGATAGCTCCGCGGATTGAACTCTTGCTCAAGTCCCATCTGGAACGCCGCGTGTAGACGTGATCGTACTCGGTTGCAATAGGTGGTAATGCCAGCACCGATCATTTTCGCAATGATGTTTCGGATCTCGGCTGGACCAATCAACACAACAGGCCGATCTGCAAGGTCAGGGAATGGCTCAGTGACATAGTGCTTGAAAGACCACGCCACATCCTCGACTGAAGTAGCCCCCTGCTCGCGCAGTTTGCCAACATATGCGTCCATCAAGTTCTGCAACGTACCTGGAGCAACGATAACCTCCTTCTTCACCCGGCACAGATCTCGCGCCTCAGCCAGTCCCATGGTGGGCCAGTTACCGAGCTTGACCTTGGGCTTCTTGCCATTGACTCGCCGGCGGAAAAAGAACTCCTTCGCACCGTTAGGTCGTACCCGGAGCATGAGAACACCCTCTCCTTTCGCTGAGCGGCCGTCAGAGATTTCGTATTCTTTTTCGGTGGGCTTCAGTGCCCGAATTTGTTTTTCCGTAAGCATTGGGGGACGTTCCAGGGGGACATTCGACTGAACTATGATCATTTTGGCTGGTACAGCATGAAATCGCCAAGAAGCCATAACCCCATGATTCTACGAGGCATTGCGGATGTTTGGAAACCTATACAGCCCGATAGATACTCCAGGCGTCCAAGCTTCCCAAGCTGATAACGAGGGTTCGATTCCCTTCACCCGCTCCAACCGAATTCTTGTCTCACGTTGTTTTTTGACGGGGGATGCAGGTAAAGAAAAAACCGGCTTAGATGGCCGGTTTTTTTGTGTCTAATATTTGGTGAAATTCAGCGTTTCATTTCCACTTTCGATAAGCATGTAACCCCACCGCTGTAGTGACTAATCTGGACTCGTTAGCGTTTTTTTCTCAGAACCCGGTTTTAGTATCATTTTCATCAAACATTAGCCTTTTCACACCTGCATGAATTAGCGTTTTCGCATAGGATCGACGTTCTGTTAGCGTTTTTCTTTCCTCAGTAAAGGATCTCGTCAATGCAAGTCGGTTTTAACACCCTCGCGAACCGCTACGACATCGCATTGGCGCAGCCTCTGCGCGTCGAGTCCACGATCGGCAGCACACGGGTCAGCCGCGAGAGCGACGGGCATGTGGAGAACCGGTATCCGCCAAGCTACCGACCCGCAGACGACTTTGCAGGACATTTCGAATTCGGCCTCAAGTACGAAGACATTCATCTCGAATTTTTTGCCCGCCTGTTTGCGGTCGTAGGGCCGCAGCCTGTCGAAGACTGGTGTCGACGAGAGCCTTTCGGCCAGTACGCCCGTCGCACAGGATTCCTTTATGAATGGCTGACAGGTGAACACCTGGATGTGCCGGACGTGACCAATGGTGCCTACGTTGATGCACTTTCGCCAAAAAAATACCTGACTCGTCGCCAGTCGTTACGAATTCGGCGTTGGCGAATCAATAACAATCTGCCGGGAACGGCTCAGTTCTGTCCCTTGGTTCGTCGAACAGCGCCCGTGCAGGACGCTCTGCAATTTGATCTGCGCGAAGCATTGGCCGAGTTGGATCAGGCCTTTGGCGCCGACATCCTGATGCGTACGGCCAGTTGGCTGACGTTCAAGGAGTCGCGTGCAAGCTTTCTGATCGAAAAGGAAGCCGACCAGGCTGATCGTATCCAGCGGTTTGCCCATGTCATTGCCCAATACTGCGGTCATATCGAAAACCCGTTGAGCAACGACAGCCTGCAGTCCCTGCAAGTCGGCATTCTGGGACATGACGCCATCGGCCTGGGCTTGCGGCGCTCTCCCGTATTTGTGGGGCAAGCCACGATGCGCGAGGACATCGTGCACTACATTGCGCCCCACTCCAGGGACCTTGACTCACTACTGGCGGGCCTCAACGAATTTGAGATTGCAACACGTGGTGCGGAATCGCTGGCGCGTGCCGCTGTGTTGGCATTTGGCTTCGTCTATATCCATCCCATGCGCGATGGCAATGGTCGGATCCACCGTTTCCTGATCAACGACACCTTGATTCGAGACAAGGCAGTGCCCGACGGCGTCATTCTGCCGATATCAGCCACCATCACCAGCTCGATCGACTTCCGGGCCGGCTACGACCGTACACTCGAAGTGTTCTCGCGACCTTTCATGCGCCGTTACGCGACGGCCTATCGCTTCGGCGAACTGGTGATTTACGAGGACGGGACCCTCAGCAACTTCATCTTCGATGAATATGAGAATGCCTGTTTTGCCTGGCGGTACCCGGACCTGACTGAACATGTCCTGTACACCGCACATGTTGTCGAGCATACGATTCGCACGGAAATGGCGGATGAAGCGCGCGTATTGTTGATCTTTCAGCGAGCACAGGAGCAGTTGAAAGAGGTGCTGGAGATGCCCGACCAGGATGCGAATCGCATCATCCGCTCCATCAAGGAGAATGGTTGGGTGGTTTCGGGCAAGCTGAAGAAAGGGTATCCGCAGCTTGAGGATGAGCGCATGGCGGAACGAGTTGTGGAGGCTGTGCGTTCGGCGTTTGAAGATCGCGAGATGGGAAGCAGTGAAGAGAAATAAATCCGTCTCCCCTTTTCCCTACTTTTCCCTACTTTTCCCTGTTTCAAGATCCTCGCCGCTCTCGCTAAATGTAGACTGGAGCTAGGCCAAGGTACTATCAGTTCTGCTAGTACCGACGCGGGACCATAATCTGTAAAACAACAGTATCGTCCTTTCAGTATCCAGAAGCCCCTTATGGTCACGCCCACTCGAATCGAGAAAAACGAACCAAAAACGATTCTACTTGCGACCCATCAGAACCAATCCGTTGTGGCGCAGGTGAGTCAAGGCGAGGTGAATCCATTGGCATACACTGCCTATGGGTACCGATCAGGCGATCACCGTTGTACCCGTCTTGGTTTCAATGGTGAGTTTAAGGAAGCACAGACTCATTGGTATTTATTGGGGAACGGTCATCGAGCCTACAACCCGGTGCTGATGCGGTTCCACTCTCCTGACAAATTGAGCCCATTCGCCGCCGGTGGATTAAACGCGTACACCTATTGCGTCGCAGATCCAGTAAATCATCGAGATCCCACAGGGCGCTTCGCTATACCGGCTGTTGTGAATATTCTTTCAGGCGTTGCAGGCGCGGCATCCTCGACAGGAGGAATGGCGCTTTCCCTGTCTACAAGTGGTCGTTTTCGAGGGCAAGGAATTTTGGCTCTGGGTACGGGAGCGTCAGGCTTGCTGCTCAGTGCCGCGGCAATTGCAAACCCTGCCTCGGTAATAGCACCCGTTCTGGCGGGTGCGAGTGTTACAGCAGGGGCAGCCACCATAACGCTGGCTTTCAGAGCGGCAAGAGAAGCAACGGCAAGAAGCACTCAATGGTTTCAGACGGTGGCTAGGGTCCTGGATCGTCCGCCTCGATATTCAACTTTGTCATTGCCGGGTTTGCCGCCATCGTTCTCCACCTTGAACCTTGATCCACCGCCACCATATAGTCCACCGATAGCCCTGACTCCCATTGCCCCCATACATTCGACTGCACGCGGTGCACCACCTCAAACTGGACGTCTATCGCAAAGCACACGGTTTGCGAGAGACCAGGAGAACCTCTTGAATCAACCCGAGCTTCCCACAGCCCCGATGAGCGAGCTTCCGCAACTGCAATTCATAGATGAAACTAATTCCGCAGCCAGGACAATCAGACGCTCAAGCTAAGACGTGGATTTGCTCTCGAATCTCATCAGGCATTAGCCTTTCCACAAGCACTGGATCTATAGGTGCCGGCTTGTTGGCTCCTGCACGCAAAACCTCGCAATACACCCAACCCTCTCCTTTCAGGCTTGCCCAAAGCCATGTCCGCAGCGGCCTTCTAGACTCGATTCCTATCGCTGTCCCACCGAGCCAGGACGACTTGGTGGTTATAGTGTTGATTAAAAACAACCAGTAGGTATAGTAACCACAAGCACACCACAGGGAGGTGATGTGAATAGCCGATTTTTGATAAGCCAACTCGTTGCGGACGGCTGGTATCTGGTACGAATCAGAGGCAGCCATCATCACTTCAAGCATCCGACCAAACCGGGGCTGGTGACAGTCCCTCACCCGAAGAAAGATCTTCTCAAGAAAACGGCCATCAGTATTTTGCAGCAGGCGCTGCTCTGACAGACGCTGTGCCGAGTCCTCGGAGGACAATGACAATGCTTTACCCGATTGCGATTTCAATGGGAGATGAGGAGCACGCCTGGGGCGTTGAAGTCCCTGACATCCCGGGCTGCTTTTCCGCCGGGGAAGATCTGGATGATGCGATGGCGATGGCCCGAGAAGCCATAGAAGGCCATTTCGAGATCTTGGCCGAAGGGGGTTCAGCCATTCCCCCCGCAAATAAAGTGACACTGCACGCAGCCAACCCAAAGTACGCGGGATGTGCGTGGGCTCTGGTGGACATCGACGTTACCAAATATTTGGGCAAGGCCCAGAAGCTGAACATCACACTGCCTGGGTACCTGCTAAACCGTATCGATGAATACGTGCTGCACCATCCGGAAGAGAAAAGCCGTTCGGGCTTTCTGGCTTCGGCAGCACTCAAGGTATTGCAGCAGAGCTGATAAGCTTACTGCAGCGATCTATCAACCGGCCCGAGTGGCCGGTTTTTTGTGGCCGGAATTTAATGAATGTTGGATCTCAGGCGACACCATTTCTAAAAAAAGCAACGTCCTACAATAGTCTGGGAAATGTCCGTACACTCGCGCATTGCTGTGCCATTGTCATGAGATCTATAGTCCGAGCGCGCCCCAAATGGCGTATCGGGTTTGGCGACTCGATGGCAAGGCACAGAAATCTCCGGCCAGCTCGGAGCGTTTCTGAACGCACTTGGCTACCTGTTTTTTGGTGGCTGTGCGTGGGAGATCTTCGGGTCTGCCGGTTTGTGCCTTGTCCGGTTCGCCAACCCGCGTACAGCTACCACCCTTTGTTTGGCGACGATGAGTGGTAGTTCACCTAACTTCAAGGTAATCACTCATGAACGAATATATGGCTCTAACCAGCAACGCCGACGACCTCCCCTCGTTTTACGTCAACACCACTCAACCGCTGCACTCGCTGCTCAGCAGTGCCCGTTACCGGATCGGCGCCGTGACGCAGGTTCTCGAAAACCTCGCGATGCGAGGTGAAATCAGCACCGACTCGGTCATCCTCAGCGACTTCGCATTGTTGTGTTGCATTCCTTTGCGCGATGGCTGCGATGTGCTGGACGTAATTGCTCGGCGCATGGACGCCGAACCGTCCTGACGTAACACTTTGCTCACGATGGTGGTCTGGCAGGCAACACGGATGTGACTGTGCGACCGTCATCGCGAGCAGGCTCGCTCCCACAGGGTTTGCGATACCCAAACCATCTCAGCAGAGCACCACTACCATGACTCAAAACATCTACGACGATCCCGGATTTTTCCACGGCTACAGCCAGATGGCCCGCTCGATTGGCGGCCTCGATGCCGCACCGGAATGGCCGGCGCTGCAGTCGATGTTGCCGCCGATGCATGGCTTGAAGGTGGTGGATCTCGGTTGCGGTTACGGTTGGTTTTGCCGTTGGGCCAGTGAGCAAGGCGCCCACAGTGTGTTGGGCCTGGACGTTTCGCAGAAAATGCTCGATCAGGCTCAAAGCACAACGTCTGCCAGCAATATCCGCTACGAACGCTCAGACCTGGAACAGCTCGATCTGCCGACAGACAGTTTTGACCTGGCCTACAGCTCTCTTGCGCTGCATTACATCAAGGACTTGCCGGGGCTGTTCGCGACTATCCACACAGCGCTCAAACCCGGTTCACGTTTTGTGTTTTCCATCGAGCATCCGATCTTCATGGCGCCCCGTCATCCCGGTTGGATCACCGATGCCGAAGGCCGCAGGAGCTGGCCGGTCGATGGTTATCAGAGGGAAGGCGAGCGTGTGACCAACTGGTTGGCCGACGGCGTGATCAAGCAGCATCGCACCCTCGGCACCTTGCTCAACACATTGATTGGCGCTGGTTTCAGCATCCAGCATGTCAACGAATGGGGCCCCACGGATGCCGAGGTTGAAGCGCAACCGGCATTGGCCGAAGAGCGGGAGCGACCGATGATGCTGCTGGTCGCGGTACAGCGCTGATAGATGAATCAGCGCGTCGCCACCAGAAACAAACGCGGGAACGGCAGCAATACCGAACCATCGGCCAATGCCGGATAGGCCTGCTCGATTGCAGTCTGATACTGCTGCAGATACTGCACCCGTTGCGTCTCATCCAATGGTTCGAGGAACGGCCGCAAGCCGCTGCCCTTGAACCACTCCACCACACCCGACGCGCCGCCCGCCAGCGGATGATGGTACGTGGTGCGCCATACATCGACGCGGGTGCAACAGGCTTTGAGCATTGAGTAATACGTGCTGGCATCGGCCATTTCGGTCCGTTGTGCGGCGACGCCTGCCAGTTTTTCGGCCCACGGGCCTTGTGCCGCGACTTCGCGCATCAAACGGTGCGAGGGTTGATTGAGGTTGTCCGGCATCTGGATCGCCAGGCAGCCACCGGGGGTGAGTTTGCTCACCAGCGCAGGCAGCAATGTGGCGTGATCGGGTACCCACTGCAGCACGGCGTTGGCGAAGATCACGTCGAATGGGCCAGTATCATTCCAGATGTCGATGTCCGCGATGTCGAACTGCACTTGGGGCAGGCGCTTGCGTGCGGCCTCGATCATGTCGTTTGAACTGTCCAGCCCGCGCACCGTGGCGTCGGGGAAGCGTTCCACCAGCAACTCGGTCGAGTTACCGGGACCGCAACCGATGTCGATGGCCGAGCGCACTGATCCAGCGGGGATGGCGGCCAGCAGGTCGCGAGCGGGACGGGTGCGTTCATCTTCAAAAGCGACGTATTGTTTGGCGGACCAACTCATTGCGTTCTCCTGTTGGTGCGTTGTCTGGGGCTTGGCTGACAACGGGTTCGCTACGATACATCGACTGGTGGGTGGTGCTCTATTGCACCTTGAACATTGCGGTAGTCTTTCGGCCGCCTTCGCTGGCGAGCCAGCTCCTACAGTGGATCGGGTGGGGCCGGTAGAGAGGGGGCGGCCATGAGGGCGCTTTCGCTGGCAAGCCAGCTCCTACAGTGGATTGGGATGCGGCCGGTAGAGATTGGTCGGTTATGAGGACGCCTACGGGATTTTCCATTGGGTAGCGGGTATAAAGCCGAATTTTCACCCCGCCGCCAGTGTCTGAATTTCAGGTGCATCCCCAATAAGGAAAAACGGCCATGAAATTCGCAAAAATCGCCCAGAAACTGGCTCTCTGGACCGGCAGCCCCACGACGTTCCTCGGGGCGATAATCCTGATTTTAGTGTGGGGGTTAAGTGGGCCGATTTTCGGTTTCAACGATACCTGGCAGCTGGTCATCAACACCTCGACCACCATCATCACCTTCCTGATGGTGTTCCTGATCCAGAACACCCAGAACCGCGACACGGACATCCTGCATCTGAAGGTCGATGAGTTGCTGCGGGTAACGAAAGAGGCGCAGAACGCGATGCTCGGGCTCGAGGCGCTGGACCTCAAGGAGCTGGAAGCCTTGAGAAAACACTACCGCAGCCTCGGCGAAGGCCAGACCATTTCCATCGACGGCACCGTGGTCCAGGAGAAAGGTAAACAGGATCTGAATAAATGCTGATCGATGTTACGCGGGTGACCCAAGGTCACCCGCGTATGCGAAGGGTCAGCGACTGGCTTGCAGGGCCCTGGCCATCTGCAGGTGATTTTGCAGCTTTGGCAGGGTCTCTTCAGCGAACGCCTTGATCTGCGGCACGTCGGTGGTCTGCGCCGTTTGCTCGAGCTGCTCGATGGCTTGCTCGGTGGTCTTGACCTGACTGGCCGCGTAAGCCTCATCGAAGGACGCACCTTCCGAGACTGGTGGCATCAGGGCCTTGGCTTTTTCCACTACCTCTTCGCGCGGTGCCACCGGCAGATCCAGTTGCTTGGCGATTTTCGCCAGATGCTGGTTGGCGGTGGTGCGATCGTTGATGACCACGATGGTGTAGTCCTTGACCTCCTTGGACTCGGACTTCTGGTGCGCCAGGCGACTGGCTTCGATGTCGGCAATGCCCTGGGCCGACGCATCGTTGATGAATTCGGTGGGGCTCTGGGCGAAGGCGCTGGTGGCACACAGGCCCAGTAATGCGGCCAGGCCGCCATTGCGTAATCGGGTGGCCATGCGGTTCATGGTCGCGCCCTCCTCGGTAAAAATTCAAACGGGAGCTTTCGCTCCCGCTTCTCGATCAAAACCACCTGCATCGATTACTTGGACTTCTGTCCAGGCTTGCGGCCCATGGGTTTCGTAGGCTCTTTATCGACGGTCGTGGTAGTGGTTTTCCCACCTTTGCGACCGGCTTCAGACGCCTTCGTTCGATCATTGGCGAAGTTTCCCGAGTTCGAGTTTCTTGAGTTAGGCATGATTCTCTACCTCTTGATGATGATCTCGGCGAGCTGTAGCCCGCATAGAATCTGAATTTCCACGCATCAAAAGGTTTAGAAAACCTGGAATCGTCTCGACGAACGGTGGCGAAATTTTCAGACGAGTCGCAGTGCAACTGACGCGTCCCTACGTCCAGCGTCAAGCCTTGTTCGTCACCAGCCCAGGCAGTGCATGCGCCAGGGCGTTGATGGCAAAACCGATAAACATTACCCCGCACAAGCGGGTGATAGCCAACTCATGGCGTTGATACAAGGTGCGAACCTGGCGCGCGCCAACGATGCCGATGAGGATAGCGTAGGCCATCAGGCCGCCGACGAAGCTCAACACGATCAGCCACGGCAACATCGACCAGGTCAGCAACTCTGCCCGGCTGGACAATAGCGCCGTGAAAGTGGCGACGGCCACCGGGTAGGCTTTCGGATTGGTCAGGCCGAACAGAATGCCGTGCCAGAACGGCTGCCGCGCCGGCCCCTGCGGCGCCTCGACACCCCGTTGACGCGCGCGCACCGCGCGCCAGCCGAGCCAGAACAGGTAGAGCCCGCTAAGCACGCCCAGCACATCGAACGCGGTGCTGCCGATTTCCCGCGCACCGACGATCGCTATCAGCGCGGTGCTGCACCAGACCACGTCGCCCAACAAATGCCCGCAGAGAAATCCCGCTCCCGCCCGCCGCCCGTGCGCCGCGCCGATACCGAACACCGCCAATACGCCCGGCCCTGGCGTGATGCCATAGATAAAGCCCGAGGCGAGAACGGCCATTAGCAGTGAGGGGGTCATGGGGAGTCCTTATGAGTTGTTTTGCTGAATGGGCGCCAGTCTATATCACCTGCGGCGCGCTCGATTTGTGCATTCAACCAGTTCAGGGCCTGATCCCCGCCTCGCCGCTTGTGCCACACCAGGACAAAGGTGAACGACGGAATGTGAAACGGCGGCGGGACGACGATCAACGACGACTCGTCGATGTCGCGCAAACCCCGGGAAGCGACGGTGAGGATCAGGTCGGTGCCGCTGATGAATTGCGGCGCGACGCTCCAGTGCGGCAGGCTGATCGCGACGCGACGGCGCTCGCGCAAGGCGGTCAGGGCTCGTTCGATTTCCGGGGTGCCGCTGCCGCGCATTTCCAGCAGCACATGGGGCCGCGCCAGATAGCTCGGCAGGTCGAGGACAGCGTCGGCGGGCAGGCTGTGGCGGTCCACCAGGCAGGCGTAGTGTTCCTCGAACAGCATCGTGCTGCGCAGCTCGTTGGGCATTTCCGGAAACACCCCGGCGGCGACATCGATATCGCCGTTGAGGACTCCATCGAGCATGCCTTCACGGCTGCCATGACTGATTTGCAGGTCGATGCCAGGCGCTTCGCGACGCAGCGTACGGATCAACCCTGGCAGGACGATGGCGGCGCCGTAATCGGACATCGCCAGGCGAAAGGTTCGTTTGGCCGTGGCCGGATCGAAGGTGTTCGGAGCCAGCAGCGATTGCACCTGGGCCAGGGCCTCGGCCAGCGGCGCCGTCAACTCCAGCGCTCTTGGCGTCGGCACCAGGCTGGCGCCGGCGCGCACCAGCAGCGGATCGTCGAGCAGATCACGCAGCCGCGCCAATGCATGGCTGACGGCAGGCTGGCTCAGGTGCAGGCGCTCGGCCGCACGGGTCACATGTTGCTCGTTGAGCAAGGCGTCGAGGATCACCAGCAGGTTGAGATCGATGCGGCGCAGATCATTCATCTGATGCATGTTCTGTATAGCAAAACGGAATTTAAATCTGCGCGACGAATACTCTAGAGTCCAGCAAAACCTGTTGGAGAATGACCATGAGTACGTTGCATTGGGCGAGCCTGTTGCTGCTTGCCGCGTTCGCCGGTGCGGTAGTGCCGTTTCAGAGTGCGATCAATGTCAATCTCGGGCGCGGCCTGGGTCATCCGTTGTGGGCGACCCTCGCTTCATTGGTGGTGAGCATTTTGGTGTTGGCGCCGATCATGCTGGCGATGCGTTTGCCGTTGCCGTCGCTGGCGTTCATCGCCAAGGCGCCGATGTGGATGTGGGCTGGTGGGGCTTTCGGGGTGTGTTTTATTTCGTTGGCCTTGGTTTTGCTGCCCAGGCTTGGGGCTTCGGGGTTCATGGCGTTGGCGCTGGCGGGGCAAGTGGTGGCGTCGCTGTTGCTGGATCACTTTGGCTGGTTTGGGTTGGTGGAGCGGCAGGTGACATTGCCCAAGCTGTTGGGGGCGGTGTTGTTGATCGGCGGTGTGGTGTTGATTCAGTTTGGTGATTGGGCTGGAAGAGCGATGACTGCGACGTCTTGAGGATCAAAAGATCGCAGCCTGCGGCAGCTACAAGGATGCGTGGTCCTTGTGGGTGCTGCCGTAGCCTGCGAATCGTTAAAACTTGTCGAGGGTGCGCAGCTTCTGCGGCAGGCCCCAGAGCAACAGCGCCACGGCGATCAGCGCGCAGACACCGATGACGTACAGTGCCGGTGTGGTGCTGCCGGTCAGGTCCTTGATCCGTCCGACCATGACCGGGCTGACGATGCCACCGAACTGCCCCAGGGTGTTGATCACCGCGATCCCGCCCGCCGCACCTGCGCCGGCACCGGCCAGCAGTTTCGGCGGCAGGGTCCAGAAGCTCGGGATGGAGGCGATGATGCCGGCACCGAGCAAGCCCAGGGCGACGATCAGGAAGGTCGTGTGGTTGGCGAAGATCCCGGCACAGAAGAACCCAATTGCGCCGACGGCGACCAGACCGGCGACAAACTTGCGTCGCTCGCCAGAGGCATCGGACAGGCGCCCGATCACCACCATGCTGATGGCGCCGCAGATGTACGGGATGGCCGTCAGCAGGCCGATCATCACCGGGCTCTCGGTACCCGCGCTGCGGATCAGTTGCGGCGCCCAGAAGTTCAGGCCGTAGGACGCCACCTGGATCAGGAAGTAGATCAGGCCGAGAGTCAGGAAGCCCGGAATCCGCAGCGCGGCGAGCAGCGAGCCGCCACTCTTGTGCGGTTCATGGTGGGCGATGCGACTGGCCAGCAGGGTCTTCTCCGACGGGGTCAGCCAATGGGCGTCTTCGATGCGGTCCTTGAGCAAGGTCAGCACCAGCAGGCCGAGGCCGATGCACGGCACGCCACCGAGCAGGAACAACCAGTGCCAGCCACGCATGTCCAGGAAGCCATCAAGGTGTTGCAGCACCAGACCGGAGAACGGTGCGCCAACCAGGCCGGCGAAGGCGGAGGACAGGAACAGCATCGAGGTGATGCGCCCGCGATAGTGCTGCGGGAACCACAGCGTCAGGTAATACAACACGCCCGGGGCAAAACCCGCCTCCATCGCGCCGATCACGAAACGCAGGGCGTAGAACTGCCATTCGCTGTTGACGAAGACCATGAGCGCGGTGGCCAGGCCCCAGGACATCATGATCCGGGCAATCCAGCGCCGGGCGCCGACCTTGTACAGCATCATGTTGCTCGGCACTTCGAAAATCACATAACCGACCACGAACAACCCGGCGCCGAGGCCGTAGGCGGTGTCGCTCAGGCTCAGGTCGGCCTGCAACTGAAACTTGGCGAAGCTGATGTTGATGCGGTCGAAAAACGCGAACAGGTAGCAGACCATGATCAGCGGCATCAAGCGCCAGGCGACCTTGCTGACCAGGGCTTTTTCTTCATCGTGGCTAACGGCCGGGCTCGCCCCGGCCTCCAGTGCATTGAGGCTCATTGCGGTTCTCCAGGCGGACTGCCCTTGGGGTGTCCGATTGTTTTTGTTGTCTGGTTAAGAGGATCTTTGTGATGTGCTTTTCTGTGGGAGCGAGCTTGCTCGCGATAGCGGTGTCACAGTCACCATAAATGTTGAATGCGCCGGCCTCATCGCGAGCAAGCTCGCTCCCACAGGGGTTTGGGTGTAGTCAGGAGGGCACGGGGTGCAGGTCGCAATTGCGTCCGGCCTTGGCCAGCTGGCCCGGCACTTCGTGGCCGAGCAGCGCCGGCAATCCTCGGGACAGCTTGAGCAACAGCGGCAGGTCGATGCCGGTCGTTATGCCGATTTCATCGCACAGGTTCACCAGGTCTTCAGTACAGATATTCCCCGAAGCGCCCGGCGCAAACGGGCAGCCGCCAAGACCACCCAGCGCCGCGTCGAAACGTCGGGCACCGGCCTCGTAGGCGGCCAGCACGTTGCACAGGCCCAGGCCGCGGGTGTTGTGGAAGTGCAGGGTCAGGTCCGCTGGCGATACCCGCTGCAACACCCGTCGCACCAGGCGGTCGACCTGCCGCGGATTGGCCATGCCGGTGGTATCGGCCAGGGTGATGCCCTGGATGCCGAGCTCCTGATAGGCCTCGACGATCTGCAACACCCGGTCCTCATCGATCTTGCCTTCGAACGGGCAACCAAAGGTCGTGGCGATACTCGCGTTGAGGCGCACAGGCGTGCCCTGCGCAAACTGGACGATCTCGCCAAACGCCGCCAACGAGTCTTCGCAGCGCATGCGCATGTTCGCCAGGTTGTGGGTCTGGCTGGCGGACATCACCAGGTTCAATTCATCGGCACTACAGGCCAGTGCCCGTTGCGCACCCTTGAGATTGGGGATCAGCGCGACATAGATCACCCCCGGTTGGCGGCTGATGCCCTTGAACACCAACTCTCCGTCGCGCAACGCCGGAATGGCCTTGGGCGACACGAACGAGCCGGCCTCGATACGGCTGAACCCGGCCAGCGACAGTTGATCGATCAACGCGATCTTATCGACGGTTTCCACCCAGGTCGGCTCGATCTGCAAGCCGTCGCGCGGGGAGACTTCCTGAACGATCAGGCGCTCGGAATAATCGGTGATCATTGCACCACTCCTTCGACTTTCAGGCGTTCGATGTCCGCCACGGTGAGGCCCAGTTGAGCAAGGATGCCGTCGGTGTGCTGGCCCAGTCCCGGGCCCGACCAGTTGACGCCACCGGGGGTCTCCGACAATTTCGGTACGATGCCCGGCATCTTCACCGTGGCGCCGCCCGGCAGTTCGGCATTGAGCAGCATGTCCCGCGCCTGATAATGCGGATCGGCGACGATGTCGGCCACCGAATAGATACGTCCGGCCGGCACTTCGGCGGCTTCCAGCGCTGCCAGTACGTCGTTGATCGGCAGGCTGCTGGTCCAGTGGGTGATCGCCGCATCGAGCAGGTTGCTCTTGGCCGCACGTCCGTCGTTATGGGCGAATTCGGGGGCGTCGGCCAGATCCGGGCGGCCGATGGTCAACATCAGGCGCTTGTAGATCGGGTCGCTGTTGCCGGCGATCACCACGTAGGCACCATCGGCCGTGAGGTAAGTGTTGGAGGGTGCGATGCCCGGCAAGGCACCGCCGCTGCGCTCACGCACATGGCCGAGCATGTCGTATTCCGGCACCAGGCTTTCCATGACGTTGAACACGCTTTCGGCCAGCGACACATCGACGATCTGTCCACCGCCCTGCCCGGTCTTGACCCGCAGCAGCGACATCAACGCGCCGATCACGGCGTGCAGCGAGGCCAGGGAATCGCCGAGGCTGACGCCCACCCGCGCCGGTGGCGAACCGGGGGTGCCGGTGGTGTAGCGGATGCCGCCCATGGCCTCGCCTATGGCACCGAAACCCGGACGATCGCGGTACGGACCGGTCTGGCCGTAACCGGAAATCCGCACCAGGGTCAGGTTGGGGTTGAGGGCGTGCAGCACGTCCCAACCGAGGCCGAGTTTTTCCAGGGCGCCGGGACGCAGGTTTTCGATCAGTACGTCGGCGCTGGTCGCCAGTTGCTTGACCAGTTCGATGCCTTCAGGGGATTTGAGGTTCAGTGCCAGGGACTTCTTGTTGCGCGATTGCAGGTACCACCACAGCGAGGTGCCTTCGTGCAGCTTGCGCCATTTACGCAGGGGATCACCCTGGCCCATGGCTTCGATCTTGATCACTTCGGCGCCGAACTCGGCGAGTATGCGCGCGGCGAACGGCGCGGCGATCAGCGTGCCGATCTCAATCACTTTGATCGCACTCAAGGGGGCAGTCATCGCGGGGTACCTCTTGTTCTTGGAATATGCGCCAAGGCTAGAGGACAGGGAGCTTGGGAATCCAACCTTCAGTTGGCAACGGGCGTTCGCGAAACGCGAATGCTTTGGGAGATTGTCGTGACCTCAGGGCCGCCTTCGCGAGCAAGCCCGCTCCCACATTTGGAATGCATTTCCCTGTGGGAGCGGGCTTGCTCGCGAAGACGCCGGCCCGGCCAATGAACAACTCAGAGTTGCCCCCGCAAATGCTCAAACAACATCCGGCTCACCGGCGACAGCAGTGCCTCATCACGCACCACCACGATCAAGGCGCGATCCGACCACTCATCGGTCAATGGCACGGCCGTCAGCCCAAGGGCCCGACCAAACAATTCATAGGCCCGCTGCGGGAGAACGCCAATCCCCATGTTGGCCTGGACCATGCGGCACATGGCGTCGAAGCCCGGCACATGGATCCGCACCCGCAGCACCCTGCCCGCCTCACGCGCCGCCTTATGGGTGCGCATGTTGATGGAACTGGCGGCGTGCAACCCGACGTAATCGCTGTCCAGCGTGTCGGCAAACGCCAGGCTCGACCGGCTCGCCAACGGATGATGCGGCGGCATCAACACCACCAGTTTGTCCTGGCGATACAGCACGCTGTGCAGGCCCTTGGTGTCGCTGTCGATGGAGCAGATGCCGAGATCCGCCACACCGTCCAGGACACCCTGGATCACCCCGGCACTGGGCCGTTCCTCGAGATCGGTCTTGACCTGCGGATGACGCTCGGAAAAATCCCGCAAGTCTTCCGGCAGGAATTGAATGATCGCCGACAGGTTGGCGAGCATCCGTACATAACCGCGCACACCGTGGCTGTGCTCCCCCAGTTCCAGGCCCATTTTCTCGACGTTGAACAACATCTGCCGGGCATGGTGCAGCAAGGTTTCACCCGCCGGCGTCAGCGTCATGCCCTTGGCCTGGCGCACGAACAGGCTGATACCCAGCGCCTCCTCCAGCTCCATCAAGCGCTTGCTCGCCGCCGACACCGCAATCGCCTCACGCGCGGCAGCACGGGTGAGCGTGCCCTCCTCGTGGACCGCGACAAACAGTTGCAGGGTGATCAGGTCGAGACGGCGGATCAGGCTTTTTTGCAGCATCGGACACTCGGCTAAGGTGGCTCGGGCGAAAGTCGCAGCATAGCGCCCTTCGCCCGCGACGTGCCGTGGTTGAACCGCCCGAGCATGATAAAGTCGCCGCCCATCAGACCTTTTGCTTCGAGACGACCACCGCAATGACCGATTTCCACGATGTCGATGCCCAACTTGAAGACTGGAACGCCCTGCGCGCCAGCGCTGCGTTCGACGGTCTGCTGGTGGGTAATGGGGCCAGCCGTGCGGTGTGGGACGACTTCGGCTACGACTCGCTGTTCGAAAACGCCCGCACCGTCGAGGAAAAACCCCTCAGCCCGTCCGAGCTGAGCGTGTTCGAGGCGCTGCAGACGCGCAGTTTCGAGCAGGTGCTCAGCGCCTTGAAAACCACCAGCCGGGTCAACAAGGCCCTGGCGGTCAGCTCCGCCGCGCCGCGCAATCGTTACTACGCGATCAAGGAAGCGCTGATCAACACCGTGCACGCGGTGCACATTCCGTGGCGGTTGGTCGAGGCGTCGAGCCTGGCGACCATCAGCCAGGAACTGGGCCGCTATCGCACGGTGTTCACCACCAACTACGATTTGCTCAATTACTGGGCGATCCAGCAGCAACCGGAGGCGGTCACCGATCTGTTCCAGGGGTCAGAACCGGCCTTCGACCTGAGCGTTACCGCCACCGACAAGACCCGCCTGCTGTACCTGCACGGCGGTCTGCACCTGGTGCGCAACCAGGACGGCACGGCGCGCAAACTGATGTCGACCGAGGGCACGTTGCTGGGCAACTTCGCCATCAACAACACGATCAAGACCCTCGATGACGTGCCCTTGTTCATCAACGAAGGGCCGAGCGCGGACAAGCTCAAGACCATCCGCAGCTCCGATTACCTGTCGTTCTGCTATGACCAGTTGCTCGGCCATGGCGATGGCTTGTGCATCTTTGGGCATGCACTGGGTGAGCAGGACAGCCACATCGTGCACGCCTTGCGCCTGGCGAAACCGAAGGTGGTGGCGATCTCGATCTACCCGCGCAGCAAGGCGTTCATCCAGCATCAGAAGCGGCATTACGCGAAGGTGTTCGAAGGGACCGGGGTGGAGTTGCGGTTTTTTGATTCGAAGACACATGGGCTGGGTAGCCCGAAGCTATCGGTACCAGTCGAAGTTTAGTCTTGCCCGATCTGACGCTTTCGCGAGCAAGCCCGCTCCCACAGTTGATCTGCGGCGTGCACAAATTCCCTGTGGGAGCGGGCTTGCTCGCGAAGCTTTTAAAGCTGACTCATTCCTCGCTGCTATGCACCACCACCAGCAATTGCGCCTGCACCTCGCCCACCGAGCGTATCCGGTGCGGTTTCTGTGAGTTGAAGTGCAGCGCATCGCCCCGGCTGAGCAGCACCCGCTCGTTGACGAAATCCACTTCCACCTGCCCCTCGTGGACGAATAGAAATTCTTCGCCCAGGTGTTCCTTGAAGGCTTTGTCGGTAAATTCTGTCGGTGGGTAAATGATGAACGGCAGCAGGCTGCGTTCGCTGACCTGATGGGCCAGCACCGCGTAGCCCGGATTGTCGCCGCTGGCACCCAGTGGCTGGCGCTCATGGCTGCGCACCAGGCTGTAGCTGTCGAGGCTGACCTTGTCTTCGGAAAACAGCTCCTCGACCTTCACGTTCAGTGCCTTGGCCAGTTTCAACGCGGTCGCAATCGACGGCGTGTTCAGGCCGCGTTCGACTTTCGACAGATAACTCTTGGTCATGCCGGATTTTTCCGCCAATGCCTCAAGGGTTACGCCAAGTTTTTTTCTCAATAATTTCAAACGGATAGACATGTAGAACGATTAATCCATCAAGGAGGTGACGAATTGTCCTTGCTCATGACACAAGGTGTCATATAGCATCTTTCGTGTCATCTGCATGACCCAGCCAAAGAGGACATCGATATGGCCACGACATTAGCACTGCCCAAAGATCAACTGGTCAAGCAAGCGCTGAACCAGATGCAAAACACCCTCGCGGATAATACGTGGACCGACCGGCAAAAGCTGGCCCTGACCTGCCGCATTCTGTTCGAGAATGGCCATGACTCCGGCCTGGCCGGGCAAATCACCGCCCGTGGCCCGCAGCCTGGCACCTATTACACTCAACAACTGGGCCTGGGTTTCGACGAAATCACCGCGGGTAACCTGCTGCTGGTCAACGAAGACCTGGAAGTGCTCGAAGGCCACGGCATGCCCAACCCGGCCAACCGCTTCCACAGCTGGGTGTACCGCGCCCGCCCGGATGTGAATTGCATCATCCACACCCACCCGACCCACGTCGCGGCGTTGTCGATGCTGGAAGTGCCGTTGCAGATTTCCCACATGGACCTCTGCCCGCTCTATGACGACTGCGCGTTTCTCGAAGGCTGGCCCGGCGTACCGGTGGGTAATGAAGAAGGCGAATTGATTGCCGGTGCCCTGGGCGACAAGCGGGCAATCCTGCTTTCCCACCATGGCCAGTTGTCCACCGGCACCACCATCGAGGAGGCCTGCGTGATTGCCCAACTGATCGAACGCGCCGCCAGGTTGCAGCTGCTGGCGATGAGCGCCGGAACCATCAAGCCGATCATTGCCGAGCTGGGCCGAGAAGCCCATGACTGGATCGCCCGGCCCAAGCGTCATGCCGCCGCTTTCAATTACTACGCCCGGCAGAACCTGCGTCGACACGCCGATTGCCTGAACTGAACCCCAGACCTTTTTTGTACGGAGAGACCCCATGTCCACTGCAAACATTCACGGCATCATCGGCTACACCATCACCCCTTTTACCGCCAATGGCGAGGGCGTTGACCTGGACGCGCTCGGGCGCTCGATCGACCGTTTGATCGACGGCGGTGTGCATTCCATCGCACCCCTGGGCAGCACGGGCGAAGGCGCTTACCTGAGCGACGCGGAGTGGGACCAGGTCGCCGAATTCAGTATCAAGCACGTGGCCAGGCGAGTGCCGACCATCGTCAGCGTGTCCGACCTGACCACCGCCAAAGCGGTGCGTCGCGCCCGTTTCGCCGAAGCCCATGGCGCCGACGTGGTGATGGTGCTGCCGACGTCGTACTGGAAACTCAGCGAAGCGCAGATCCTCGCGCACTACCGCGCCATCGGCGACAGCATCGGCGTGCCGATCATGCTCTACAACAACCCGGCCACCAGCGGCACCGACATGTCGGTGGACCTGATTCTGCGCATCGTCAAAAGCGTGGAGAACGTGACCATGGTCAAGGAGAGCACCGGCGACATCCAGCGCATGCATCAACTGCAACGCCTGGGCGAAGGTCAGGTGCCCTTCTACAACGGTTGCAACCCGCTGGCGCTGGAAGCCTTCGCGGCCGGGGCAAAAGGCTGGTGCACCGCGGCGCCGAACCTGATCCCGCAGCTCAATCTCGACCTGTACGACGCCGTGCTGGCCAACGACCTGAACAAGGCACGTGAACTGTTCTATCGCCAATTGCCATTGCTGGATTTCATTCTCAAGGGGGGGTTGCCGGCGACGATCAAGGCTGGTTTACGAGCGACAGGGCTGGAGGTGGGTGATCCGCGGTTGCCGGTGTTTCCGTTGGATGAGGCCGGTGTCAGTCAGCTGCAAGGGCTGCTGAAAGCCCTGCGCTGATCTCCAAATCACACCCTCCTGTAGGAGCCGGCTTGCTGGCGATGGTGGGTCAGCGACGCAAGTGTCGACTGACACACCATCGCCAGCAAGCCGGCTCCTACAGGGGGCGTCGCGTGGTGTTTTCAGAGTACGGGCAGGGTTTTGTCCTTGATCACCTTGCTCGGCCCATTGGCCTTCACACTGGCGATGCCTTTCTCCATGGCGGCATCGGAGGAATAGGATTCACTGCTGCCGATAATCTCGTGGTTACCCGCCTTGAGGTTGAAATAAGGATGGCCATCCTTGGTGGTTTTTTTCTCGTAGCGCTCATCGAGCGGGCTGTTGGCCTGGACTGACGTTATGCCTTTGTCGGCCGCGGCGCGGGTGGTGTACAACTCGCTGGTCAGAATGGTTTCGGCATTCGCCGCCTTCAGCACAAACCTGAACTGACCGCTGCTGCTCTTGCTCACTTCGTACCATCCGGACATGCTCT
Source organism: Pseudomonas sp. YuFO8 (assembly GCF_035065025.1). Classification (NCBI taxonomy): domain Bacteria; kingdom Pseudomonadati; phylum Pseudomonadota; class Gammaproteobacteria; order Pseudomonadales; family Pseudomonadaceae; genus Pseudomonas; species Pseudomonas sp. YuFO8. Next base: position 25,448 of record NZ_JAXDEQ010000006.1, on the reverse strand, counting down.
TTCTCCTTGGCGATTGGAAGGTTGCGCGCTTCAGAGTAAAGACCAGCCTGCTGTTTCTGTCGCCTGTGTGGGCCCTATCGCCAGCAGGCTGGCTCCCACATTGGACTGATGCACACCAATCCACTGTGGGAGCCAGCCTGCTGGCGATGGGGCCCGTAAGTAAGCTGCAAACCTAATTGACTGAACGCTTCACCACCGACAACTCCGGAGCAGCTACCCGCCGCTGACTCAGATACCGCGTACAACTCACCCGCAGGAACGAAGCGAAATTGACCACTTCGCCGCGGTAGTCCATGACCTCTTCATACAGCTTGGCAATCAACTGGTTGGTAGTCATGCCGTCGGTCTCGGCGATTTCGCTGAGGATGTCCCAGAACTGATTCTCCAGCCGCAGGGTGGTAACCACCCCGCAGATGCGCAGCGAGCGCGAGCGCGATTCGTAGAGGATCGGATCGGCTTTGACGTACAGCTCGCACATGGACGGGTCCCCCGTTACAGCGTGATTTTGGTGCCCAGCAAACCGAGGAATCCGGCCAGCCAGCTAGGGTGGGCAGGCCAGGCTGGCGCCGTGGCCAGATTGCCTTGAACATGGCCGTCCGTCACCGGGATATCGATAAACGTACCGCCCGCCAGGCGTACTTCCGGCGCACAGGCCGGGTAAGCACTGCATTCACGCCCTTCGAGAATTCCCGCGGCGGCGAGCAACTGTGCACCGTGGCACACGGCGGCGATCGGCTTGCCGGCCTTGTCGAAGTCGCGCACCAGTTCCAGGACTTTTTCATTCAGGCGCAAGTACTCCGGCGCACGACCGCCCGGGATCAGCACCGCATCGTAATCCGCCGCCTTGACCTTGGCAAAATCGAAGTTCAGGGCAAACAGGTGACCGGGCTTTTCGCTGTAGGTCTGGTCGCCTTCGAAGTCATGGATGGCTGTGCGCACGGTCTGGCCGGCGGTCTTGTCCGGGCAAACGGCATGCACCGTGTGACCGACCATCAGCAGGGCCTGGAATGGCACCATCACTTCGTAGTCTTCGACGTAATCGCCGACCAGCATCAGAATTTTTTTCGCCGCCATGGGGAGTACTCCTCTGGGAAATGCGTAGGAGTGTTCAAGGTAGTCCTTATCCGCTGGGGTGGGTAATAACCTGCTACTACGCGATCTCCTTGTGCAGGAGCTGCCGGAGGCTGCGATCTTTTGATCTTGATCTTGATCTTGAAAGCAAGATCAAAAGATCGCAGCCTGCGGCAGCTCCTACGTTGGGAGCTTCGCTCCCAACTGTACGGATAACTCTGCACTTAGCTGTAACAGCGCAGACGCCACGGTTTATGGCTAGATGAAGGCACTTCCCATCACCCACGATTCTGGTTGCCATCATGACCTCGCGCGAAAACACCGGCATGGCCCTGGGCCTGCTCGGCGTTGTGATCTTCAGCCTCACCCTGCCCTTCACACGCATCGTCGTGCAGGAACTGCATCCACTGCTCAATGGCCTGGGCCGGGCCCTGTTCGCGGCGATTCCCGCGGCGTTGCTGTTGCTGTGGCGGCGTGAGAAATGGCCAACCTGGCAGCAGGTCAAGGGCCTGACGCTGGTCATTGCCGGGGTGATCCTCGGGTTCCCGGTGCTTTCGGCCTGGGCCATGCAAACCTTGCCGGCGTCCCATGGCGCCCTGGTCAATGGCTTGCAGCCACTGTGCGTGGCACTGTACGCCGCGTGGCTGTCCCACGAACGCCCATCGAAAGCCTTCTGGGCCTGCGCCGCGCTGGGCAGTGCCCTGGTGCTCGGTTATGCGCTGATCAGCGGGGCCGGCAGCATCCAGGCCGGTGACTTGTTGATGCTGGGCGCGATTGCGGTGGGCGGCCTGGGCTACGCCGAGGGTGGCCGGTTGGCCAAGGAAATGGGCGGCTGGCAAGTGATCTGCTGGGCGCTGGTACTGTCGACGCCGCTGTTGATCGGGCCGGTGCTGTACCTTGCGTTGCAACATCAGGGCGAGATTTCCGCCAAAACCTGGTGGGCCTTCGGCTACGTCTCGCTGTTTTCGCAATTCATCGGCTTCTTTGCCTGGTATGCCGGGCTGGCCATCGGTGGCATTGCCCGGGTCAGCCAGATCCAGCTGTTGCAGATTTTCTTCACCATCGGCTTTTCCGCACTGTTCTTTGGCGAACAGGTCGAGCCGATCACCTGGCTGTTCGCCGGCGGGGTGATCGTGACCGTCGTGTTGGGCCGCAAGACGGCGGTCAAGCCCGCACGCATTGCCACCGCGTAATACCTACGGGATCAGAGGTAACCGTCAGCCCGCAACAGGGTTTCCAGGCAATGCTCGGTGATGTGGTAGAACGCCTTGAGTTCCTCGATCTTCGCCAGCAGCTGGGCCGGATCACCCGACTCGGCGCGCTTGACCGCCAGGATCATCTTGTTCTTGTTGGTGTGGTCCAGCGAGATGAACTCGAACACCTTGGTCTCGTAGCCGCAGGCTTCGAGGAACAGTGCACGCAAGCTGTCGGTGACCATTTCCGCCTGCTGTCCCAGGTGCAAGCCGTATTGCAGCATCGGCTTGAGCAATGCCGGGCTCTGGATTTGCAGGCGAATCTGTTTGTGACAGCACGGCGAGCACATGATGATCGAGGCGCCGGAACGAATGCCGGTATGGATCGCATAGTCCGTGGCGATGTCGCAGGCATGCAGCGCGATCATCACATCCAGCTCGCTCGGTGCCACGCTGCGCACATCCCCGCACTTGAAGACCAGCCCTGGATGCTCAAGCTTGGCCGCGGCGGTGTTGCACAGGGTGACCATGTCTTCGCGCAGCTCGACGCCGGTTACCTGCGCTTCGGCCTTCAAGGTATTGCGCAGATAGTCATGGATCGCGAAGGTCAGGTAACCCTTGCCGGATCCGAAGTCCGCCACCCGCACCGGGCTGTCCAGCGCCAGGGGCGACGAGGTCAGCGCATGGCTGAAGACCTCGATGAACTTGTTGATCTGTTTCCACTTGCGCGACATCGCCGGGATCAGTTCATGCTGCTTGTTGGTGACGCCCAGGTCGGCGAGAAACGGCCGCTCCAGATCGAGAAAGCGGTTTTTCTCGCGGTTGTGCCCGGCGGACGGCACTTCGCGCAATTGCTGGGGTTTGCTCTTGAACAGCGAAGACTTGCCCTTTTTGCTGTATTCGAGCTGGGCTTCGTCGGTCAATGACAACAAATGCGCATTCTTGAACGACGCCGGCAACAAACCGGCGATGACTGCCACACCTTCGGTCAATGGCAGGTTCTTGGTGATGTCGCGGGTCTTGTACCGATAGACGAAGGACAGGCAAGCCTGCGCCTTGACCGTCACCGGCTTGATGATGATCCGCTGCAGGTCCGCTTCCTCGCCGGCGTACTTGGCCAGCACCAGCTTGATGAAGGCATTCTGGTCGAGGCTCGATTGCAGCAGGCCGATGAACTGGGCGTGGTGGTCCGGCGCGAGGCTGGCGGGAGTAGCGGTGACGGACATGGAAAAACGGCCTCGGGCAATGCAAATCGGAGAATGGCCGATATTTTAGGGGGGATGCGGGTTTTGGGCACGGGGTTATTTTTCGCAGGCACGCAAATGCCCCTCGGACCTGCGAGTATCCGGCGTGCCGTCAGGGCTCCACCAGCCGAAGTTTGCGATTGATCGGTGAATTGATCACATACCTGACGATCAATCCCACCGGTACGGCCCACGTCAGGCCATTGGCGGGGTCCGTGATGACAGCGACGGTTTCGGAGCTGGCGCCGATGTCCAGGCGTCGTCGATCGTTGCAGGACTTGAGCTCCCCGTAGGCGTGGCTGACCAGTCGCTCCGCCAGGTGCATCGGCACATCAATCCCTTGCAGGTGCTTCACGGCACGACAGAACAGCACCTGGTCATCAATTACCGCATCACTTTCGTGACGGGCCAGAAATGCCTGGGCGATGGCCAACAATTGCTCGTTCAAATCCTCGTTTTCAACAATGGCGGACATGTTCATGACTCCGTCGACTCAGGCGCCGTCGGTGCAAGCGGACGCGCGGCGTGCCGCAAATCGGGCCCGGCGCAAGGCAAACGCACGGCGGGGTTGGGCATGCCACTGGGTGAAAGTTCGTGGGTCATTTCGAACTCGGCCCGCACCGACCAGCCGCAGGCTTCCGACGTGCATTGCAAGTACGCCACCCGCAGGAAAATATGACGACCCTCGCTGGTGCGGATGCGCATCCGGCTCAAGCAGTGCGGGCACACCATTTTGTAAGTACTCATACCTGGATCCCGCTGTTCGTCGGGTGGTAATCAACATAATCAAACGCAATACTGCTTGATGCGATGATCGCTGCAACCCGGCATTGCCAATAACGCCCACCCGAAAGAAGAAAGTGCAAGGAATAACGGCGTAATGGGCAGGAACCAAACATGTAGGAAATCACCCTGCTACCATTAGGAAGTTTCGACATCATATTCATCTGATTCATAGTTGAAGATTGATTCCTCACAATAAAAAAGTTACTCATTGCGCATACATTAAGCACTCAAAAAGCGTGTGTCAAAAGGAAGAGGCTCAAATTGCGTAGCAAAAAATCTCAGGCTGTTTTAGCGCGACTGAAGCAAATTACCGGCACAAAAAGCGATGCCTCTTTGTCTTCGGCGTTACAAGTCAGCCCGCAGACCCTTAGTAGCTGGAAGGGTCGCGACAGTACGCCATACTCATTATGCGTAGAAATTGCACAGTCGCGCGGCATTTCACTCGACTGGTTGTTGCTGGGCGAAGGTCCAATCCTGCGTCACAGCGCTGCGCCCAATGAACTCGAACACCACCAGGAAACAGCCAATCGGGAAAATACAATTCTCGCGATGTGGCGATTGCTCGGTGAAGAAGATCGCTGCGCCATACAAAATGCCCTGGAGGAAAAACGCCGTCTGCGTGAAATGGAACTCAAACTTTCAGAGATGGCGTCTATTCTGTCGACACTTCAACAGGCGAACGAAACATGAGTACATATGTAGTTCGCAATCGGTTTAATCATGACGAGTTGATACCCGTCAGCGTCGCCCTTTGAGGCGCTCAATGATTTCCCCAAGGCCAGCGCCGTCGACCCACTGCATGATCTTGACGCTGATGGGAATAATGATCAGCGCGCAAAGAAATGCCGTTACCCCTGCAGTCAGGAAAGGCGCCAACGGCAGTGCGACAGGGGTAAAAAGATAGCCGACGCCCGCCGACAGCAACCACGAGCCGATCCGCTGCCAGGCTTTGAATTCAACGCGCGTAGTGATAACCAGCCACGCCCCCAGTGATGCACCGAACAGCGCTTCGCCATCTATCGCGGGCAATGTCGCGATGCCCAATCCCAGCAGTAGCCCACTGATACTGTTATAGGCCGAGTCAGTCAGATTCATGCACACCTCGCTCATCGACCTCGTCGATGACAATGGCGCCCGACTCAATGGCTTTGAGCAAGGCGGCATGCCGGGACCTGACAGCAAACTTGCGGCGAATACTGGCAAAGTGGAAGTTGATCGTGGTGGGCGAGCAATTCTGAATCCTGGCGATTTCCCAGGAAGTCTTGCCTTTGTAGCACCAGATCAAGGCTTGTGTTTCTTTAGTTGTCAGATGGATCGGCGTTTCATTTCTCCCGCCGTCAGGCGCTGCACCGGCAAAAGAGTCGAGCGGTAGATGCGTTGACATAAGTACTCCCTCTACGTCAGGACGCCCGTCACAGGGCGTTCGCTATTGGAGGGAGATGTTGAAGACCGGGCAGGAGCCAGACAACCGGCCGTAGTTGTACCGCCAAGCGTTACAAAAGTGTGCGACGGCCAGCCTAGCCGAGCACGACCAGGCGGTTTGGCAGCTCGTTGCGTACATGGGTCACTGGAACGTGCACCTTGAGCAACTCACCGCAGGCCTCGACGCAGGCGATAAAGCCCTGCAACGTCTGACCCTGGCGCACCTGCTGGGTGAACTGCGCGACAATCGCGTCCCAATGGCTGTTGTCCAGCCGACTGGAGATACCCTCGTCCACCAGGATTTCCACATAGCGCTCGGCTTCAGAGACGAAAATCAGGATGCCGGTGCTGCCGACCGTATGGTGCAGGTTCTGTTCGAGGAATTGCCGGCGCGCCAGGTTCGAGGCACGCCAATGGCGCACCGACCGCGGAATCAGGTGCGTGGTGATTTTCGGCACCCGCAATACCAGGCACAGCACGATGAAGGTGCTCCATTGCACCATCAGCAGGCTGTGCAAGGTCAGCCAGCCCGTCAGGTAATGCACGATCCCCGGCAGCACCAGTGCCAGCAGACTGGCCCAGAGCAGCGGGATGTACACATAGTCGTCGGCGCGGGCCGCGAGCACGGTGACCAGCTCCGCGTCGGTGTCGCGCTCGACCCGGGCAATCGCCTCGGCGACCTTGCGTTGTTCGTGTTCAGTCAGTAATGCCATCTGTTGAATGCCTGCTCGCTAATGTATTTATTTCCGTGTCATCACCAGCCGCCCGACGAACCGCCGCCACCAAAACTGCCCCCTCCGCCGCTGAATCCACCGCCACCGCCGCCGAAACCACCGCCACCAAAACCGCCACCGGAACCACCGGAGCCGCCACGACCGGCAGGAAGGATACCGAGCATCTGGCAAACGAATACTGTCAGGATGAACAACAACACCAGAAACACGAACAACCCCGGATGCCGCGAGACGAAATCGTCACCCGGATCGCCGCTGGACTCATAGACCGTCGAGGGCTCGTCCAACGGATTGCCACCCAGCACCACCAGCATCGCCGCCACCCCGTCGCTTATGCCCTTGCTGAAATTGCCCGCCTTGAACGCCGGGGTGATGACCTGGTTGATGATCACCGAGCTCTGGGCGTCGGTCAGGCGATCTTCCAGGCCGTAGCCGACTTCGATGCGCAGTTTGCGCTCATCACGGGCAACAATCAGCAGCGCGCCGTTGTTCTTGTCTTTCTGGCCAATGCCCCAGTAGCGGCCCAGTTGATAGCCGAAATCGGCGATATCGGTGCCCTGCAAGTTTGCCAGCGTGACCACCACCAACTGCTCGCCGGTGGTCTTTTCATGGGCCTGCAACTGTTGAACCAGCTGCTCGCGCACCGCTGGCTCGATCATCTGGGCGTTATCCACCACCCGCCCGGTCAGCTCCGGGAACTTCAATTGGGCCTGGACGGCCAGGGCAAACAGCCACAGCAACAACACCAGACCGATCTTCAACGCTCGCATTGGCAACCTCGCACGTCCTTGCAGGAGCTGCCGAAGGCTGCGATCTTTTGATCTTGATCTTTTCGAAACCGCTGAAAAACAAAGTCAAAAGATCGCAGCCTTCGGCAGCTCCTACAGGGTATCTACCCGCCATCAGGATTCAGAATTTGACCTCGGGTGGTTTCTCCGACCCCGGCGTGGCCTCGAAGGTCGCGCGTTCCGGCAGATTGCTGTACATCACGCTGTGCCACAGGCGACCGGGGAAGGTGCGGATCTCGGTGTTGTATTTCTGCACCGCCAGGATGAAGTCGCGTCGGGCCACGCTGATCCGATTCTCGGTGCCTTCAAGCTGCGATTGCAGGGCCAGGAAGTTCTGGTTGGCCTTGAGGTCCGGATAACGCTCGGACACCACCATCAGGCGGCTCAAGGCACCGCTGAGCTGATCCTGGGCCTGCTGGTACTGCTTGAGCTTTTCCGGGTTGTCGAGCGTGGAGGCGTCGACCTGGATCGAGGTGGCCTTGGCCCTGGCTTCGATCACGGCCGTCAGGGTGTCCTTTTCATGCGCGGCATAGCCCTTGACGGTTTCCACCAGGTTGGGAATCAGGTCGGCACGGCGCTGATACTGGTTCTGCACCTGGCCCCAGGCAGCCTTGGCCTGTTCATCGAGGGTCGGGATGTTGTTGATGCCGCAGGCCGTCAGCAACGTGGCCAACACGAGCAACGTGGCCACTTGCAGGCTCGACCGGTAGGACTGTCGTACATTCATCGCGGTGATGCTCCGTTCACATTTCATGGAAAAAACAACCGGCGACCCTCTCGGCCGGCTCTTCGGGCATAATCGGCGCGGCACTGGATTGCGTCGGGGCAAATGGGCTAAAAGATGCCCTGCAGAAAAACCGCTTCCGGTGTTCGACTGCCGTTTTCGGCCGTCGCTTTTTGAGTCAGCACCCGAACAACAATAGTCGCTCCCTAAATTTTGGCTGGCCGGCGTGTACATCGCCGCTTGGGCCCTTGAGAAAACTATTCATGAAGAAGCTGTGTTTGCTGGGCCTGTTCGTCAGCCTGGCCAGTCAAAACGTACTGGCCGCCACGACGCCCGCACCCCTGGAGAACAAGGACGCCTTCGTCAGCAACCTGATGAAGCAAATGACCCTCGATGAAAAAATCGGCCAGTTGCGCCTGATCAGCATCGGCCCGGAAATGCCGCGCGAAATGATCCGCAAGGAAATCGCGGCGGGCAACATCGGCGGTACGTTCAACTCGATCACCCGCCCGGAAAACCGTCCGATGCAGGACGCGGCCATGCGCAGCCGCCTGAAGATCCCGATGTTCTTCGCCTACGACGTGATCCACGGCCACCGCACCATTTTCCCGATCCCGCTGGCCCTGGCGTCGAGCTGGGACATGGACGCCATCGGCCTGTCCGGGCGCATTGCCGCCAAGGAAGCCGCGGCTGACAGCCTCGATATCACCTTCGCGCCAATGGTCGACATCTCCCGCGATCCGCGCTGGGGCCGTACGTCCGAAGGCTTTGGCGAAGACACCTACCTGGTGTCACGCATTGCCGGCGTAATGGTCAAGGCGTTCCAGGGTACTGGCGCCAACGCCGCCGACAGCATCATGGCCAGCGTCAAGCATTTCGCCCTGTATGGCGCGGTCGAGGGCGGTCGCGACTACAACGTGGTCGACATGAGCCCGGTCAAGATGTACCAGGACTACCTGCCGCCGTACCGCGCCGCGATTGATGCCGGCGCGGGCGGGGTGATGGTCGCGCTGAACTCGATCAACGGCGTGCCGGCCACGGCCAACACCTGGCTGATGAACGACCTGTTGCGCAAGGAATGGGGCTTCAAGGGCCTGGCGGTCAGCGACCACGGAGCGATTTTCGAGCTGATCAAGCACGGTGTCGCCCGCGATGGCCGTGAAGCGGCGAAGCTGGCGATCAAGGCCGGCATCCACATGAGCATGAACGACACCCTGTACGGCAAGGAACTGCCAGGGCTGCTCAAAGCCGGCGAGATCCAGCAGAGCGACATCGACAACGCCGTGCGTGCGGTACTGGACGCCAAGTACGACATGGGCCTGTTCAAGGACCCGTACCTGCGCATCGGCAAGGCCGAGGATGACCCGGTCGACACCTACGCCGACAGCCGCCTGCACCGTGCCGAGGCCCGCGATGTGGCGCGCCGCAGCCTGGTGTTGCTGAAAAACCAGGGCGAAACCCTGCCGCTGAAGAAAACCGCGAAAATCGCCCTGGTTGGCCCGCTGGCCAAAGCGCCAATCGACATGATGGGCAGCTGGGCCGCCGCCGGTCGCCCGGCGCAATCGGTGACCCTGTTCGATGGCATGACCAACGCTCTGGGCGCACAGTCGACGCTGATCTACGCCCGTGGCGCCAACATCACCAGCGACCCGAAGATCCTCGGTTACCTGAACTTCCTCAACTTCGACGCCCCGGAAGTGGTGGATGACCCGCGTCCGGCGAACGTGCTGATCGACGAAGCGGTGAAAGCGGCCAAGGATGCCGACGTGGTGGTGGCCGCCGTGGGCGAGTCCCGCGGTATGTCCCACGAATCGTCCAGCCGTACCGACCTGAACATCCCGGAAAACCAGCGCGAGCTGATCCGTGCCCTTAAAGCCACCGGCAAACCGTTGGTACTGGTGCTGATGAACGGCCGTCCGTTGTCGATTCTCGAGGAGAAGGAACAGGCCGACGCGATCCTGGAAACCTGGTTCAGCGGCACCGAAGGCGGCAACGCCATTGCCGACGTGCTGTTCGGCGACTACAACCCGTCGGGCAAACTGCCGATCACCATCCCGCGCTCGGTGGGCCAGATTCCGACCTACTACAACCACCTGACCATCGGCCGGCCGTTCACCCCGGGCAAACCGGGCAACTACACCTCGCAGTACTTCGATGACACCACCGGCCCGCTGTACCCGTTTGGTTATGGCCTGAGCTACACCGATTTCAGCCTGGGCGACATGGCGCTGTCGTCGACCACACTGAACAAGACCGGCAAGCTCGACGCCAGCATCACGGTGAAAAACACCGGCAAGCGCGACGGCGAGACCGTGGTGCAGTTGTACATCCAGGACGAGACCGGCTCGATGATCCGCCCGATCAAGGAGCTGAAGAACTTCCAGAAAATCATGCTCAAGGCCGGCGAACAGAAAGTCGTGCACTTCACCATCACCGAAGACGACCTGAAGTTCTACAACACCCAGCTCAAGTACGTGGCGGAGCCGGGCAAGTTCAACGTGCAGATCGGCCTGGATTCCCAGGATGTGACGCAGCAGAGCTTTGAACTGCTGTAACTCCGCGATCCTCTGTAGGAGCTGGCTTGCCAGCGAAGAGGCCATAACATTCAACATCTTGGTTGGATGTTATACCGCCTTCGCTGGCAAGCCAGCTCCTACAGGGGTCTTTGGTGTAGCGACTAGCCCCGTCGATCCAGCAGATTGACCACCAACCGATCCACCCACCCCCACACTCGCTGCTTGACCCGCTTCCACAGCGGGCGGCGCTGCCATGCCTCCAGGCTGACTTCCTGGCTCAGAGAGAAGTCCTTTTCGAAACTCGCCACCACGTCACGGGTCAATCCAGCGTCCAATGCTTCAAGGTTGGCCTCCAGATTGAAACGCAAATTCCAGTGGTCGAAATTGCACGAACCAATGCTCACCCAGTCATCGATCAGGACCATTTTCAGGTGCAGGAAACACGGCTGGTATTCGAAAATCTTCACCCCTGACTTGAGCAGTCGCGGGTAGTAGCGATGCCCGGCGTAACGCACCGACGGGTGATCGGTGCGCGGCCCGGTCAACAGCAGCCGCACATCGACGCCGCGGGAGGCTGCGCGGCGCAGTGAGCGACGGACTTTCCAGGTCGGCAGGAAATACGGCGTGGCCAGCCAGATGCGTTTCTGGCCGCTGTTCAATGCACGAATCAGCGATTGCAGGATGTCCCGGTGCTGGCGGGCGTCGGCATAGGCGACGCGGCCCATGCCCTCACCCGTGGACGGCACGCGGGGCAGGCGCGGCAGGCCGAAGTGCGAAGCCGGGCGCCAGGCGCGGCGATGGCGGTTGGCGATCCATTGGCGGTCGAACAGCAATTGCCAGTCGAGCACCAGCGGACCGGTGATTTCCACCATTACTTCGTGCCACTCGCTGACGTCTTCGTTTGGCGTCCAGAATTCATCGGTCACGCCGGTGCCACCGACCACCGCCAGGCTCTGGTCCACCAGCAGCAACTTGCGGTGATCGCGGTAGAAATTGCCGACCCAGCGCCGCCAGCTCAGGCGATTGTAGAAGCGCAACTCGACGCCGGCGGCCGTGAGTCGCTGGCGCAGGGTCAGGGTAAAGGCCAGGCTGCCGTAATCATCGAACAGGCAACGCACCCGCACACCGCGCTCGGCGGCCTGGACCAGCGCCTGGACCATGGCCTCGGCGCAGGCGCCCGCCTCCACCAGATACAGTTCCAGCTCGACCTGTTCTTCGGCGCGGGCGATCGCCACCAGCATGCGCGGGAAGAATTGCGGGCCGTCGACCAGCAACTGGAAACTATTGCCTTCACGCCAGGGAAAGATCGGGCCGGCCATGTCAACGCGCCGTGAAGATCAGCACCGCACCCACCGGCACCGACAGGCTGATGGCCGACAGGCCGGCGACCTTGCGCAACGCGTCCAAGCCCGGCGCCAGGTCGAAATCTTCGGCATTGACCACCACCGGCTCCAGAGTCACCACCTGGAAACGCCGGTCATCGAGACGGGTGGCCAGCAGTTCGGCGTTGTAGGTGTGTTGCTTGCCGTGCAGGTCGACGGTCAGCGGCAGGCGCAATTCCAGTTGTGCGCCTGGCGCGAGGTCGTTGATCGGGCGCAGGTCGATTTGCGTGGTGATCAGGGCTTCGGGAAATTTCTCGATCTCGAACAGCTCCTTGCGCATGCGTTCATCGCGCAAGGGAATGCCGCTGTTGACCGATTCCAGCTCGACCTCCACTTCGGCTTTTCCGCCGGGATCGACTTTGCCGTGCAACACCAGGAAGCGCTGCACTTCGGACACATTGGCGTTTTTGGTGCTGACGAACGACAGCCGCGAGGATTCGCCGTCCAGGTACCAATTGGCCTGGGCCGACAACGAAGCGCCGGCCAACAACAGGCAGGCGAGGGTTTTGCAGACAGACCGCTGGAACATAAACACTCGGGGGGCAGATAAACCTGTGCTGAACCTTAACTGGCCCCGCCGCTATTGCAAACCCACGATCAAAAGATCGCAGCCTGCGGCAGCTCCTACAGGATCGCATTCGCACCCGGATCCTGTAGGTGCTGCCGCAGGCTGCGATCTTTTTGGGCCTTACGCCATCGCCTGCTGCACATTGCCAATGGTTGCGGCGAGGCTGTTCAGGTGCAGGCTCAGCACCCGTTCCACCGGCGCCTGATCCATCGGCCAGTGCAACGCCATGCTGCCCACCAGCCGGCCATCGGTGTGAATCGGCAAGGCCACCGCCCGGATCAGGAAAGGTAACCGCACCGGGTATTCCCAGTAGCCTTCGGTGCGCTGGCCAAAACCTTGATGCAACGCCTGTTCGGTAGCGCTGAACAGCGATTCGTCGCAGAGGCGCTCACGCTCGGCCAGGCGTTCCACTTCATGGCTTTGCAGCTCACCCAGGCAGGCGCGGCCCATGGCCGAATGGAACAGGCTGGCGTGCTGGCCGACGATCTGGCAGTTGTTCGGATAGCGCTTGCGCAACACCTGCGGGATCGCACTTTCCATCACCTCCACCCGTTCGCCATCGAAGCACGACAGGTCCGCCACCAGTCCGGTGCGTTCGCTCAACTCCAGCAACAGCGGCGCGGCGTTTTCCACCAGGCGCCGCTTGAAGCGCTGCCGGCTGTCACCGAACAGGCGCTTGGCGCACAGGCGGTAACGCCGGTCGCTCAAGCCGCGATAGATCCAGCCTTGCTCCTGCAAGGTCAGCAACATGCGCGACACCGTGGCCTTGGGCAGACAGGTGAGGTAGTGCAACTCCTCCAGGCCCAACGCCTGATGCTCACCCAGCAACTCGACGATCGCCAGGGCGCGCTCGACCGAACGTACGCTGCCGGTTTCTGCCTTGCTGTCCATGTGTCCGATCTCCTTGGGCGCTAATGGATGATCGATTCTTGCAGCAAGATGTGGGCCTGCCCACCGGTTTCACGCACTTTGCAGACAGCCGGGCGGCCGGCGCTTGACCCACTGGGTCAGTTGCTCGTGGGCATGAGCCAGTTGCAGCACCGCACGATCGGCCTGGGCCGGGCCAATGATTTGCAGGCCCATCGGCAGCCCGGCCGGATTGAAACCCACCGGCACGTTCATGCTCGGCAAACCGGCCAGGGTCGGTCCGATCACCACTTCCATCCAGCGGTGATAAGTGTCCATGCTTTGCCCGCCAACGACACGCGGCCAAGGGGTTTGTGCATCAAAAGGGAACACTTGGGCAGTGGGCAGCAGCAGGAAATCGTAACGTTCGAACAAATCGTTCAAGGCGCGATACCACTCGCTGCGACTGACCGAGGCCTGATAGACATCCGCCGCCGTCAGGCGCAGGCCACCCTCGATTTCCCATTGGGCTTCGGGTTTGAGCTGCTCGCGTTTGTGCGGATCGGCATACAGGCTACCGAGGCCGCCCTGCACCAGCCAGTGACGGTGCACCAGCCAGGCCTGCCACAGGCGCTCCATGGAAAAATCCGGCTGGCAGGCTTCGACCTTGCAACCCAGGGCCGTGAAGTCCTGCAGCGCCGCCTCGCACAGGCTCATCACGCCCGGGTCCATCGGCAGGTAGCCGTTGTAGTCGCCCAGCCAACCTACGCGCACCTCGCTGAAATCCTGGGCCAGCGACTGATGGAAAATCTCCGGATCCTGGGTCAGCGACAACGGCGCGCGCGAATCGTACCCGGCCTGGGTGCCAAGTAACCGCGCAACATCGGTGACGGTGCGGCCCATCGGCCCTTCGGTGGCCAGTTGCTGGACAAACACCTCGGGTTGCGGGCCATGGGGCACGCGGCCCTGGGACGGGCGAAAGCCGAACACGTTGTTGAACGCCGCCGGGTTGCGCAGCGAGCCCATCATGTCACTGCCGTCGGCCACCGGCAGCATGCGTAACGCCAGCGCCACCGCCGCCCCGCCGCTGCTGCCGCCGGCGACCAGTGCCGGATCGTAGGCATTGGTGGTGGTGCCGAACACGCTGTTGTAGGTCTGCGAGCCGAGGCCGAATTCCGGCACGTTGCTCTTGCCGATGATGATCGCGCCGCAGTCACGCACCCGCGCCACGCTGATGGCGTCGTGCTGCGGCACTTGCTCGGCGAACAGCGGCGAGCCCATGGTCGTGCGCAAGCCGGCGGTGGCCGCCAGGTCCTTGACCGCTTGCGGCATGCCGTGCATCCAGCCCCGGGACTGGCCCTGGTCCAGTTGCCGGTCGCAGGCGTCGGCCTCTGCCAGTAGCTCCTCGGCGGGTCGCAGCGACACCAGCGCATTGACCTGCGGATTGAAGCGCTCGATCTGCGCCAGATACGCCTGCATCACTTCACGGCAGGACACCTGCCGCCCGTGAATCGCCCGGGACAATGCATCGGCGTCCATTTCAACAATCGGATTCATGCTCAAGGTTTCACCCCAAGGTTAAGTGCTACGGATTTCTTTGCCCGTGGTGCTTCCTGCATGCAGTAAGTGCCCAATAGCGTCAGCACGCAAGCGAACAACACGTAGAAGGATGGCGCCACCGGCGTGGCCAGGACCTTGCTCAGCCAGGTCACGATCAGCGGGGCAAAACCGCCGAACACCATGACCGCGACGTTATAGGCCACCGACACCCCGGTGGAGCGCACTTCAATCGGAAACTGTTCGGCAAGCGCCGTCGGTGCCGGCCCGAAAAACCCGCCGATCGCCGTGCACAGCAACAGTTGCATCACCAGCAAGCGTTCCACCGAGGGCGCCGCCGCGACCCACACGTACAGCGGATAGACCATCAGGAAAAACGCCAGGGTGAAGGCCATCAGCACCGGGCGACGGCCGAGGCGATCCGACAAGGCGCCGGACAGCGGGATCACCACGGTCATCACCGCCACCGCGAGCATCTGCACCAGCAGCACCTGGTCCAGCGGCAGGCCGAGGTTCTTGTGGGCGAAAGTCGGCATGTTCACCAGCACCACGTAGAACGACACCGTCGCACCACAGGCCAGGCCCATCGACACCAGAATGGCGCGGCGATGTTCGCGGATCACTTGCAGCAAACCCGGGCTTTCGCCCTTGGCCTGTTTGCGCGCCTCAAGAAACTCTTCGGGTTCCTCCATGTGCTTGCGAATCCACAGGCCGACCGGGCCGATCAACAGGCCGATCATGAAGGGAATCCGCCATCCCCAGCTGTCCAGGGCCTCGGGGGTCAACAGATGGGTGAACAGCGCCACCATGCCCGCCCCGGAAAACACCGCCAGGCATTGCCCGACCAATTGCCACGAGCCGTACAGACCCTTGCGGTGCGCCGGCGCGCTTTCCACCAGGAACGCCGTGGCGCTGGCGTATTCACCACCGGTGGCGAAGCCCTGGAGCATCCGCGCGACCACGATCAACAGCGGCGCACCCATGCCGATGGCGGCGTAGTTCGGCGCGAAGGCGATCAGTGCGATCGAAACGGTCATCAGGCGGATGATCATCTGCATCGCCGCCTTACGGCCTTTGCGGTCCGAATACATGCCCAGCAGGATGCCGCCCACCGGGCGCATGAAGAAACCGACGCCGAAGGTCGCCAGGGCCATCAGCAGTGAGGCGTACTCGTCTTCGGAAGGGAAAAATTGCCGGGCGATGATGCTCGCCAGAAAGCCGTAGACAATGAAGTCATACCATTCCAGCGCATTGCCGATAACGGCCGCGACCACTTGCCGGGTGCGCGAAACACCGGTGCTCGAAGTGTGCATGGGGAACTCTCCAGAAACCTGTTGGGTGATGCCGGGCGCGACATGACGCGCCCGGTCCAGCGGCAGTAGAAAGTGAAAGGCTCAGGCCGGCTTGAGCCAGCTCTCGGCCAGCGCGCCCCAATACGCCGCGCCGGTCAGCAGGATGTCGTCGTTGAAGTCGTAGGCGGGGTTGTGCACCATCGGCCGCGACACACCGTTGCCGATGAACAGGTAGGCGCCGGGGCAGCGTTGCAGCATCCAGGCGAAGTCTTCGCTGCCCATCAGCTTGGGCGTGTTGCCGTCCACCGCGTCGGCACCGATCAGCTCGACGCCGACTTGCCGGGCGAACTCGGTTTCGGCGGCGTGGTTGACCAGCACCGGGTAAGCCGGACGGTGTTCGATGGTCGAACTGCAACCAAAACTTTGGGCCTGGGATTCGATGATCGCGCGCACCCGCTCGAGGGTCTGCTCACGCACCTGGGCATTCAATGCACGCAGGCTCAGGCGCAGGATCGCCTGCTGAGGGATGACGTTGGCGGCCTCCCCGGCCTGCAATGCACCGACCGTCACCACCGCTGCCTGTTGCGCATCGATGTTGCGCGCAACCACCGTTTGCAGGGCCATCACTACGCTGGCCGCCGCCACCAATGGATCGACCGACAGGTGCGGCATCGAGCCGTGACCGCCGACACCTTCAATCGTGACGTTGAGCAAATCCTGGGAAGCCATCATCGGCCCTTCGCGAAAGCCCAGGTGCCCCGCCGGCAGGCCCGGCATGTTGTGCATGCCGAACAGTGCGTCGCAGGGAAAACGTTCGAGCAAGCCATCGGCGAGCATCGCTTCGGCGCCGCCCTGGCCTTCTTCGGCCGGCTGGAAAATCAGGGTCAGGGTGCCGTCGAACTGGCGAGTCGCCGCCAGGTAACGGGCCGCGCCCAACAACATTGTGGTGTGGCCGTCGTGCCCGCAGGCGTGCATGCAGCCCTGATGCCGGCTGCTGTAAGCGGCGCCGGTATTCTCGATGATCGGCAGCGCGTCCATGTCCGCGCGCAAGCCAAGTTTGCGCGGGCTGTCGCCATTGCGCAGCACACCGACGACCCCGGTCTTGCCGATGCCCGTGTGCACCTCGTAGCCCCATTCCGAAAGGGATCTGGCCACCAGCGCCGAGGTGCGGTTTTCCTCGAAGCCGAGTTCCGGGTGGGCGTGGATGTCCTGGCGGGTGGCGTGCAGGTCGCTGGCGACGTCGTTGAGCCAGGCAAGAATGTGTTGATGTCGGGTCATGACGATTTCCTCGGGCCGGGTGTATTCCCGTTCTTTTTGTTCGTTATGATTTCGCGACGTTTAAAAAGGCAGGTCGCGCTCACCGCCAGATAACCGCGAGTCGCGCGCGAGGACAATCGAATGTGGTTCCACCAGATGGAACCTGCAGGTCAGGGGTTCAGGCGACAGCCCTGGTGCTCGCCGATCCACACGGCCATATTGCTGCGCCCCATCCCGCTGACAGTGATGCGCTTGCTGACCGCGTCATCGGTAAAGCCGCTGAATGGCAGCCATTGCTTGACGTAGCCACGGCAATACCCGGCGTCGTTGTTCATCACGTAGCGGCACGAACAGTATTCCTTGGCGGTGTAGGCGCTGATGATGTCCGGGAAGGCCCATAGCGCCACCCGCTCCTGCCAGACCCAGCCAAGCAAGGCGAGCAGCAGGATCAACAACAATGAACTGATCGGTCGGCGCCTCATGAAACCGCTCATGGTTTCACCGTCCCGGCAAACGCCTTCAGCGCGAGCTTGAGCAATTCGTTGTGCTGGTAGAGGCCATCGCGGTCATCGCCATAACGCACGATCACCAGGTTTTCCCCGGGAATCACATACAGCGCCTGCCCCCAATGGCCTAGGGCGGCGAAGGTGTCGGCGGGCGCATCGGGCCAGGGTCGGGCAACCCCGGCCGCGGCACGATTGAGCCACCAGTGGCCGCCGGGTACTGCATCATCCTGGTTCGCGCGATAGTGAGCGAAGGGTTCGCGATTGAATGCCACCCAGTCCTTGGGCAGCAGTTGTCTGTCGCCCCAGCGACCGTCCCGCGCCATCAACAGTCCGATGCGGGCCAGATCCCGAGCGGTGAGGTAGGCATAGGACGAGGCGACGAAGGTGCCCGCGGCGTCGGTTTCCCAGATCGCTCGGCGAATGCCCAGCGGTTCGAACAGCGCGGTCCACGGATAGTCCGCGTAGCGCTGCGCACCGACGATGGCTTTCAGCGCGGCGGACAGCAGATTGGTGTCGCCACTGGAATAACGAAACGCCTGCCCCGGTGCGGCGTAGCTGCGGTGATCGGCGGTGAAGGCGGCCATATCGCGGTGACCTCGGGTGTAGAGCATGGCCACCACTGAGGAGTTGAGCGGTGCGTATTCGTAATTTTCCTGCCAGTCGAGACCCGAGGCCCAGTGCAGCAGGTCGGCCAGGGTCAGGTCCGGGTGTTTTTGCAGTGGCGGATAGAATTTGGCCACCTTGTCCTGCAGCTTGAACCGGCCTTCGCCATACGCCACGCCGAGGACGGTGGCCATCAGGCTTTTGCTGATGGACCAGGTGAGATGCGGTGTATGGGCAGTGGTCGGGCCGGCGTAGCGCTCGTAGATCAACTGGCCGTCGCGGATGACGAGCAAGGCGTCGGTGCGGATGCCTTGATGGGTGGTGTCGTCGCGGGGTGGGAAGGCGTAGTTTTCCAGGGCCTGGAGTGCTGGGCCGGTGACAGTCGGGCCGGGCGACCATTGTTCGGCGGGCCAGTTTTCAGCGCGGGCCGTGAGGCTGAGCAGCAGCATGAAGATCAGGGACAAGCCTTTGAACATGGCGTGGGCTCGTGGGGATGAACTGCTGAGCCTAGTAGAGGTTGATGACAGTTCCGGGATTGGTGTTGTTAATGCGGCCGCCTTCGCGAGCAAGCCCGCTCCCACAGGGGAACGCATTTCAAAATGTGGGAGCGGGCTTGCTCGCGAAGGGGCCGGTCAATTCACTGAAAATTCACGAGTGCCTTAGCCAATCGCTTGCCCCGCGCTTCAGCCGCCAGTTCCATCACCCCCTGATCCCGCTGCCACATGGCCGCCCACTCCGGCGGCCCCTCGGCCAGCGCTTCATTGATCTCACCCTTGAGCCCCTCGAACTGCGCAAACAACCCACCGAGCAATACATGCCCCGCCGGACTGACGGGGGGATGTCGACTGACCTCCGCACACCCGGCCAGCAGCGCCAGCAAGCGCAATTGCAAGGCCTGCGGCCAGTCACAGTCCTGACCGACGCCGTACAGCCAGGCGGTCATGGCACTCAATACATAGATGTCTTCCAGGGTTCGGAACGGCTTGACGTAGGCATCCCAGCCATCCCCCGCCAGCAGTTCGCACAGTGCGTTATCGAGAATCAGGCGGCCATGGCTGATGTCCGGCATCAACGGGATCGGCGGCAGTTTCTCCACCCGCACGCCCGGCTCATCGGGGTAGGCCACCGCCAGGCTCAGGCGCGGCGTTTCGCCGGGCTGTTCGCTGCGCGCGGCAATCAGCAGCCAGTCGGCGGCATCGCCTGCGGTGACGAAATCCTTGCGCCCGCTCAAGCGCAAATCGTGCAGGCGGGTCTGCATGTCAGCCACCCGCAGGCTGCGTTGCTCGGTGGCGCACAACGCGCCAAGGCTCGGCGGCGCGCTTGGCCAGAGCATGCGCAACGCCGCCTGATAACCCACCAGGAACGCCAACCCCGGCGTCGCCATCATGCGTGCGCCGACCACGGCCAGTTCAAACGGAGTGACGTGGCCCAGCTGCTGCAACAACGTGGCGAACCCTTCGCCCAGATCCGGGTTGGCGGGCAGGCGAGCGTGGCGGTTCAACAGGGTTTGCCAGGGCATAAGAGGCTCCTTGTGGGCTGTCATACAAGCATCACCAAAGCTTAATGGCGATGACACCGGGGCTACATAGCCTGACTTTGCACAACACGGCTGGATAAAGAAAGTCGATTCGCTGTAACCCAAAGACGGGTGAGCAGCCCGCACGGAGATTCGTCATGACTCAGATCGCCCGCATCAGCGACACCGGCAACGAACGCCGCCTGCAAGCCGAACGCCTGGTGGGCGAAGAGGCTTTGCAGCAAGCCCAGGCCCTGCGCTTCAACGTGTTCAGCGGCGAATTCAACGCCAAGCTCAAAGGCGCGGAACTGGGTCTGGACATGGATGACTACGATGTTCACTGCACCCACATCGGCGTGCGCGACCTGAACACCGGGCGCCTGGTGGCGACCACCCGCCTGCTCGACCACACCGCCGCCAGCAGCCTGGGCAAGTTCTACAGCGAGGAAGAATTCAGCCTGCACGGCCTGGTCCATCTGCAAGGCCCGATCCTGGAAATCGGCCGCACCTGCGTCGACCCGGCCTACCGCAACGGCGGCACCATCGCCGTGCTCTGGGGTGAGCTGGCCGAAGTACTGAACCAGGGCGGCTACAGCTACCTGATGGGGTGCGCGAGCATCCCGATGCAGGACGGCGGGATCCAGGCCCATGCGATCATGCAGCGCCTGCGCGAACGCTACCTGTGCACCGAACACCTGCGCGCCGAACCGAAAAAGCCGCTGCCGACCCTGGATATTCCCTCCAACGTGATCGCCGAAATGCCGCCGCTGCTCAAGGCCTACATGCGCCTGGGCGCGAAGATCTGCGGAGAGCCGTGCTGGGATGAAGATTTCCAGGTGGCCGATGTGTTCATCCTGCTCAAGCGCGACGAACTCTGCCCGCGTTACGCCAAACACTTCAAGGCGGCCGTGTAATGAGTCGCTTGCGCGTGTACGCGCGAATCGCACGGGTGTTACTGGTGGTCGGGCTCGGCTTGAGCATGGCCAGCGTGTTCGGCGTGTTCGAGCGGCTTGGGCTGGCCCATTCGATGGAACGCCGCCAGCGCTGGTCGCGGTTTTTCATGGCGCGCCTGGGCAACGCCCTGCCCTTCGATGTGACGGTTCACGGCAAGCTGCCGCAAGTGCCGATGCTGTGGGTCAGCAATCACGTGTCCTGGACCGATATACCGCTGCTGGGCATGCTCACGCCGCTGTCGTTCCTGTCCAAGGCCGAAGTGCGCACCTGGCCCGTCGCCGGCTGGCTGGCAGCCAAGGCCGGCAGCCTGTTCATCCGCCGTGGTTCGGGCGACAGCCAGTTGATCCGCAAACAGATGACCCGCCACCTGGCGCACGCCCACCCGCTGCTGATGTTCCCCGAGGGCACCACCACGGACGGTCGCTCGCTGCGCACCTTCCACGGTCGCTTGCTGTCAGCCGCCATCGACTCCGAAGTGGCGCTGCAACCGGTGGCGATTCGTTATGTGCGCAACGGCGAGCCCGACACCCTGGCGCCGTTCATTGGCGACGATGATCTGTTGTCGCACTTGATGCGCCTGTTTGCCAATGACCGGGGCGGTGTGGAAATTCACCTGCTCAAGCCGATTGCCTGCGAAGGTCGCGAGCGTGCGGCATTGGCGTTCGAAGCCCAGCAGGCGGTGCAGAAGGCGTTGTTTGGGGCCATACCGGAGAAACAGCAAGCCCCAATACGCCCCGCTATCGCGGCCTGACCCATTTCCCCTGTGGGAGCGGGCTTGCTCGCGAATGCGGATTCTCCTTCACCATTGATGTTGACTGACATACCGCATTCGCGAGCAAGCCCGCTCCCACCCTAGATCTGCGTTGCCTGGACGAAATCCTGAAGGTGCGGATAGAACAACCGGAAATCCTCGCTCAACGGCTCATACAGCACCCGCAGTTCCTGCATCGCAGCCGCCAGCTCTTCCGGCCGGGTCAGGCGCCGCGAAATCCCCCGCAACACCTGCTCCAACACTTCAAATTCCTGATACGAGCCCAACCAGTCGTTGGCCACCATGTGCGGAGCGATTTTCGCCAGGCGTTCCGGTAGTTGCGCTTGTGTGGACAGCACCCGGTACACGTCCGAAGTGAACAACTCCAGCGGCCGGTCGGCATACAGCGCCCAGTCCCGGGCCAGGCAATGGTCGAAAAACACGTCGAGCACGATGCCGGCATAGCGCCGACGCGTCAGGGAAAACCGCGACAACGCGGTATCCACCAGCGGATGGCGATCGGTGAAAACGTCGATGCTGCGATGCAGCTGGATGGCCGCTTCGATCTCCGGGTCGAACTGCCCTTGCAGCCGCCCTTTGACGAAATCGCCATACAGGCTGCCGAGCAATTGACCAGGACGCTGGCCACCGAGGTGAAGATGTGCGAGATAGTTCATGGGCGCAGCTTAACATTGCGCCTGTGTCTCTACACCCAACATATCGTTATAACCCGATATACCGATTTATTCGGTCGTCAGACCAAAATCATATTGGTATATCGCGAAATAACGATTTAAAGTTCGCTTCATCGCGATATAGCGTTTTACACATCACGAGCCCCCAACCATGAACCTTGAACTCGACGAAATAATAAAAGCCCTGGCGCACCCGGTACGGCGAGAAATCCTGCACTGGCTCAAAAATCCGGACGTCGAATTTCCAGACCAGTCCCACAGCAACGAGCACGGCGTTTGCGCCGGGCAGATCGATCAACGTTGCGGTTTGTCGCAGTCCACGGTGTCCGCGCACCTGGCCACCCTGCAACGCGCCGGCCTGATCAGCAGCCGCAAAGTCGGCCAGTGGCATTTCTTTAAACGCAATGAGGAAACCATTCAGGAGTTCCTCAAAGTCTTCAGCAAAGAGCTCTGACCCTTTACGTCAGCCAGCCGAAAAGGAATTATCCAATGCCCCTCTCGCTACTCATATTGGCCTTGAGCGCCTTCGCCATCGGCACCACCGAGTTCGTCATCATGGGCTTGCTGCCCGACGTGGCTGCCGACCTCGGTGTGTCGATCCCCGGCGCCGGCTGGCTGGTGACCGGGTACGCCCTGGGCGTGGCCATCGGTGCGCCGTTCATGGCACTGGCCACCGCCCGGCTGCCGCGCAAGGCCGCCCTGGTCGCGTTGATGGGCATCTTCATTATCGGCAACCTGCTCTGCGCAGTGGCCAGCGACTACAACGTGCTGATGTTTGCCCGCGTGGTCACCGCGCTGTGCCACGGTGCGTTCTTCGGTATCGGCTCGGTCGTGGCGGCGGGACTGGTGCCGGCCAACAAGCGCGCATCGGCCGTGGCCTTGATGTTCACCGGCCTGACCCTGGCCAACGTACTGGGCGTGCCGCTGGGCACCGCGCTCGGTCAGCAGGCCGGCTGGCGTTCGACCTTCTGGGCAGTGACCGTGATCGGTGTTATCGCACTGATTGGCCTGATCCGCTTCCTGCCGGCCAAGCGCGATGAAGAGAAACTCGACATGCGCGCCGAATTGCGCGCTCTCAAAGGCGCCGGCATCTGGCTGTCCCTGAGCATGACCGCACTGTTCGCCGCGTCGGTGTTCACCCTGTTTACCTACGTCGCCCCGCTATTGGGCGAAGTCACCGGCGTCTCGCCCCGTGGCGTGACCTGGACCCTGATGCTGATCGGCCTGGGCCTGACGGTGGGCAACATCATTGGCGGCAAGCTGGCGGACAAAGGCCTGGCCGCGACGCTGATCGGCGTCTTCGTCGCCATGGCCGTGGTCTCCACCGTGCTGACCTGGACCAGCGTCGCGCTGATCCCCACCGAAATCACCCTGTTCCTCTGGGCCACCGCGTGTTTTGCCGCCGTGCCCGCCCTGCAAGTCAACGTGGTGACCTACGGCAAGGCCGCGCCGAACCTGGTCTCGACCCTGAACATCGGCGCCTTCAACGTCGGCAACGCCCTCGGCGCCTGGGTCGGCGGCAGCGTCATCGCTCACGGGTTCGGCCTGACCAGCGTGCCCCTCGCGGCAGCCGTACTGGCGGTGCTCGCCCTGCTGGTCACCCTGATCACTTTCCGTCAGAGCGGTAATCCCGAACTGGCCCCCGCTACCAACTGATACCTCACGAGGGATGCAATAAATGACTACTATTTTCGATCCGATCAAACTGGGCGACCTCGAGTTGGCCAACCGCATCATCATGGCCCCGCTGACCCGTTGCCGCGCCGATGAAGGCCGCGTACCGAATGCCCTGATGGCCGAGTACTACGTACAACGCGCCTCCGCCGGCCTGATCCTCAGCGAGGCCACTTCGGTCACGCCGATGGGCGTCGGCTACCCGGACACCCCGGGTATCTGGTCCAACGACCAGGTGCGTGGCTGGGCCAACGTGACCAAGGCGATCCACGGCGCGGGCGGCAAGATATTCCTGCAACTGTGGCACGTGGGTCGTGTATCGCACCCATCGTACCTGGGTGGTGAAGCACCGGTCGCTCCGAGCGCCATCCAGCCCAAGGGTCATGTCAGCCTGGTTCGTCCACTGGCCGACTACCCGACCCCGCGCGCCCTGGAAACCGAGGAAATCGCCGACATCGTCGACGCCTACCGCACCGGTGCCGAGAACGCCAAGGCCGCCGGTTTCGACGGCGTGGAAATCCACGGCGCCAACGGTTACCTGCTCGACCAGTTCCTGCAAAGCAGCACCAACCAGCGTACCGACAACTATGGTGGTTCCGTGGAAAACCGTGCTCGCCTGTTGCTGGAAGTGACCGACGCCGCGATCGAAGTCTGGGGCGCCGGCCGTGTCGGTGTGCACCTGGCACCGCGCGCCGACTCCCATGACATGGGCGATGACAACCTGGCAGAAACCTTCACCTACGTCGCTCGCGAACTGGGCAAGCGTGGCATCGCATTCATCTGCTCGCGCGAGAAAGAAGGCGCCGACAGCCTCGGCCCGCAGATCAAGGAAGCCTTTGGCGGCCCGTACATCATCAACGAACGCTTCACCAAGGACAGTGCCAACCAATGGTTGGCCAGCGGCAAAGCCGATGCCGTCGCCTTCGGCGTACCGTTCATTGCCAACCCGGACCTGCCGGCGCGCTTGAAAGCGGATGCGCCACTGAATGACGCGCGTCCTGAGCTGTTCTATGCCAAGGGCCCGGTCGGCTACATCGACTACCCAACACTGTAAGCGTTACCGTTAACACGCAATAGCCTCGACTTGAAAGAGCCGAGGTTTTTTTTGTTTAGGCATTTGATTATCGCCACCGGCAATAAACCATTACACCAATACCAAACAGCTTAATCGCACCCCTGCTATTATTTACAACTACCAACTACCAAAAAGGGGTAATATCATGGACGACAAAGAAAACATTCAAGAAAACAGCAACGAAGACATTAAAGATGTAACCTTTGAACAGAACTTTCTTAAAGACATGACCCGCGCCATGCTGCCCGCCTATTTGCAGCACCTGGTCAGTTTTGCCGAAGATAGAGCAGACAT